>CAZBIO010000304.1:0-4148 GCA_964491965.1 uncultured Cellulomonas sp.
GGCGCGGAAGCCGGCGCGGAACCCGGCGCCGGGGGCTCGTCGGACGCCCGCGCCCCGGGCGGCAACGGGCGCACGGCCGGCCCCGACCGGTCCAACGCCGCGACCAGCGCGTCGACCAGGCCGGGGGAGTCCGCGGGCAGGTCGAGGAGCGGGCGGGACACGGGTCAAGGGTAGGCGGACGGTCATTCGGGCCGCCCAAGTCGTGGCACCCTGGTAGCCGCTCCATACCGATCGACGGAGGAACCATGACGACGACGGCGTCCCGGCGCGTGCCGGTCCGCGTGGCACGTGGTGCCGCGGCGGGGCTGGTGGGCGCGCTCGCCCTGGTGCTCGCGGCCTGCAGCGGAACCCCCGGCCCGGAGCCGAGCCCGTCGAGCAGCACGCTCCTGGTCCAGCCGTCGATCGAGCCGTCGAAGGCCGCGGTCCCGACGCCGTCGGTGGCGCCGACGTGGCCGCTGACGGGCGTCCCCGGCGAGGTGGCCAACCGGCCCGCGATCGCCGTGAAGATCGAGAACACCCGGCAGGCGCGGCCGCAGTCCGGCCTCGAGTCGGCCGACGTGGTCTGGGAGACGATCGTCGAGTTCGACGTCTCGCGGCTGGTCGCGGTGTTCCACTCGCAGTCGCCGCAGGAGATCGGGCCGATCCGGTCCGTGCGGCCGATGGACATCCCCATCGCGAGTGCCTACAAGGGCATGCTGGCGTTCTCCGGCGGGCAGGCCGGCATCCTCGACCTCGCCTACGGGTCGGGCCTGCAGATCCTGTCGCACGACGCGGGCGACGACGGCTTCTACCGGACCAGCAACCGCGCGGCGCCGCACAACGTGTACGGCTCGCTCGAGACGTTCTGGGGCCAGGCGGAGGCCGGTCGCGGTGCCCCGCCCCAGCAGTTCGCGTTCGCGCGGACGGCCGCGCAGGCCAGCGCGGTCACGGGCGGCACGCCGGCGACGAGCCTCGACCTGCGGCTGTCCGGCGCGTCCCACCCGAGCTGGGCGTGGGACCCGACGAGCAGCACGTGGCTGCGCTCCGAGGACGGCACGCCGGCGACGTCGGCGGCCGGGCCGCAGCTGGCGGCGACCAACGTCGTCGCGGTGGTGGCGTCGCACCCGCGCTCCGGCTTCGGCGCGCAGGGCGGTGCCTCGATTCCCACGTACACACTCGTCGGCAGCGGCGACGCGACGCTGGCGACGGGCGGCAAGACGCTCGCCGTCAAGTGGAGCAAGGCCGCCAACGACGCGCCGCTGGTGCTGACGCTGCCGGACGGCAAGCCCGCGACGCTGGCGCCCGGCAACACGTGGGTGGAGCTGGTCCCGGCCGAGACGGGGACGTTGACGGTCGGCTGATCGGTCGGCCGATCGGTCGGTCGGCCCAGGGACCTGGGCGGGTCTCGGCCCAGGTCGATCAGTAGGAGTACGGGTACCGGGACCAGTCGGGGTCGCGGCGTTCGAGGAAGGCGTCGCGACCCTCGACGGCCTCGTCGGTCGAGTACGCCAGGCGCGTCGCCTCGCCGGCGAACACCTGCTGGCCCGCGAGGCCGTCGTCCGCCAGGTTGAACGCGAACTTCAGCATCCGGATCGCCTGCGGCGACTTCGTCGCGATGATCCGGGCGTACTCCAGGCCCGCCTCCTCGATGTCGTCGTGCGCCACCACGTCGTTGACCGCGCCCCAGGCCATGGCCTCGTCGGCGGAGTACTCGCGGGCGAGGAAGAAGATCTCGCGTGCCCGCTTCTGGCCCACCTGGCGGGCGAGCAGCGCCGAGCCGTAGCCGCCGTCGAAGCTGCCGACGTTGGCGTCCGTCTGCATGAACCGCGCGTGCTCGCGGCTGGCGATCGTCAGGTCGCAGACCACGTGCAGGCTGTGCCCGCCGCCGGCCGCCCAGCCGTTGACCAGGGCGACGACGACCTTCGGCATGGTGCGGATCAGGCGCTGCACCTCGAGGATGTGCAGGCGGCCGGCGCGTGCGGGGTCGATGCCCTCGGCGGTGTCGCCCGCGGCGTAGCGGTAGCCGCCGCGGTCGCGGATGCGCTGGTCACCGCCGGAGCAGAACGCCCAGCCGCCGTCCTTGCGGCTGGGGCCGTTCCCCGTGAGCAGCACGGTGCCGACGTCGCCCCACTGGCGGGCGTGGTCGAGCACGGCGTAGAGCTCGTCGACCGTGTGCGGCCGGAAGGCGTTGCGCACCTCCGGCCGGTGGAACGCCACCCGGACCACCGGCAGGTCGCGCTCCGCGTCGCGGTCGATGCCGCGGTGGTAGGTGATGTCGGTCAGCTGCTCGAATCCGGCGACCGTGCGCCAGCGGCGGGGGTCGAAGGTGGCGGAGACCTGCGGCGGCAGCGGGACGGCGGTCACGCGGTCAGGGTAGCCGTGGCGCCCTGCGGCGCCCTGTTCGCCGAGTGCCACCGAAACTCGCCGAGTGCCACCGAAGTTCCGGGCGCACTCGGCGGGTTTCGGGTGCACTCGGCGGTCTCACAGAGACCTAGCCTGGGGCGATGCCCGCCGCGTCAGTCCCGTCCGCCGCGACCGCGTCCGCCCACCCCCCGGTGATCGCTTGGTCCGTCCCGTTGCGAACGAAGTTCCGTGGGCTCGTCGTGCGCGACGGGGCGCTGGTCCACGGCGACGCGGGCTGGGGCGAGTTCTCGCCGTTCTGGGACTACGACGACGAGGAGTCCCGGCGCTGGTGGCTTGCGGCGCGCGAGGCGGCCGACGAGGGCTGGCCGGCGCCGGTGCGATCGGCGGTCCCCGTCAACGTCACCGTCCCGGCCGTCGACGCCGCGCGGGCGCGCGAGATCGTCCTCGCCTCGGGCGGGTGTCGCACCGCGAAGGTCAAGGTCGCGGAGCCCGGGCAGTCCGCGGCGGACGACGAGGCGCGGCTGGAGGCGGTGCGCGACGCGCTCGGCCCGGACGGCCGCATCCGCGTCGACGCGAACACCGCGTGGGACGTCGACGAGGCCGTCGCGCTGCTGTCCCGCTACGACCGCGCGGCGGGCGGCCTGGAGTACGCCGAGCAGCCGGTGCGGACGGTCGAGGAGATGGCGGCGCTGCGGCGTCGCACGCACGTCCCGCTGGCCGCCGACGAGTCGGTGCGGCGCTCCGACGACCCGATGGCCGTGGTCCGCGCGGCCGCGGCGGATGTCGTCGTGCTCAAGGTGCAGCCCCTCGGCGGCGTGCGCGCGTGCCTCGAGCTCGCCGAGCGGATGGGGCTGCCCGTGGTGGTGTCGTCGGCGCTGGAGTCGTCGGTGGGGCTGGCGGCCGGCCTGGCGCTGGCCGCCGCGCTGCCGGAGCTGCCCTACGCGTGCGGGCTGGCCACCGCACAGCTCTTCACGGACGACCTCGTCACCGACCCGCTGTTGCCGCAGGCCGGGGAGATCGTCGTGCGCCGGCCCGAGCCGGACCCCGCCGCGCTGGCGCGCCTCGCCGCCCCGCCGGACCTCGCCGCCCGCTGGACCGCCCGCGCCGCCCGCGTGTCCCTCACCGCGTGACCGCCCCTCCCGCGTGACCCGCCGCGCGTGTCGCGCGTCCAACCCCGCCACACGTGTGACGGATGTGACGGGAGTGACTGCCAGAACGCCTCACCCGTCACTCCAGCACCACGTGTGGCGGGGTAGGACGGGGACGAGCGGGGTGGCTCCGGCATGATGAAGCCGTGACCCCCGCGACCGACGCCGCCCGCGTGCTGGTCCAGGCGCTCGCCGCACTCGGTGTGCGCGACGTCGTGCTCGCCCCGGGGAGCCGCAGTGCGCCGCTCGCGTTCGCGCTGGCCGACGCGGCGCGCGCCGACGACACCCGCCCCGCCGCCGCGCCCCCGCTGCGGCTCCACGTGCGGGTCGACGAGCGTTCTGCGGGCTTCCTCGCGCTGGGCCTGGCGCGGGCGTCGGTCCAGGCTGCCGCGGAGGCCGGGGCCGCGGTGCCCGCGCCCGTCGCGGTCGTCACCACGTCGGGCACCGCGGTGGCGAACCTCCACCCCGCGGTCCTCGAGGCGCACCACTCGGGCGTGCCGCTGCTGGTGCTCTCCGCCGACCGCCCGCACGAGCTGCGCGGCACCGGCGCCAACCAGACCACCGACCAGGTGCGGCTGTACGGGCCGGCGACGCGGTTCTTCGCCGAACTGGAGTACGCGCCGGCCACCGCCGACCTCGCGCGCTACTGGCGGTCCG
>CAZBIO010000305.1:0-3400 GCA_964491965.1 uncultured Cellulomonas sp.
CCGGGCCGGGCGAGCCAGTCGCCGCCGGCGACCTCGTCGTCGTGCGCCACGGCCGGGAGCTGACCGTCGAGATCGACGGCCGCAAGCAGGACGTCTGGACCACGGCGGTCACCGTCGGCGAGGCGGTCGACGGCCTAGGGCTGCGCGAGGGGACGCGCGTGTCCGCGTCGCGCGGCGCGAAGCTGTCGAGCGGGCTGCTGCGCGTCTCGACGCAGAAGACGGTGCACCTCGCGGTCGACGGCCAGGTGATCGACGGCGTCACCAGTGCGGCCACCGTGCGGGACGCCCTCAAGGACATCGGCCTGGTGCTGGCCGAGGGCGATCAGGTGTCGGTGCCCCTGGACGCGGCAGCCGTGGACGGGCTCGTCGTCATGGTGACGCGGGCCGCCTCCACCGGCGAGAAGGTGACCGAGGCGATCCCCTTCGAGACGCAGGAGGTCGAGGATCCGACGCTGATCTCCGGCACGACGAAGGTGAAGACGCCCGGCCGCGCCGGCGTGCGCACCACGACGTACCAGCTGGAGCAGGTCGGCGGGGTCGTCGTCTCGCGCACGCAGCTAACCAGCGTGGTCACCACCCCGCCGGTCGCGCAGGTGGTGCGCAAGGGCACTAAACCCCTGCCCGACCCGACGGTGGTCGCGGTGGAGCCCGGCACGGCGCAGGCGGTCGGCAAGGAGCTCGCCGCGGCCCGCGGCTGGGGCGACGACCAGTTCGCCTGCCTGCTCGAGCTGTGGGGCCGGGAGAGCGGCTGGCGCGTCGACGCGCAGAACCGCAGCTCCGGTGCCTACGGCATCCCGCAGGCCCTGCCCGGTTCCAAGATGGGCTCGGCGGGCGCCGACTGGCAGACCAACCCGGCGACCCAGATCACGTGGGGTCTCGGGTACATCGGGGCGCGCTACGGCGACCCGTGCGGCGCCCTCTCGTACCAGGTGAGCCGGGGCTACTACTAGAGGCTCCGTTTGGCGAACCGGACACTGTCCGGTTACGGTCTTTCGTCGCGTTTGCGTTTCGGAACCCCGCGAGGGGTCGGGGACGGACGCGACCGACGGGTACTGCGTCCTTGCGAGGGCGGGCCCGTCGTGACGGCCGGATCGCAGGTCCGGGACCGACGCGGGGCCACCCTCCTGGCCCCTCGGCGCTGCCGGCATGACCGCCGCTCGTGCCTCGTCGGGCGCTCCGCGATGGAGCGCGCCCCGCCCCGCGTGCCCGGGAACGACGACGGCTGGAGCCTCGTGGCCTTCTCGACCCCCACCACCGGTACCCCCGAGCAGAACACCGACCCGCAGCAAGCGGGTCCGCGGAACCGGTGGTGGCGCCGGTCGCGCGTGCTCTGGATCACCGCGGTCACCGCGGCACTCGTCCTGACGGGCGGCGGGATCGCCGTCGCCAAGGCCCACAAGACGGTCACCCTCGACGTCGACGGTGAACAGGTCACCGTCTCGACGTTCGCCGGTTCCGTCGAGGCCCTCCTTGCGGCCCAGGGCGTCGCGGTCGACGGGCGTGACGCCGTCACCCCGACCGGCGCGCTGGCCGAGGGCGCCGACGTCGTCGTGCGCCACGCGCACCAGGTGACGATCTCGCGCGACGGGACGGAGGAGGACGTGTGGACCACGGCCCTCACCGCCGCGGAGGCGCTGGCCGACCTCTCGGTGCGCGACGGCGCGGTGTCGCTCGTGGCGTCGCGCTCGGCGAACCGCGCCGGAGTGCGCCTGGACCTGACGCGGGGCGCGCCGGTCGACGTGGTGGCGGACGGGGCGACGCGCACCGTGCAGGACGCCACGACCGACGTCGAGGGCGTGCTCGCCGCGGCCGACGTGACGCTGCAGCCGCTCGACACCGTCTCGGTGCGCCGCGTCGACGGCCGCGTGCAGGTGGTGGTGCAGCGGGTGGTGGTGCAGGACGTCACGACGACCAGCGAGGTGCCGTTCGCCTCGTCGACCGTCGAGGACCCGGACCTGTACACGGGCAAGAAGGCGGTGCGCACGGCGGGCGTGCCCGGCGTGCGGACGGTGGTGGACACCGTGACCACCGTGGACGGCGTCGAGACGGCGCGCATCCACCGCTCCGACTCCGTCACCACGGCACCCGTCGACGAGGTGATCGCCGTCGGCACCAAGCCGCGGCCCGTCGCGCCGCCGCCCGCGACCTCGTCGTCCCCCGCCCCCGCCGTCTCCGGCGACGTGGACTCGCTCAACTGGGCCGCGCTCGCGGCATGCGAGTCCGGCGGCAACCCGACCATCGTGTCGAGCAACGGCCTCTACTACGGGCTCTACCAGTTCACGGTGGGGACGTGGCAGGGCGTCGGTGGCGCAGGTCTGCCCTCGCAGGCGTCGCCGGAGGAGCAGACCGCGCGCGCCAAGGCGCTGTACGCCCGCTCGGGCGCCAGCCCCTGGCCGGTGTGCGGCAGCCGACTGTTCACCTGAGTCTCGCCGACCGCGGTTCCCTTCAGCGTCGTCGACCGCGACTCGCTTGAGCGTCGTCAACTGTGGTCGAGCCCGCGTCAGGCAACGCCTCCGCTTTCGCGCGCGTGTTGACCACGTGATCACCACGTCAACACACGCGCGCCCGTGTTGACCACGTGATCACCACGTCAACACACACCAGAAAGACGAGCCGGTCCGGTCCGCCCGAGAGCCGGTCGGGACTCGTCACTTCCCCCTTCTTCTTCCCTTCTCCTGCCCCCTTCGTTCGTCCTTCGTTTCGCCCTTCGCCTCCCCTCTCGTTGCGTCCGAGAGTTGCGTGCCTATGGCCACGTGACTCTCGGACGCAGTGGGAGTGGTGGGGAGGGGTGAAGGTGCTGGGGAGGGTGAAGTTGGGGGTGTGGGTCGTCCGGCGAAGGTGGGGGCCGGCGTCGGTGAAGGTGCTGGGGAAGGTGAACGTGGGGAAGGCGATCGGTAAAGGTGCTGGTGAGGTCGAAGGCGGGGGCGAGGGGGTCGCTGAAGGTGCGGGGGAGGTAACGGTGGGGCGCCGGGGGGCGGTGGCGTCGGCGCCGGGTCGGTAGCGTGCGGGGCGTGGATGAGCGCGCCGGGTCCGAGGGTGCCGCCCTGCTCGGGCCGGCGGAGATCCGCGAGCTGGCGGGGCGCGCGGGTGTGCGGCCGACGAAGACGCTCGGGCAGAACTTCGTGCTCGACGCCGGGACGGTCCGCAAGATCGTGCGCCAGGCCGGCGTGGTGCCCGGCGAGACCGTCGTCGAGGTCGGGCCCGGGCTGGGGTCGCTGACGCTCGGGCTGCTCGAGGCGGGCGCGGACGTGCTCGCCGTCGAGATCGACCCGGTGCTGGCCCGGCTGTTGCCGGCGACCGTTGCGGCGCACGTCCCCGGGCTGGTCGTCGCACCGGGAGAGGCAAGCGGTGTGGTGGGTGAGCGCGCGGGGGAAGGCGTCGCGGACGACGAGCCCGTGGT
>CAZBIO010000306.1:0-16697 GCA_964491965.1 uncultured Cellulomonas sp.
TCCGACGCGACGAGCACCACGGGCGCCGCCACGGACCGGTGCGCGCGCAGCGCCGCGTGCAACCCCGCGCGCAGCCCGCGCAGGTGGGCGGTCGCCTCGACGTTCCAGGTGCCGAGCACCTGGCCCGGCCGAGGCGGCAGCGCCTGGGGCAGCGGGCGCAGGCCCGGCGCGGCGGACGTGGGGGCGCGCGACATAGTGACGCCTCCCTCCCGCGATGGTGGGATGACGGTAGTCCGCCGCGGCCGATCCAGCACCACGTGGGCGCCGGTCGCACGACGAAGGGAGCGGTCATGGCCCGCACGACGAAGGTCCGCAAGGTGGGCATCCTCACCGCGGGCGGTGACAGCCCCGGTCTCAACGCAGCGATCCGCGGGTTCGGGAAGACCGCGATCGGGCACTACGGGATGGAGCTCGTCGGCTTCCGCGACGGGATCACCGGCCTGGTGGAGAACCGGTCCGTCCCGCTGGACGGCAAGGCGCTGTCCGGGATCCTCACGGTCGGCGGCACCATCCTGGGCACCAGCCGCGACAAGGTGAACAAGTTCGTCGTCGACGGCGAGGTGCGCGACATGGTGCCGACCGTCGTCGAGAACTACCAGCGCGACGGCCTCGACGCCCTGATCCTGCTGGGCGGCGGCGGCACGGCGAAGAACGCGATGAAGCTCGTGGACGCCGGGCTCAACGTGCTCCACCTGCCGAAGACCATCGACAACGACATCGCGATGACGGACACCTCGTTCGGGTTCGCCACCGCGATGGAGATCGCCACCGACGCGATCGACCGCGTGCACTCGACGGCCCACAGCCACCACCGGATCATCCTCACGGAGATCATGGGCCACCGGGCCGGCTGGCTGTCGCTCGGCGCCGGCCTGGCCGGCGGTGCGGACATCATCCTCATCCCGGAGATCCCGTACTCCGTCGACTCGGTCGCGGCGACGGTCAAGGCCCGCACCCAGCACGGCTCCAACTTCTCGGTGGTCGCCGTCGCCGAGGGCGCGCGCGACGTCAACGACGCCGCCGACTACGAGGCCGCCCTGCTCCTCGCGGACTCCGCCGGGTCCCCGGAGGCCAAGCGTGCCGCGCGGGCGCACCTCGCCCACGTCGAGGACATCCAGCGCGAGCACACGTTCAAGCTGGCGCGCGAGCTCGAGGCGGCGACCGGGCTGGAGACGCGCGTGACCATCCTCGGCTACGTGCAGCGCGGCGGGACGCCGTGCGCGGCGGACCGCCTGCTCGCGACTCGGCTCGGGTCCGCGGCGGCGGGCCTCGTCGCGCGCGGCGAGTTCGGCGTCATGGTGGCGGCCCGCGGGGAGGGAACCGAGTCCGTGCCGCTGTCCGAGGTGGCCGGGAAGATCAAGATGGTCCCCCCGGACCACGAGTGGGTCACCGCCGCGCGGCAGGTGGGCGTCGGCCTCGGGGACTGATCGCGGCGGACGGCGGTGCGCCCCGCCGGAGCAGGGCGCACCGCACCGTCGTCACCAGATCCGGACGCGCGACCTCCCCGCGCCGAGGCCGGCCAGCGGCCCGGCGGCATACGTCCCTCCGGCGACCTTCCGCGTCCCGACGAGGTCCACGTCCACCACTGCTGGGCCGCCGTCGCGCTCCTCGAAGTCCGCGCCCGCCAGCCGCACGGGCGGCAGGTCGGCACCGGTGACCGGGCCGACGCGGCAGCCCGCGAACTCGTCGGGCAGCGTCGCCTCGAGGAAGACGGCGTCGCCTTCGTCGGACACCGTGAACGTGGCCGGGCCGCCGAGGACCGCCGGACGCTCCTCGCGCTCGTAGGGCCGGGCGCCGCCGGCGTAGACGTTGTCGCGGACATAGGCCGGCTGCGGCACGTCGAGGTAGCGGTCGAGGTCGCCGTCCGCGGGGTGCCCGACGAGCCCGAGGTACTCGTCGAACGAGGCGGGGTGACCGTCGTAGCCCGCCGTCCCGTAGCCCGCCGGGCTCTGGTGCCTGCGGCCGTCCGGCGCGTAGGCGCCGTCCAGGTCGCCGCCGACGAACACGTTGCCCACCCAGCGGTCGTCGGCCCCGTAGACCACGGCATACCCGGCGACCTGCGTCGAGTGCGGCACGTGGTACGGCGTCGCCCGGTTGAACACGTGTTCGCGGCGCAGCGTGCCCAGCACCAGGTTGTTGACGAACGCGCCGCCGTCGCTGAACAGCTCCAGGGAGACGGGCGAGGCCAGCACGTTGTGCTCGACGAGGTACGGGCCATGGCTGACCTCGACGAACAGGTCGCGGCTGTTGGCGTACAGGACGTTGCGGGAGAACCGGGTTCCCTGCGTCTGCCAGTCGCTCCAGATGCCGAGCGAGCAGTCGTGGATGCGGTTGTGCCGGATCACCACGTCGATCGCGGCGTGCAGCTTGATGCCGCCGATCTCGTAGCCGTAGAACTCGCGCTTGAGCGCGATGTCGTGGATGTGGTTGTCCTCGATCGTCGAGAACACGCAGCCCAGGTGCCCGACGATCCCGTTCTGGCCGCAGTCGTAGATGTGGTTGCGGCGCACCACGTGCGACCCGACGTGCTCGCGGTCCCAGCCGATCCGGCGCGCGCTGAACACCGACTCCAGCTGGTACTGGTAGCCCGGCTTGTCGTTGCGCTGCAGCGAGTAGTTGTCGCCGGTCGAGGCCTCCTTGCCCAGGGAGACCGCCGAGGTCTTCGCGTCGTGGATGACGTTGTCCTCGATGATCCAGCCCTTGGCCCAGTTGGGGCCGATGAGGCCGGGCTGGTCGGCGGTGGGCGGGGTCCAGGGCGTGGCGGCGTGCGCCAGCTCGAAGCCGCGCACCGTGACGTAGTCGACGTGGTGCTGCACCGGGTAGAACACCGACCGGCGCACGTTGACCTCGACCAGCCGCTCGTTGGGGTCGGCGCCCTGGAAGTTGGCTCGGATCGTGGTCTCGTCGGGCCCCACCTCGGCGTGCCAGACGTAGCGGGTCTGCTCGGGGTTGCGGACGGGGTTGACGATGCCCGTCCAGTGGTCCGTCACCTCGCTGCGCAGCGGCGGGTCGACGAGCTCGTCGGGGCTGGTCACCTCGCAGAAGCTCATGCCGTCGAGGTAGACGTCGCCGAGGTGCTTCTTCGGCGCGTCCTGGGAGCCGTAGACGATCCAGTCGCCGTCGACCTCGAGCGCGTAGGGGTTCCAGTCGCCGAACAGCGCGTTGGGCAGCGTCACCTTCCACACGGTGCCCTGGTCCCGGACCCAGCCGGTCACGCGCTCCGAGCCCTTGATCGCCACGTGCTCGCCGTCCGCCACGCGGTACGTGATGCGGCGGGTGTCCGACAGCCCGCCGCGCGCGGGCTTGACCCACTCGCGGTAGGTGCCCTCGTGGACGACGACCTCGTCGCCCGGCTGCGCGAGCTCGGTCGCGCGGCTGATCGTGCGGAAGGGGGCGGTCGGCGTGCCGTCCGCCGTGTCGTCGCCGGTGGTTGCCACGTGGAGCTCGGTTGCCATCGCTGTCCCATCGTCGGGCCGGTCCGTATCTCTTTCGCTGCCGGGCTCGGCTGTCGCCCCAGGTCAGCGTCTCGATAACGGTACATGGGGATGCGCTCGCCGGCCGCCTCCCCGAACTTCTTTCGCCCGCCGCCCCACCTACGGCCGGTCAGGCGAGGCCGAGGCGGCGGAGCACCGCATCGCCGCGCAGCTCGCGCAGGGCGTCACGCGCCACCCATCGGGCCGCGCGATCGCCCACGTCGCCCCCGCGGCCGGGGCGCGCCGCGAGGATCCGCTCGCCAGTCGCCACCGCCGCCGCGTGGCACGCCGCCGACCGCTTGCCGATCTGGCGCAGCGCCCAGTTGACGCCCTTGCTCACCATCGGCCGCTCGTCGGACGCCTCCCGCTCGACGAGCGGGAGGAACGCGACGATGCGCTCGTCGGGCGCCGCCTTGTCGTGGACGGCGAGCTGGCACATCAGCACGAAGCCCGCACGCTTGACGAACGTCTCCGCGCTGCCGGCCCACTCGACGGCCTTGTCGTAGGCGAACGGCGTCGGGACGAACAGGCCCTGGAGCTGGTCGCACACGTCCCAGGAGTCGAGCTGCGCCACCCAGGCGTCGGCCTGCCCCGGCGTGACGAAGACGGGGACGTCGAGGAGTCCCGCGAGGATCCGGGCCTCGTGGACGCCCGACGACCACAGGCGCGCCGCGACGTCGTGGACCAGCGACGGGTCGTTGCGTCGCAGCGGCCGCAGTTCGCGGACGAGCCCCCGCAGCACCGGCATGGCGACGCCCAGCGCGCGCTCGGTGGCGATCCCGTAGCGGGCCATCCCCGGAAGGTTCGCGGGGTTCGCCTGCGCGCGCAGCCGGACGAGCAGCTCGTCGGCCAGCGCGGCGGCGTCCCCGGTCACGGGGCGACGGTACTGCCCGCGAAGGTTGCTCGGGTGCAGTGGCTCGGGCCGGGCCCGACGAAGGCGGCTCAGCCGGCTGCGGCGAGCGGCAGTCGCAGCTCGAACACGCATCCGAGGCCGTCGTTGCGGACTGTCACCGAGCCGCCGTGCGCGTCGGCCACGCCCCGGACGATCGCCAGCCCCAGGCCGGCGCCACCCGGGCGCCGCGCGGGATCGCCGCGCCACCCCTCCTCGAAGAGGTGCGCGAGGTGCTCCACCGGGATGCCGCCGCACCCGTCGGCGACCTCGACCACGGCGTGGTCGTCGCGCGCCGCGACCGACACGTGCACGCGGCCGCCCGCCGGCGTCGCGGCCGTCGCATTGGCCAGGAGGTTGGCGATGGCGCGGCCGACCTCCCGGGCGTCGACCCGGACCGGCGTCGGCCCGTCCGACGAGCCCGAGAGCACCACGCCGGCGCGATCCGCGACGGGGACCGCCTGCGCGACCGCGTCCGACGCGACGTCGGCGAGCGCGACGAGCTCCGTCCGCAGCGTCAGGACGGACGATCTCAGGCGCGAGAGGGTCAGCAGGTCGTCCACCATCCCGCTCATCCGGAGCACCTCGGCCTTGAGGCGGGTGAGGTAGGCGCCGGGGTCGGGTGCGACGCCGTCCTGGAGCGCCTCCGTCATCGCCCGCATGCCGGCCAGGGGCGTGCGCAGGTCGTGCGAGACGCGCGCGACCATCTCGCGCCGGCTCTCCTCGACGCGCTGGTCACGCTCCCGTTCGGCCCGCGCGCGGGCGGCCGCCCGTGTCGCCGCGTCGAGCCGGCGCGCGAGGGCGAGGCCGACGACGACCGCGACCGGCACGGCGGCGGCGAGCGTGACCATCACCGCGCGCGAGTCCTCCGGGTCGAGCAGCATCACCCGCGAGCTGACCAGGACGCCGACCGTGAGAGACACGACGACGACGAGGGGCGCCGCCACCGCGGCCGCGAACGTTCGTCGTCGGGCCAGCGCGAGCACGCCGGCCGCGCCGAGGGCACCGACGGCGGCGGTGACACCCGCGGCGAGACCGACTGGGGCGAGCCCGCCCATCAGGAGCCGCCCATCAGGCGGGGTCCCAGCGGTAGCCGATGCCGAACACGGTGACGAGCCGGACGGGTGCCGACGGGTCGCGCTCGAGCTTCTCCCGCAGGCGCCGGACGTGCACCGTCACCGTCGACTGGTCCCCGAAGTCCCAGTGCCACACCTCCGACATCAGCTCCGCGCGTCCCACGGCCCGCCCCGGATGCGCGAGGAACCACGCCAGCAGCTCGAACTCGCGGACGGTCAGCGCCAGGTCAGCACCGGCCCTCCGCACCCGGTGGGCCGCCGGGTCGAGCTCGAGGTCGCCGTCGACGAGCGGGGGCGGCGTGTGGTCGTCGTTCGCCTGCGGTGCGAGCGCGGGCGCGGGTGCCGCCGCCGTCGCGGGTGCCGCCGCCGTCGCCGCCCCGCCGACGCGCCGCAGCAGCGACTGGACGCGAAGTACCAGCTCGCGGGGGCTGAACGGCTTGGTGACGTAGTCGTCCGCGCCCACCTCGAGACCGAGGACGCGGTCCTCCTCCTCCGCGCGAGCCGTCAGCATGATCACGGGCAGCGCCGGACGGGTCAGCCGCAGCCGCCGGCAGACCTCGAGCCCGTCGAACCCCGGCAGCATGAGGTCGAGCATCGCGAGGTCGGGCGGGTGGGCCTCGGCGGCCGCGAGCGCCGACGGTCCGTCGTAGGCCAGGTCGGCCACGAATCCGGCGCGCTCCAGGTAGGCGCCCACCACCTCCGTGACGGTGGCGTCGTCGTCGACCACGAGCACCCGGGCCACGAGGGCATGGTAAGTACGGCACCGGCGACGTTCCGGGGGAGCCGACCTTTCGTCACCACTTCGCAAGGTCGGTCACCGGACCGTAATGCCGACGTCAGGCGGCCGTCATGGAGTCCGCGCTCGCTGGTTCGTTGACTGGTCCGTGACCGGCCGTCCGGCCGGTGGAACAGGAGGAACCATGTCTCGCATCCGCAGCGCCGCCGTGCTCGCCGTCACAGCAGCCGGCGTCCTCGCGTTCCCGTTCGCCGCCTCGGCCAAGGTCACCGGACCGGCCTTCTACGTCGACGGCGTCACGTACCGCACGGTGGCCACGCCCACGGACCTGTCCGGCACCGGCGCCCCGGCGCACTCCTACGACATCATCTACGACCTCGGCGGCGTCCAGCTCAACGTCGCGGAGGCCGCTCCCGGCGACACCGACTTCAACGGGGGCCGCTGGGCCGTCCACCCGGTCGCGTTCCCCAACGGCTACGACGCCGCCCTGACCTCCGGCGACCTCGACGGCAACGGGGTTCTCGACTCCGCCGAGGAGGTGCTCGCGGCGGCGACGGCGGGCGACGCGACGGTCCTCGACGCCGTCACGTACTTCGTCTGCACGGTCAACCGCTACCCGGGCGCCTGACGCCGCACCGCCCCCCGGGGGCCGGCACGGCGCCGGGCCTCCGGGGGGCGTGCCAGCCGTGGAAGGGTTCAAACCGCTGATCGGCTAGTTCATCGATCGCCACGCGACGACTTCCTCGGCCTCGTCGACTACTGGTCACCCCGAGTCAGGCATTGCGGCGAGCGGCCGCGACTAGCGCGTCCATCGCCCGCTCTGCCTTGAGGCAGTCCTGTCCGCTCACCGCCGCCCATGAGTAGCCTGCACGGGTCTTCATGGCCAGCAGCGTTCGCAGGTGCCTCGCGGCGGTCTTATCAGCCTTGTCGAGCAGGTCGACGGCGTCGTTGTGGTTCTCGCCCTGGTGGTGGACGTTCAGGCGGGCGCAGCAGATCACGTCCGCCGCGGCGATGCCGGCGTGGACGGCGAGGGTGACGAACGCGTCAGCTACCTCGTCGGACTCGTCGGCCAGATCCAGCACGTCGTGGGCGACGGCGGCGAACTGGTTCGCCTTCGTCAACCGACCCGCCTTCACGTGTGGATCGCAGGGCCTCGCGCTCACCGTGCCATTGCCTTCCTGATCGTGCGTCGCAACCAGGTCGGCTGCCCCGCGACGGTCAACCCCTCGTTGACGATTGACGCGAGCACCGGGTCGTCGGGATGGTCGACGACATGCCGGTGAGGCAGAACCAGGGCACGAGTGTCGTTGCCGGTCCACCGGGTGCCGAGATGCTCGACCCTCGCGACCTGCGCGTCCCATACCTGCTGGTCGGCGTCGTCGGGGCGCACCAGGAACAGGTCCAGGTCGGAGGCGGTGGTGGCTTGGCGGCGCGCCCATGAGCCGAAGACAGCCCCATAGACGGGCGGTATCTCCCAGGTGGCGAGCTCGTCCTCGAACCGCTGGAGAACGGTGCTGTAGGAATTGGCGAGCTCGACAATCGCCGACGAGGCAACGTGATCCCGGTTCAGGCGGTAACTGATCGCCTGCTGCCCGACCCGTATCGCGTCCAGGACTCCCTGCTCTGCGAGCCGTGCCAACGAACGGCGGATGCCGTCCGGCGACACATCAGGCAGAAGCCGGTGGAGCTGGCCGGCAGTGAACGCCTCGTCGACGAGCGCGAGCCGTGCCAACACATCGCCGTCGACCGATGTTGTGACCACAGCGAGTGTGTGCTGCAAGTCCACGCCGACCCACCTCCTCCGCATCAAGCCTACCGAAGAAGCTCAGAAAATAGTCTGAGGCCTCAGAGAATAATCTGAGGTTCGTGAGCGACGTCGCGTATGTCGGCGGCGCGCGGCTAGGGTTCTTGGCTGCTCCTCGTGCGCGGTGGTCCGGTGCCGGCACTGATCATCGATCATCTTCTGGCGACAGACGGCCTCGAACGTCTGTGACCGCGCATGGCGTCAAAGCGACTTGGCTCAGCTCGCCCGGCTGACCGTTTCCTTCACGAGTGGCGAGACGGCATCGACGACGGCGCGGAACTCACCCGTGAGAGCGTCGGTCTCCGGAGCGAACGTCAGGACTCCCTCCGCGCGAAGCAGCGCGTTGAATGCGCGCCGCGCCAGGACGTCCGACTGTGCGGGGATCTCCTCGTCGTCGGCCGGTCGCCCGAACGCGGCGATATCGATGCGGATTTGGTCGATGACGTCTTGGTAGCGCTCAAGTCGCGAGCGCAGGATGCGCAGCTCGTCGTGAGCCTTCAACTGACACTCGCGCGAGCAGTAGTCCTTCGGCCGACCCCGCCCAGCGGGTCTCTTGATCTCGCTCCGGCACTTCGGTCGCGCGCAGTAGGCGACGAGCAGCTCGGCCTCGCCCCTCGAGGGCGGCACCGGCTTGACGGGCGTCAGCTTCGCCGGCGGCATCGCTGATCCCGCGGTGACGAAATTCGCGCGAAAGTCACAGACTCAAGTTAGGCGCCGGTGCAGGTCGGCGTGCGAAGGCGCGCCGAGAGTGAACGACGGCGAGGCCGCGCCACGCCGAGGATTCGGAGATGAAAATCGCGCGGCTGTGCTGGGCTCGATGATGAACACCGCCAGGTGCGGGTGCACATCCGCATGAGACCACCCCCTTCGTGCCAGAGGCAATAGCTGGCACGAAGGGAGGTGAGAGCAGATGGCGAAGAACCCCAAGCAGACCGGCCAGAAGGCGGCCACGGCAGCGAGTAGAACGCTGCAGAGCCCGTCGGCGTCGAAGCCCGCCAAGACGGCTGCGGCAAGCGCACTGTCGCAGACGCCCACGCGAGGGCGAGGTCGGTAGCTGGCGCTCGGCCCGGCCGTTGTCAGTGGCCGGGCCGAGCATCCTCTCGTCCAGGTTCGACAGCATGCGGAAGGAGCGGTTCAGCATGACCAGCAAACGCGATGTGCACGTGACCCCCCGGCCGGACGGGGACTGGAACGTGATCCGCGACGGTGCCGAGCGCCCGTCGTCGGTCCACGACACGCAGGCCGAAGCCGAGGCACGAGGCCGAGGGCTGGCGCGCGGCGACGAGGTGGAGTTCTTCCTGCACGGGCGCGATGGGCGTATCAGGGAGCGCGACTCGTACGGCAACGACCCACACCCGCCGAGGGGCTGAGCGATGCAGCACCTCAAGAGCGACTTGGGCCACCTCGAACGCGGCTCGACCGTTGTGGTCACCCTGGACAAGCAGGCCAACGTCCTGCTGATGGACGCCAGCAACTACCGCACGTACTCGTCTGGCCGCGGCGGGCGCTACCGGTACTACGGCGGGCTGGCCAAGAAGTCGCCGGCGCGGATCGGCGTGCCCTCGTCGGGCCACTGGTACCTGGCAGTCGACCTCGGTGGGTACGCCGGCCGCGTACGTGTCGGCGTCGCCGTCGAGCCGCCCCCGCGCGGCTACCTGCCGGAGATCCGGCAGACGTCCGAGGCACTACGCAACATCGTGCGTACGCGCCCGGAAGTCCCGCCGAGCAGCGACGTTATGGGGGGACAGGTGTGGGACGTCTTCCTTTCCCACGCCAGCGAGGACAAGGCGGCGGTGGCGAGGCCCTTGGCTGACGCGCTGATCGAGCAGGGCGTCAGCGTGTGGCTCGACGAGTTGGAACTGAAGGTCGGCGACAGCTTGCGCCGCAAGATCGACCAGGGCATCGCCTCAAGCCGCTTCGGCATCGTCGTACTGTCCCCCGCGTTCTTCGCCAAGGGCTGGACCCAGTACGAGCTCGACGGCCTGGTCACGCTCAGCGTGGCCGGCCAGCAGAGCCTGCTGCCGATCTGGCACGAGGTGACCCGTAACGAGGTTATAGCGCAGTCGGCGAGCCTGGCCGACAAGGTTGCCTTCCGTACTTCGGACCTGTCCATGGAGGAGATCGCCGTTCAGATCGCCCAGGTCGTGCTTGAGGTGCGTGTGTGAGAGAAACGGGATGACGCCACGGCTGCGTCGTGGCGTCATCCTGCGACTGCGCGACTTGGGTAGGGACGCTGGAACGGCGTCCCATCCCCGACGACCGCGCTGATCACCTTCACTGACGATTGATCATGCAGCGATCAAGTTGGTTGACGATTGATCATCCCGACTGACGCCCTACACGAGCACCCGCGTCACATCTGCATGTCGACGAACCGCGCGTAGTGCCCCTGGAACGCGACGGTGATGGTGTCCGTGGGCCCGTTGCGGTGCTTGGCCACGATGAAGTCGGCCTCGCCCGCGCGCGGGGACTCCTTCTCGTAGGCGTCCTCGCGGTGCAGCAGGATCACCATGTCCGCGTCCTGCTCGATGCTGCCGCTCTCGCGCAGGTCGCTCAGCATCGGCTTCTTGTCCTGCCGCTGCTCGGGACCGCGGTTGAGCTGCGAGATCGCGATGACCGGGACCTCGAGCTCCTTGGCCAGCAGCTTGAGTGCGCGGGAGAACTCGGAGACCTCCTGCTGCCGGGACTCGACGCGCTTGCCGGACGACATCAGCTGCAGGTAGTCGATGATCACCAGCTTGAGGTCGTGGCGCTGCTTGAGCCGCCGGCACTTCGCGCGGATCTCCATCAGCGACATGTTGGGCGAGTCGTCGATGAACAGCGGTGCCTCGGAGATCTTGCCCATGGTGGACGCCAGCTTCGACCAGTCCGCCTCGCCCATCTGGCCGGTGCGCAGCTTCTGCAGGTGCACCTGCGCCTCGGCGGACAGCAGGCGCATGGTGATCTCGTTGCGGCTCATCTCCAGGGAGAAGATCACCGTGGTCAGGTGGTGCTTGATCGCCGCCGCGCGCGCCGCGTCGAGGCCGAGCGTCGACTTGCCGACGGCCGGCCGCGCCGCGATGACGATCATCTGGCCCGGGTGCAGCCCGTTGGTCAGCCGGTCGAGGTCGGCGAACCCCGTGGGGATGCCGATCATCCCCTCGCCGCGGTGGCCGGCCGCCTCGATCTCGTCGTCTGTCCCGCCGATGATCTCCGAGAGCGGCAGATAGTCCTCGCTCGAGCGCCGCTCGGTGACGGCGTAGACCTCCGCCTGGGCGGTGTTCACCAGCTCGTCGACGTCGCCGCCGTCCGAGGCGTACCCGAGCTGCGTGATGCGGGTGCCGGCCTCGACGAGCCGGCGAAGGATGGCCCGCTCCCGGACGATTCGCGCGTAGTACCCCGCGTTCGCCGCGGTCGGGACGGTGGAGATCAGCGTGTGGAGGTAGGGCGCCCCGCCGATCCGCGCCAGCTCGCCGCGCTTGGTCAGCTCGTCCGCCACGGTGATCGCGTCGGCCGGCTCGCCGCGACCGTAGAGGTCGAGCACCGCCTCGTACACCAGCTCGTGGGCGGGGCGGTAGAAGTCGGCGCCGCGCAGCACCTCGACGACGTCGGCGATCGCGTCCTTGCTGATCATCATGCCGCCGAGCACCGAGCGCTCCGCGTCGACGTCCTGCGGGGGCGTGCGATCGGGCCCGCCCGGGCCGGCCGAGAGACCGTATTCGAGGTCCTCGATCGTCACCGGTGTGCCACCTCGCTCGCTCCCAGTCCTCACGTCGAACGTGTGTACACGATGGGTCCGACAAACCCACGAAACCGGCGCCCCGGACCGATGACTGGGACGACGCTAGGGCCGCGAGTGGTCCGAGACCAAGCCCGTCAAGGGCGCTCGTCCACACCCCGAGCCCGTCGCTGTGGAGCACTCCGTGCGGCCTGTTGACAGCCGTCGGCGCGCCGGTGTGCACAGCCGTGGACAGCGCTGTGGATAGCCCGCGCCACCGCGAATGCGCGGGTCAGCCACCTGCGGGATCACCGTGCACCGGTGTGGACTGAAAGTAGTTGGCCGGGATTTCACCTGTCGGACACATCACGTCCACCGATCGTCCACGACGCGGCCCCGGTCCCGGCGCGGCGATGCCGCCTTCGTCCACACCCGGCCGTCCCTTCGTCGTGCGCGCCGGCGTACGACGAGGTCACCCCCGGATGCCCGACGAGCCCACCCCCACACCCCGCGCGCGGCCGGGTGTGTCCGTTGCGTAAAGGGCCTAGCCATCGTGATCACATCGTGACACCCTGCATCTCGATCCGTAATCCGTCGTCGTGCTGCGGTAACGCAACTGAAACGCAACGGACCTAGGTTGACCGCCAACACCGACGCTGACGGGTCGGGAACGGGGGTCGCCATGGCCACCCCATCAACCACGGAGGTAGCACATGCGCAGAAGGACACCGCGCCTCGCGGGCGTCGCGCTCGTCACCATCGCCGGGCTCGTGCTCGTCGGCTGCGCGGCCAAGGCGCCCGCCGGCAGCGAGACCTCGGCCGAGGAGACGACCGGTGCCGAGACCAGCGCCCCCGAGGAGACCACGGAGGGTTCCGGGGCCCTGTCGATCGTCCCGCTCGCCCAGGTCGACGCCGACGGCAAGGAGGTGGCGGCGGGCACCACGACCGACGCCGTCGACCCCGCCACGCTCACCACCGACTCGTGCCCCGAGGGCATGTCGATCGCCATGATGGGCGCCCTGACCGGCGGCAACGCCGCGCTGGGCCAGAACATCCTCAACGGCGCCAAGCTCGCCGTCGACGCGTTCAACGGCGCCAACCCCGGCTGCCAGGTGACGCTCAAGGAGTTCGACACCGAGGGTGACCCGCAGAAGGCGACCCAGGTGGCGCCCTCGGTCGTCTCCGACGCCTCCGTGCTCGGCATCGTCGGCCCGGCGTTCTCCGGCGAGTCCAACGCGACCGGGCCGGTGTTCTCGCAGGCCAACCTGCTGATGCTCACCGCGTCGGCCACCAACCCCGGCCTGACGCAGAACGGCTGGACGAACTTCGTCCGCGGCCTCGGCAACGACAACTCGCAGGGCGGCGCCGCCGGCAACTACATGACCGGCACGCTCGGCTTCGGCAAGGTCTGCGTGGTCCAGGACGACTCCGACTACGGCATCGGCCTGGCCGAGGTCGTCGCGCAGACGCTCGGCGACGTGGCGGACCCGTCGTGCGCGGGTGACGTCAAGACGGGCGACAAGGACTTCTCCGCGCTCGTGTCGATCATCACCGACGCCGCCCCCGACGCCGTCTACTACGGCGGGTACTACGCGGAGGCCGCGCCGTTCGTCTCCCAGCTGCGCGACGGCGGCTACACCGGCGCGTTCGTCTCGGACGACGGCACCAACGACCCGCAGTTCGTCGAGCAGGCCGGCAGCGCGTCCAAGGACGCCTACCTCACCTGCCCGTGCGGCCCCGCCCCCGAGGCCTACGCGACGCTCTACCAGGACGCGTACGGCCAGGCCCCGGGCGTGTACTCGGTCGAGGGCTACGACCTGGCGACGATCATCCTGAGCGGCATCGCCTCCGGGATCACCGACCGGGCCGCGCTCGTCGACTACGTGCGGGCCTACGACGGCTACGGCCTGGCCAAGCACTACAAGTGGGACGAGACCGGGGAGCTCGGCGAGACCACGACCTGGATCTACCAGGTGCAGTGAGCACCGACCGACGGCCGGGTCCGCCAGGGCCCGGCCGTCGTGGTCTCATCCCCACTCCGAACCGCGAGGAGCCCCCTTGAGCGCACTCCTGCAGGCCGGACCGGTCCTCGCCGACAGCGTCATCAACTTCAACCTGGGCCTGCTGGGCCGCAACTTCTGGGCGCTGACGATCGACGGCATCACCTACGGGTCGATCTACGCCCTCGTCGCCGTCGGATACACCCTGGTCTACGGCGTCCTGCGCCTCATCAACTTCGCCCACTCCGAGATCTTCATGTTCGGCATGTTCGGCCAGTTCGCGACGCTGATGCTCCTGGGCTTTCGGCCCAGCGGCGACGCGTACGACGAAGGCATCGGCCTGACGATCCTCTACCTCGGGGTCGCGCTGATCGGCGGCATGGTCGTCTCGGGCGGGGCCGCCGTCGCCCTGGAGCGCGTCGCCTACCGGCCGCTGCGACGACGCGGCGCGCCGGCGCTCGTCTTCCTCATCACGGCGATCGGCGCGTCCTTCGTGCTGCAGGAGTTCGTCCACTTCGTCCTGCCGCGGCTGACCGGCAACACGCTGGGCGGCCTCAACGCGCAGCAGCCCATCCGGCTGGTGCAGCCCGCGGTGCAGTTCACCTTCGTCAACGCCGACGTCAGCAACGTCGAGATCCTCATCGTCGTCGCGGCGCTTGCCCTCGCGTTCGCCGTCGACCGGTTCGTCAACGCGACCAAGTTCGGCCGCGGCATCCGCGCCGTGGCGCAGGACCCGGTGACCGCCACCCTGATGGGCGTCTCCCGCGAGCGCGTCATCATGCTGACGTTCCTCGTCGGCGGCGTCCTCGCCGGCGCCGCCGCGCTGCTCTACACGCAGCGCGTCCCCAACGGGATCATCTACTCCGGCGGATTCATCCTCGGCATCAAGGCGTTCGCCGCCGCAGTGCTCGGCGGCATCGGCAACCTGCGCGGCGCGCTCCTCGGCGGCCTCTTGCTCGGCGTGATGGAGCTGTACGGACAGGCGCTGTTCGGCACGGAGTGGCGCGACGTCGTCGCCTTCGTCCTGCTGGTGCTGGTGCTGATGTTCCGGCCCACCGGCATCCTCGGCGAGTCGCTCGGGAGGGCCCGCGCATGAATCCACCCCACGCATTCCCTCGCTGCGCCCGGCAATCCGCGGGGGCCCCGAGATGACCACAGCGACCGTCCCCGCCGCCCCCCACCTGGGCATCGGCGACCGCGTCCGCCTCTGGTGGGACTCCCTGTCGCGCCCCGCGCACTGGGGCATCGGCGTCCCGGGCCTCGTCCTGCTCGCGCTGCTCCCGGTGATCCGCCCACCGGTGCTCACCACGGTCGGCACCGACTTCGGCGGCGTCATGGCGCAGTTCGGCATGTACGCGCTGCTCGCCATCGGCCTCAACGTGGTCGTCGGGCAGACCGGCCTCCTGGACCTGGGCTACGTCGGCTTCTACGCGATCGGCGCCTACACCGTGGGCCTGCTGACCAGCCCCAGCAGCCCGTGGAACCAGACCGACGACTGGCTGCCGAAGAACTGGGGCTGGGTGTTCGCCCTGCCCATCGCGATCCTCATCACGGCGGTGTCCGGGCTGATCCTCGGCTCGCCCACGCTGCGGCTGCGCGGCGACTACCTCGCCATCGTCACGCTGGGGTTCGGCGAGATCGTCCGGCTCCTCGCCGACAACCTCAAGACGATCACCAACGGCGGCCGCGGCCTGCGCGAAATCTCGTACCCCGTGTTCGGCGTCAGCGACACCAGGCCCACGGGGGTGTTCTCGGCCGGCAACTCCGCGCAGCCGTTCAACTCCGGGCTGTTCTGGTACTGGCTGGCCCTGGCGGGGATCGTCATCGTGCTGCTCGTCGTCGGGAACCTCGAGCGCTCCCGCGTCGGCCGCGCATGGGTGGCGATCCGCGAGGACGAGGACGCGGCCGAGATGATGGGCGTGCCCACCTTCAAGTTCAAGCTGTGGGCGTTCCTCATCGGCGCGTCGATCGGCGGCCTCGGCGGCGCGCTCTACGCCGGCCAGGTGCAGTTCGTCATCCCGACGACGTTCAACGTCATCAACTCGATGCTGTTCCTGTGCGCCGTCATCATCGGCGGCCAGGGCAACAAGCTCGGCGTCATCCTCGGCGCGTTCATCATCGTGTACCTGCCGAACTTCTTCCTCGGCCGCACGCAGCTGTTCGGCATCCCGATCGACGGCAACGAGATCGCCAACTTCAAGTACCTGTTCTTCGGCCTCGCGCTGATGGTGCTGATGATCTTCCGGCCGCAGGGGCTGTTCCCGGCGCGGCAGAAGCTCCTCGCCTACGGTCGAAGCATGTACCAGGCGGCGCGGCACGCCGCGCTCGCGCTCGTCGGACGCGTCGAGCGCTCCGTCGAACGCACCGAGCAGGGAGGAGCCTCGTGACCACGAGGCCGCATCCGCAGCGCAGCGGACGGTGGGGGTCGCCGGAGGCGGGACCCGCCGGGAGCGAAGCGAAGGGAAGGCCGTGAGATGACCACGATCCCGCCCGATCCCGCCGCCGGCGCCGAGCACGGCGACCAGCACCTGGGCACGGAGGAGCAGGTCGTCACCGCCGACACGGTCCTCGAGGAGTTCCTGCCGGACGGAGGCGTGGTCGAGGAGGTGGCGGTCGACGTCGCGGCCGTCGCACCCGAGCTGGCCGACGAGGCCACCGTGGCGAGCATCGTCGCGCCCGAGCGACGCATCGCCACCCAGGTCGGCGCACCGCTGCTCCGGCTCGAGGAGGTGACCGTCCGGTTCGGCGGGCTCGTCGCGCTCGACGCGGTGAGCTTCGAGATCCGGCGCGGCGAGATCCTCGGCCTCATCGGTCCCAACGGCGCCGGCAAGACGACGTGCTTCAACGCGATGACAGGCGTCTACCGGCCCACGTCCGGGCGCGTCGTGTTCGACGGCCGGCCGCTCGGCGCCGTCAAGCGCAACCAGATCACGCGCCGCGGCATCGCCCGCACGTTCCAGAACATCCGGCTGTTCTCCGACATGACCGCGCTGGAGAACGTCGTCGTCGGCACGGACGCGCG
>CAZBIO010000307.1:0-6466 GCA_964491965.1 uncultured Cellulomonas sp.
TCGGGGCGGGCCGCCCGGCGGGCGACGGCGGGCCGCCCGGCCGACGACGGCAGGCCGCCCGGCCGGCCACGTACCCTTGACGGCGATGTCCGCCCAGCCCACGCCCCCGCCCGTCGCAGCCGGCGCGCCACCCGCTCCGGACGCCGTCGCGCGCCCGCGCACCTACCTGGTCAAGACGCTCGGCTGCCAGATGAACGTCCACGACTCCGAGCACATGGCGGGCCTGCTCGACGCCGCCGGGTACGCCGCCGCGACGCCCGACGAGGTGGCCGCCGAGGATGCGGACGTCATCGTCATCAACACGTGCGCCGTCCGGGAGAACGCCGCCGAGCGGCTCTACGGCACGCTCGGGAGGCTCGCCGCCGCCAAGCGCGCGCGCCCCGGGCTCCAGATCGCCGTCGGTGGCTGCCTGGCGCAGAAGGACCGCTCCGGCATCGTCGAGAAGGCGCCGTGGGTGGACGTCGTCTTCGGCACCCACAACCTCGACGTGCTCCCGGCCCTGCTGGACCGCGCGCGCCACAACGCCCGGGCCCAGGTGGAGATCGCCGAGTCGCTCCAGGTGTTCCCGTCCACGCTGCCGACGCACCGCGAGTCGGCCTACGCGGGCTGGGTGTCCATCAGCGTCGGGTGCAACAACACCTGCACCTTCTGCATCGTTCCGTCGCTGCGCGGCAAGGAGCGCGACCGGCGGCCGGGGGAGATCCTCGCCGAGGTGGAGGCGCTCGTCGCCACGGGCGCCATCGAGGTGACGCTGCTGGGCCAGAACGTCAACTCCTACGGCGTCGAGTTCGGCGACCGCGGCGCGTTCGCGTCGCTGCTGCGCGCGGTCGGGGCCGTCGACGGGCTGGAGCGGGTGCGGTTCACCAGCCCGCACCCGGCGGCGTTCACCGACGACGTCATCGAGGCGATGGCGAGCACGCCGGCCGTGATGCGCGCGCTCCACATGCCGCTGCAGTCCGGCTCCGACCGGATCCTGCGGGCGATGCGGCGCTCGTACCGCTCCGAGCGGTTCCTCGGCATCCTCGAGCGCGTGCGCGCCGCGATGCCGGACGCGGCGATCACCACCGACGTCATCGTCGGCTTCCCCGGGGAGACCGAGGAGGACTTCGCCGACACGCTGCGGGTCGTGGAGCAGAGCCGCTTCGCCAGCGCCTTCACGTTCCAGTACTCGCCGCGGCCCGGCACACCGGCGGCGGCGCTCGGCGACCAGGTGCCCAAGGCGGTGGTCCAGGAGCGGTACGAGCGGCTCGTCGAGCTCCAGGAGCGGATCAGCCTGGAGGAGAACCGGGCGCAGGTCGGCCGCACCGTCGAGGTGCTCGTCGCGCAGGGCGAGGGCCGCAAGGACGGCGCCACGCACCGCCTGTCCGGCCGCGCCGCCGACAACCGGCTGGTGCACGTCGCCGTGCCGCACGGCGCGACGCCCGACGAGCTGCCCCGCCCCGGCGACCTGGTGTGCGCCGAGGTGACGTACGCGGCGCCGCACTTCCTCGTCGCCGACTCCGCGCTGGCCGGTGGCGCCTTCGTCGTGCGCCGGACGCGTGCGGGGGACGCCGGAGCGGCGCACGACGAGCACGCCCACGCCCACCCGGTGCAGGCCGGTGGCCCGGTCGCGCTCGGCATGCCCGTGCTGGGGGCGCCCGCCAGCTGACGGTGGGCCCTCGGTCCCGAACCGCTCCGGTGCGGGTCCACCGGGTCGGTGCCAGACTCCCCGCGGCGGGCCTTTGGGCCCGTCGGCCTGTTGGGGGCCGGTGCTGTGATGGCGCCGCCAACCGAGCGACGACCACTCACAGGAGAGCGATGTCCCAGGTCCTGACCTTTCTCGCCGGCCAGCCGATCCTGTTGCTGTTCGTCGTGGTCGGCTTCGGATCGGCGATCGGGCGCCTGAAGATCCGGGGTGTCGGCCTCGGCGCGGCGGCGGTGCTCTTCCTGGCGATCGCCCTGTCGGCGTGGGCGGCCACCTACGACATCGACCTGCAGATCACCGAGGCGCTCGGCACGCTCGGCCTGACCCTCTTCACGTTCACGGTCGGCATCGTCTCGGGGGCCACGTTCTTCGCGTCGCTGCGGCGGAACCTCGGGCCCATCCTCTCGATGGTCGGCGTGCTGGTGATCGGTGCGGTCGTCGCGGTTGGCATGGGCCGGCTGCTGGGGCTCGGCGAGGCCACCATCGCGGGCGCCTTCGCCGGAGCGGTGACCAACACGCCCGCGCTGGCCGCGGCCCAGGAGGCGACCGGCGACCCGACCAGCCCGACGGTCGGCTACGCGGTGACCTACCTGTACGGCGTCATCGGCATGCTCGCCGCGGTGTACTTCGCGCTGCGCCACCGCGCGAGCGACACGGACGCGCCGCCCGCCCTGGTCAACCGGACGATCCGCGTCGAGGTCGACGCCGCGCCCGGCCTCAAGGCGCTCGAGGAGCGCCACGGCAACCGCATCACGTTCTCCCGTGTCCAGCACGGCGAGGACAACCCGATCCTCACCGCCGACGACTCCGAGACGCTGCGCCGCGACGACCTGGTCACGGTGGTCGGCCCGGCCGACGAGGTCGAGGCCATCACCGACGAGCTGGGCCACGCGTCGTCGCACCACCTGGAGATCGACCGCGCGTATCTCGACATGCGGCGCGTCACCGTCTCCGACTCGAAGGTCGCCGGCCACACCATCGGCGAGCTGGGCCTCGCCCAGCGCTTCGCCGCGACGGCGTCGCGTGTGCGCCGCGGCGACGTCGACGTGGTCGCCGCCGACGACTGGATGCTCCAGCTGGGCGACCGGGTGCGCGTCATCGCGCCACGCGCACGGATGTCGGAGGTGTCGCGGTACTTCGGCGACTCGGCACGCGGCCTGTCGGACATCACGCCGATCGTCCTCGGCGTCGGCATGACGCTCGGCATCCTCCTCGGCGTCGTCGCCTTCCCGGTGCCCGGCCGCGTGTTCTCCATCGGCTCGGCCGCCGGCACGCTGATCCTCGGCCTGATCCTCGGCCGGATCGGCCGCGTCGGCTCGGTGGTCACCGCCATGCCGTACACCGCGGCGCAGGCGATCTCGGAGCTCGGCCTGCTGATCTTCCTCGCGCAGGCCGGGACGCGCGCCGGCTCGCAGATCGGCGTCGCGTTCTCGTCGGGCGAGTGGCTGCGGATCCTCGTGCTCGGGGTCGTCGTCACCACGGTGGTGGGCATCGGGCTCTACCAGGTGATGCGCCGGATCTTCCACATGGGCGCCACGCAGCTGTCCGGTGTCATCGGCGGCACGCAGACGCAGCCGGCGGTCCTCGCCTTCGCCAACGGCCGCACCGGCCACGACTCGCGCGTCGCCCTCGGGTATGCGCTCGTCTACCCGGCGGCGATGGTCGTCAAGATCCTGCTGGGCCAGATCCTCGGCGGCCTGTAAGGCTCAGCCCGCGGGGCCCGGCCGCCCGGCCCGAGGGGCCGCCTACGCCGGCGCGCGTCTCACTCGAACGCCCACTCGCGGTCGGTGAGCATGCGGGCGATGGCCAGGCCGACGGCGAGCGCGGCGACGACGAGCACGGCGGTGACGCCGTAGGTCAGCGCCTCGACCACCTCGCCATTGGACAGGTGGTACATCGCCCGGTAGGCGGGCACGCCCGGCACCATGATCGTCACCGCCGGCACGTACACGGTGATGCGCGGCACGTTGAGGCGCGGGGCGACCCAGGCCGCGAGCAGCCCGACGAGGCAGGCGGCCGCGGCCGCCGCGGCCTGCGCCGGCCAGCCGGCATGCTCGACGGCCGATATCCGCAGCACGTTCGGCACGGTCGCCACGGCCCCGGCGACGAGTGCCATGCGCCAGGGGCTGTTGAACATCAGCGCGAAGCCGAGCACGCCGACGAACGACGCGAGCGCCCGCAGCGCCAGCGCCGCGCCCACGGTGAGCTCCAGGGCGCGCGGCGGGTCGGGCGAGAGCCCGACGACGATCGACACGCCCCAGATCGCGAACGCCGCGGACACGAAGATCATCACGGCGTGCGTCAGGCGGGCGACCCCGGCGGAGAAGTCCAGCTTCGCCAGGTCCAGCGCCCCGGTGACCAGGGGGAAGCCGGGCACCAGGAACAGCGCCGCGGAGACGTAGCCCGCCTCGTGCAGGCCGCCGGTCACGCCGGCGAGGTGGAGCAGGTCGACCAACCCGAGGTACGCCAGGCTCGCGACGGTGGCCGCGAGCATGGTGACGCCGAACTGGTTGAGGCCGCGGTGCAGCAGCACGCGGCGCAGGCCCTGGCCCAGCCCCGCGCCGACGAACGCGGCGAGCACCTCGACCGGGCCGCCGTTGTTGAGGAACGCGAAGGCGGCGCACGCCACGGCGGCCCACAACGCGTTGAGCACGGTGGGGTAGAGCGGGCGCTTGCCCGCGATGGAGTCCACCTCCGCCGCGACCTCGTCGACGGTCCACCCGCCGCGCGCCTCGACCCGTTGCGCCAGCCACTCCAATTCCGCGAGCCGGTCGGTGTTGACGCCGATGGACCGCACCTCGGCCACCTCGGTGCGGAAGGAGCGGCCCCGGTGCGACGTCGTCGTGATCTCGGTCAGGGTGACGTGCGCCTCGTGGCGATCGATGCCGAGGGCTGCGGCCACGCGGGCCATCGACGCCTTGACGCGGTAGGAGCCGGTGCCGGAGGAGAGGCTGAGGCGCCCCACCTTCAGGACGACGCCGGAGCGCCGGATGAGGTCGAGCTCTTCGTCGTCCGGTTGTGTCGGCACGTCGTCATCCTCGCCGGAGCGCGCCCGGCGTGGCGAGGCCAACGGCCTACGCCGGCGCGCCCACGACGTGCGTCGAGCGAACGGCGGTCAGCGGTCCGGCACGTCCGGGGGATCGCCGGCGCTCGGGTCCGGCATGGTCGCCTCGAACGACAGGAACATCTGCACGCCGGTCCCTAGGCCGCACGAGAGGATCTGCGCCAGCTGCGCGTCGTTCGCGCCGGGTTCCAGGTCCGCGGACGTCTCCGCGTACACCGCGAGCGCGCCCTCCTCCTCGCGGACGTACGCCTTGGGCCAGATCCGCTCCCGGTTCCAGTCGTTGATCGCCAGGGCGAGCCCGGGCCGGGCGTCGAGCGGGAGGGTGCGGTGCCAACGGCCGCGCACCTGGACGATCTCCTGTCCCTCGCCCAGCAGCAGGAACCAGAACCGGTTGCCGTCCCACGTCCCGGTCAGGTCGCCGTCCTCGTCGACCACGAACCGGTAGCCCCGCTTGCGCAGGTAGTCCGCCACGCGCGCCCGCGTCACGGGCGCCGGAGGCTCGTCGTCCACGCGCGGCGCCTTGGGCGTGTTGGGCAGGGAGCTCAGCGCGCGCAGCAGCCAGCCGGGGGTGCTCATGCCGGTGACACCCCCACGGGGTCGGGGTACCGCTCGTCGAGCGAGTCGAAGAACATGCTGCCCGTCGACAGCCCGCAGAACAGCGCCTGGTGGAGCTGGGAGTCGGTGGCGCCGTGCTCGAGGTCGATCGCCACCTCGCTCACCACGTGCACCCGGCCGTTGTCCCGCACGCGCACGTAGGCCTTGGGCCAGATCCGCTCGGCGTTCCACTCGTTGCACACGTCGAGGATCTCGGTCATCCGCTCGATGGCGACCTCGCGCTGCCACTGGCCGCGCACCTGGAGGATCTCGGCGCGCTCGCCGAAGAGGAAGAAGTAGAACAGCCGGCCGCGCCACATGCCGCCCAGGTCGCCGTCGCTGTCGACGAAGTAGCTGAAGCCGTTGGCGGACATCCACGTGGCGATCCGCGCCGGCGTCACCGCGACGGGGATCTCCTCGGCAGGCTCGACCACCCCGAGCTCGCGCGCGACGAGCGCGGCCACCGAGTCGTGCAGCTCCGCGTCGCTCAGGTCCGCGCCCGCGTTCCCGTCCCGCCCCATGCGGCGGAACCAGTCCTGGAGCCGACGAGCGGCACGCCCGGCGAACGACGCCATGACCCGACTGTACCTACCGGGTGCGACAACCCGGCCGGCGGTGGGCCCACTTCCGCGCAGGGCGTGATCCGCGCGGGGTGTCGGAGGTCGATCGGTAGGTTGGGCCCATGTTCCTGAGCGCGGCGTTGGTGCCGGACACGGCGTTGCTGGTGCCCGGCGCGGGCGGCACGGCCGACGCGGGAGCCGCGCTGCGGGACGCCGCGCTCGAGGCGGTCGGGCAGGTCGCCAAGGACGCGATCGCGCAGTCCGGCCGCGTGGTCGTCGTCGCGCCGGGCCGCCGGCACGGAGCGGCCGGTGCCGTGCGGGCCTCGCTGGGGGCGGCGGGGATTCCCGACGAGGCCGTGGGCTGGCCGCTGAAATTCTCCGGCCTGCTCTGCTATTCGAGCTTTGGTCGCGTCCTCGCCCCGAACTGGGACGAGCGGGCACGAGCCGGCGCGATCCTCGGCCTGACCCTCGGCCATACCGGCGCGGACATCCTGCAGGCGCTGGTCGAAGCCGTCGGATATTCGCTGCGGACCAATCTCGACTGGCTTGCCGGGCAGCTCGGCC
>CAZBIO010000308.1:0-18573 GCA_964491965.1 uncultured Cellulomonas sp.
GGCGTCGAGCGAGCCGCCGCGCGCCAGCACCGCGGCGCGCAGCCGGTCGCCGTTCTCCCGCCGCAGGCCCCCGTGCTCCCCGAACCACGCGACGGTGTCGGCGTCGAGCACCTCGGACCAGATGTAGCCGTAGTACGCCGCCGAGTACGAGCCCGAGAACACGTGGTTGAAATACGTGGTCCGGTAGCGCGGCGGCACCGGCGCGAACGCGATGCCGGCCCGGCGCAGCGCCCCGGCCTCGAACCCCTCGACGGCGGCCGGGTCGTCCGGAACCTCGTCGGGCGCCAGGCGGTGCCACGCCTGGTCGAGCAACGCCGCACCCAGGTACTCCACCGTCGCGAACCCCTCGCCGTCCTGGCGCGCGTCGAGCAGCGTCTGCACCCACGCCCGCGGCATGGGCTCGCCGGTCTCGTGGTGGCGCGCGAAGGACGCGAGGATCGCGGGGTCCCACGCCCACATCTCGTTGACCTGCGACGGGTACTCGACGGCGTCGCGCGGCACGCTGGTACCGGACTGCGAGGGGTAGCGCACGTCCGAGAGCAGCGCGTGGAGCGCGTGCCCGAACTCGTGGAAGAGCGTGGTGACCTCGTCCCAGGTCAACAGCGTCGGCTCGCCCCGCGCCGGGCGGGGGACGTTGAGGTTGTTCACCACCACGCACCGCTCGCCGAGCAGGGTCGACTGGTCGACGAGCGTGTTCATCCACGCGCCGCCGCGCTTGGAGTCGCGGGTCCACGGGTCGAGCAGGTAGAGGCCGCGGCCGGTGTCGTCGGTGTCGAACACCTCGTAGACGCGCACGTCGGGGTGGTAGCCGGTCAGGTCGTGGCGCTCGGCGAACGTCAGCCCGTACAGCAGGGTGGCGGCGCGGAACACACCCTCGGTCAGCACACGGTCCAGCTCGAGGTAGGGGCGCAACGCGGACTCGTCGAGCGACCGGCGTTCACGGCGCACGCGCTGCGCGTAGTACGCCCAGTCCCACGGCTGGAGCTCGGCCCCGGGCTCGTCGTGCTCCAGCGCCGCCTGGAGGTCCGCCGCCTCCACCCGCGCGTTGGCGAGGGCCGGCGGGACCAGGCGTGCGAGGAGGTCGGCGACCTGCTCCGCTCCCCCGATGGTCAGGTCGGCCGCGACGTAGTCGGCGTGGTGGGCGTACCCGAGGAGGCGGGCGCGCTCGGCACGCAGGCGCGCGATCTCCAGCAGGGCTGGCCGCGTGTCGTGCGCACCGCCCAGCCCACGCGTCACGGAGGCCTCGTGGACGCGCCGTCGCAGGCCGCGGTCGCGCAGGTGCGCCAGGACCGGCTGACCGGTGGGGAGGATCAGCTCCAGCAGCCAGGCACCCTCGTGGCCGTGCCGCCGTGCCGCGGCGGCCGCGGCCGCCTTCGCGTCGTCGGGGAGCCCGACGAGCTCGTCCTCGTCGGTGACGAGCACGGCGGCCGCGTTCCCCGCGGCCAGCAGCGTGCGGCCGAACCCGGCCTCGAGCGCGGTCAGCCGCTCGTTCACGGCGCGCAGCCTCGCCTGCGCCGCGTCGTCGAGCCCGACGCCGGCCCGAGCGTGGCCGACGCGACGGCGGTGCAGCAGCCACGCGGTGTCCGGCTCGAGCGCCAGCGTGCCCTCGTCGTGCTGACGCCCCAGTTCCTCAACCCGCGCGGCCAGCGCGCCGTCGAGCCAGATCGCGTCGTGGTGTGCCGCCAGGAGCGGCGCCACCTGCTCCTCGATCGCGTCCAGCCCCGGCGTGCCGTCCGAGTCCAGCTGGTTGAAGAAGGTGTTCGCGACGCGGTCCAGCAGCCGCCCGGAGCGCTCGAGGGCGACGAGCGTGGTCTCGACGGTCGGCGGGTTCGGGTCCGCCACGACGGCCGCGACCTCGGCCCGCTGCTGCGCCATCCCGGCGAGGAACGCGGGGACGTAGTGCTCCTCGCGGATCGCCGCGACGTCGGGCAGCCCGTACGGCAGCGACGACGGGGAGGCGAAGGGGTTGGCGGGGTCGAGGAAGGGGACGTCGGGTGAGGTCACGCCGACATCATGGTGGACGGCGTGCCCGCCCACGCCCGCGACGCGTACCCGTGCGCCCGGGCGACCGGCTCGCTGTAGAGCGCGCCGCCGTGGGTCGCCAGGCCGGCCGCGAGCGCGGGGTCGGCCGCGAGCGCCTCGCGCCAGCCGTGGTCGGCGATCGCGGCGAGGTAGGGGGCGGTGACGTTGGTCAGCGCGACGGTCGACGTGACGGGCACGGCGCCGGGCATGTTGGCGACGGCGTAGAACACCGAGCCGTGCACCCGGTACGTGGGGTCGTCGTGGGTCGTCGGATGCGTGTCGGCGAAGCAACCGCCCTGGTCCACCGCCACGTCGACCAGCACCGACCCCGGCCGCATCCGCGAGACCAGCTCGTTGCTCACCACGGTGGGCGCCTTGGCGCCGGCGACCAGCACGGCGCCGATGACGAGGTCCGCCTCGAGCAGCTCGCGCTCGACGGCCCACGCGCTCGACGCGACGGTGTGCACGCGCCCGCCGAACTCGGCGTCGAGCTCCCGCAGCCGTGGCACGGAGACGTCGAGCACGGTGACGTCGGCGCGCATGCCGACGGCCACCGTGGCCGCGTGGCGGCCGACGACGCCGCCACCGACGACGACGACCTTCGCCGGCGGCACGCCCGGGACGCCGCCGAGCAGCACGCCGCGGCCGCCCTCGTTCTTCATCAGGTGGTACGCGCCCACCTGCGTGGCCAGCCGGCCCGCGACCTCGCTCATGGGAGCGAGCAGGGGCAGCGAGCCGTCGGGCAGCGTCACGGTCTCGTACGCGATCGCGGTGGTGCCGGCGGCGAGGAGCGCGTCGGTGCCCGCGCGGTCGGCGGCGAGGTGGAGGTACGTGAAGAGCGTCAGGTCGTCGCGCAGGAAGGGGTACTCCGCCGCGACCGGCTCCTTGACCTTGCAGACGAGGTCCGCCGACCACGCCGTGGCGGCGTCGGGGACGATGGTCGCCCCGGCCGCGACGTACTCCTCGTCGGGGATCGCCGAGCCGGTTCCGGCCCCTGTCTCGACGAGTACCTGGTGGCCGCTCGCCACCAGCCGGTGGGCCCCGGCGGGCGTCACGGAGACGCGGTACTCGCGGTTCTTGATCTCGCGCGGCACACCGATCCGCATGGTCGTCGCTCCTCATTGAACGGACATGACGTCATCAAGTGTGAACTTCCCAAGCCTCGTAGCGCTAAGGACGGCATCTTCTTCGGTAGCCTCGCCCCATGTCCGTTGATGCTTCGACCTTCGCGGCTCAGCGCCCCTCCGGCCGCACGCGCTTCGGCGCGCTCGACGACGTGGACCGCGACATCCTGCGCGAGCTGGAGCGGGACGGCCGGATCTCCAACAAGGACCTCGCCGACCTCGTCGGGGTCGCGCCCTCGACGTGCCACGCCCGCGTCCGGGCACTGCGCGAGTCCGGCGTCATCCGGGGCTTCTCCGCGGACGTCGACCCGCGGGCGCTCGGCCGCGGCCTCCAGGCGATCATCGCGGTGCGGCTCCAGGCTCAGGCGCGCGCCCGCCTCGGGCGCTTCGCGCGCGACCTCGCCGGCCGCCCGGAGGTCCGCGACGTCTACCTCCTCGGTGGCACCGACGACGTGCTCGCCCACGTCCAGGTGGCCGACTCCGACGCCCTGCGGCAGTTCGTCATCGACCACCTCTCGACGCGCCAGGAGGTGGCGCACACGCAGACGAGCATCGTGTTCGAGCACGTGCACCAGCCCGCGTCCGTGCCGGCCCCCTGACGGCCGGCGTGCCCCCGGTGTTCCGCAAGGCGCGCGCGGACGCGCCTGCGGGCTTCTTCGCGTGCGAGGCCGCCGGCCTGGCGTGGCTGTCCGCGGCCGGTGGGGCGCCCGTCGTCCAGGTGCTCCAGGTCGCCGACGACCACCTCGACCTGGTCCACCTCGAGCAGGTGCGCCCGACGCCCGACGCGGCGCGCGCGTTCGGCCGCGCGCTGGCGGTGACGCACGACGCGGGCGCGCCGGCGTTCGGCTCGCCGCCCGACGGCTGGGACGGCGACGGGTTCTTCGGCCCGCTCGACGAGCCACTGCCGATGCCCACCGGCGCCCACGCGTCGTGGGGCGAGTTCCTCGCCGTGCGCCGGCTGCGGCCACTGGCCGCGTGGCTTCGTCGGGCACGCGCCGCCGACGACGAGACCCTGGCGGGGATGGACCGCCTCGCCGGGCGGCTGGAGCGCGGCGAGGAGGACGACGACGACGCGCCGGCCCGGCTTCACGGTGACCTGTGGAACGGGAACGTGCTGTGGACGCCGTCCGGGGCGACGCTCGTCGACCCCGCCGCCCACGGCGGCAACCGGGAGACCGACCTGGCGATGCTGGCGCTGTTCGGGCTGCCGCACCTGTCCGAGGTCCTCGACGGCTACCAGGAGGTGCACCCGCTGCGCGCGGGCTGGCGGGGCCGCATGGGGCTCCACCAGGTCTACCCGGTGGGCGTGCACGCACTGCTGTTCGGCGGCGGGTACGCGGGCCAGCTCGCGCGGCTGGTGGCCCGGTGGGCGTGACAGCTCCCGCCTCGACGCTCGGCGCCGCGCCATGCGAGGCTCCGGGACTGTGAGCGAGCGCTGGCCCGGGCAGCCGGAGCCCTACGGTGAGCCGTCCTGGCTCCGCCCCGCCCCGCCGCCCCCGCCGCGGCGGCGCTCACTGGTGCCACGGCTGCTCGTCGTGCTCGCGCTGACCGGCGGGGCCTGGGTGGGCGTGAACTGGCTGGCACCCGGCCTGCTCCGCGACGGCCCGCCGCCCGGGTACGAGGAGGGGCCGCTGCCGTTGGGCGTACCGCCGCTCGGCGCGCCGACCAGCGGGCCGTACACGTTCCTCCAGACGCAGGCGGACGGCACCACGCCCGTCACCTACAGCCCGTGCCGCCCCATCCACTACGTGGTGCGTCCCGACGGGGCGCCCACGGGTGGCGACGCACTGGTCACCACGGCGCTAGCCCGCATCTCCGAGGCGAGCGGGCTGGTGTTCGTCGCTGACGGCACCACCACCGAGGCGCCGACGGACGATCGCGAGCCCTACCAACCGGACCGGTACGGCGACCGGTGGGCGCCGGTGCTCGTCGCGTGGTCCACCCCCACCGAGACGCCCGAGCTCGAGGGCGACGTCGCGGGCAACGCCGGGTCGACCTCCGTCACCCTCGGCGGCACGTCGTACTACGTCACCGGGTCGCTGGTGCTGGACGGGCCGGCGATCGCCGACCTGCTGGGCAGCCCCAACGGGACCGCGCTGGCGCAGGGCGTCGTCACGCATGAGGCCGCGCACGTCGTCGGGCTGGGGCACGTCGACGACCCGGGGCAGCTGATGAACCCGACCGCCGCGCTGTCGCAGACCTACCTGGCAGGTGGCGACCTCGCGGGGCTGGCGCGCGTGGGCTCGGGGCCCTGCGCGCCGAAGCTGTGACCGGCGTTCGCAGTTTCGGGGGTTACGCTGACGCCTCCTCACCGGCCCTCCGTCGCCGGGTCCTTCCTAGGAGCGCGTCATCCCACACCGCCCCGTCGTCCTGGTCCACGGCACGCGCACCTCATCGGCGATCTGGGGGCCGCAGGCCGACGCCCTGCGCGCCCGCGGCCACGTCGTCGTCGTCCCCGACCTGCCCGGCCACGGCGCCCGGCTCGACGAGCGGTTCACGCTCGAGGGCGCGCTGACGACGATCGACGACGCGGTGCGCACGTGCGACCGGCCGCCGCTACTCGTCGGGCTCTCGCTCGGCGGATACGCCTCGCTGGCCTACGCCGGGCGGCACGGCGACCGGGTCGCCGGGGTGGTGCTCGCCGGGTGCTCCACCGAGATCAAGGGGAAGCCGATCGGGCTGTACCGGCGCGCGGCCTCGCGGGTGACGTCGTGGCTGCGGGTCGGGGGCGAGGGGTGGCACGTGGTCACCGACATGCTGGCCGCCATGGCCGGCTACTCCCCGCTCGCGGACCTGCGCCGGCTCGCGATGCCGGTGTGGCTGGTCAACGGCCGGCACGACCCGTTCCGGCTCGACGAGTGGCGCTACCGGCGCGCCGCGCCCGGGGCACGCGTGTCCGTGGTGCCGGGGGCCGGGCACGACGTCAACACGCACGCGCCGGCCGCCTTCACGCGAGCCCTGCTCGACGCGCTGGCCGAGCTCCGGCACGCGCCGGCGGGCGTCTAGCCCAGGTGCCGCGCGCCGCGCGATGACACCGCGGCCTGCGCTCACGCGTCGATCACCGGGGCCGCCCACCCGGTGCCGGTGCGCAGGAGCGCCGCACGGGTGACAGAGTCCGTGCCGAACCTGGCCGCGACGGCGTCCAGCGCCACGTGCAACCCACTGCGGTCCGGTTCGAGGTCGAGGGTGCCCTGCACGTAGGAGTCCGGCGACAGCTGGGTCAGCGCGACGCCGACGAGGGTCAGGCCACGCTCGCGGACCAGCGGCCCCACGGCGTCCAGCAGCTCGACGGCGGTCGCCGCGAGCAGCTCGCCGGAGGTGGTGGGGTGAGCGAGCGTCCGCGACCGGGTGGCCCGGCCGTAGTCGTCGAACCGCAGCCGCAGCACCACCGTACGGGCGGCGTGGTGGCCCTTCCGCATCCGCCGGCCCGCACGGTCGACCAGCCCGAGCAACGCGGCGCGCACCTCGTCGGGCCGGTGCGGTCCGTGGCCGAGGGCACGCTGGGCGCCGACCGAACCGCGCCCGTGCCCGACGACCACGCGCTCCGGCGTGCCACCGTGCACCACCGCGAACAGGTGACCGCCGGCCGCCGGGCCGAGCGCACCGACGAGGACCGGCCGCGGCAGCGCCGCCACGTCCCCTGCCGTGCGCAGGCCGTAGGAGTGCAGCTTTGCCGCGGTGACGTCGCCGACGCCCCAGAGGCGCTCCACCGGCAGCGGGTGCAGGAAGGCGTCCTCGTCCCGCGGGTCCACGAGGAGCAGCCCGTCCGGCTTGGCGACCCGGCTGGCGACCTTGGCGAGGAACGGCGTCCGGGCCACGCCGACCGTGATCGGCAACCCGACCTCGTCCCGCACCTGGGCCCGTAGGCGCCGGGCGATCTCCACGGGCGCGGCGTCGATCCGGTGCAGCCCGCCGACGTCGAGGAACGCCTCGTCGATCGAGATGCCCTGCACCACCGGCGTGATGCGGTGGAACAGGTCGAACACGGCGTGGCTCGCCGCGACGTATGCGTCGAACCTCGGCCCGACGACGATCAGCTCGGGGCACAGCGCCCGCGCCTGGCGCGCCCCCATCGCGGTGGCCACGCCGCAACGCTTCGCCTCGTACGAGGCGGCCAGCACCACCCCGCCGCCCACGGCGACCGGCCGACCGCGAAGGCGTGGTGAGTCCCGCTGCTCGACCGATGCGTAGAACGCGTCGAGGTCGGCGTGCAGGATCGAGGCTCGCGGGGCCGGCACGGGCGGCACACTGGACACGAACACATGTTCGACCCGGGCACTGACATGCGCGCGGGTCGGGTCGACCACCCAGCCGCCGCCGGGACCGACACGCCACAGTCCGCGGTCGAGCGCGTCGATCCGGAACCGAATGCGGTCGGTCAGCGTCACGCGCGGCGTGCGGTAGGTGTCGTGGGCGATGAAGATGCCGGTCGGCGTCGGCCCGCCGGGGTTCGTGCAGTCGAGGTACACGGGATCCTCGTCCTCGTCGAGGATGACGAAGCTGCGCCGTGGCACCGGAACGGCAAGGAACGGGTCGCCGTCCTGGATGGCGCAACTGCTGCAGAACGAGCCGAGGTAGCTGCCCTGCAACTGGTTCTGCGGGCCGTCGATCGCCACGTACTTCGCGCGGGGGCGTCCGCGGCGTGGGTGCGACGAGTGGGCCCGTCGGCCACGCTGGCGGCACCACGGTCTGCGTGCCATCGCCGATGAACTCGAGTGCGACCGCCGAGATGACGGCCGCGCCGCCCGCGACCACGGCCAAGCGCGCGAGAACCGACCGCCGCGAGAACGACGAAGCCCCCGGCCCTTGTGGGAGCCGGGGGCTTCGTCGTCGCTGTCTCAACGAGTGTCCGGAAGGGGACTTGAACCCCTACGCCCTATGCGGGCACTAGCACCTCAAGCTAGCGCGTCTGCCATTCCGCCACCCGGACGGGTGGTCACCTCCGAGCGCCCGCGGGCGCCTCAGGTGCGGCGAGAAAGATAGCACGGAGCGCCGTCCTGCCCCGCATCCAGCGGTGGGCCAGACTGACCGTGCGAGGGCTGACGCGACCGGGAGCAACGATGGCCGAGACGATCGGCACAGGCAGGGCGGGCGGCGCGGCCGGGAGCGGCTCCGGCGGAGGCGCGCCCGGGAGCGGCGGGGCCGGAAGCGGCGGAGCCGGCGCGGTCGGGGGCGCCGTCGGCGGTTCCGTCGGGCGCACCGTCCGGGTCGACATCGAACAGACGGCGCCGTGGTGGCTGCGCGTCGCCGCGGGGGTGTCGTGGCGCCTCCTCGTCGTCGTCGCCGCCGTAGTGCTCGTCTTCTACGCACTCGCGAAGGTGCAGCTCGTCGTCATCGCGCTGTTCCTCGCACTCGTCTTCACGTCCGTGCTGCGGCCGCTCGTCAAGGCGATGTCGCGGGTGATGCCGCGGGGGCTGGCCGTCGGGCTGGCGATCCTGCTCGGCGTCCTCTTCATGCTCGGGCTGCTGACGTACGTCGTCTACTCAGTCGCCAACCAGTGGAACAGCCTGTCCAAGCAGTTCGCCGACGGCATCACCCAGATCACGCAGTGGCTGACGAGCGGCCGCCTCCCGTTCCGGCTGACCAACGAGGAGCTCACCGCCTGGATCAACCAGGGCGTCCAGTGGATCCAGGACCACGCAGGGCAGATCGCCGGGCAGGCCGCGGCGTCGGCCGGGTCGGCCGTCGAGGTGTTCACCGCGATGGTGCTCGGCGTGTTCTGCGCGGTGTTCTTCCTCTCGCGCGGGACCGAGATGTGGGCGTGGTTCCTGCGCCAGCTTCCCCGGCGCGTGCGCCGCGGCTGGGACGGCGCGGGCGGCGTTGGCTGGGAGACGTTCGCGGGCTACACGCGGGGCATCGTCATCATCGCGGTGACGGATGGGCTGCTCGCGTTCATCCTGCTGACGATCGTCCGGGTGCCCCTGGCCGCGCCGCTCGCCGTGCTGGTGCTGCTCGGCGCCTTCGTGCCGCTCGTCGGCGCGCCGGCCGCGATGGTGGTGGCGATGATCGTCGCGCTGGCCGCCTTGGGACCGGTGCAGGCGGCGATCGTCGGCATCGGGATCGCGCTCATCGGGCAGTTCGAGGGCCACGTGCTCCAGCCGCTGGTCATGGGGCGGCAGGTGTCGCTCCATCCCGTGGTGGTGGCGCTGGCGGTGGCCGGCGGCGGCCTGACGGCCGGGATCTTCGGGGCCGTGGTCGCGGTGCCGCTGGTGTCCGTGACGTGGGCGGTCTTCTCGATGCTGCGGCGCCTCGACCCGGTGACCGGGGAGTTCTCGGTGGTGCCGGACAGCGAGGTCGCGCCGGGTGGGATTCCTCCGCTCGGGCCGATGCCGACCGAGGGGCGCCACGAGGCGTGAGCGTCTGCCGGACACCCCTTCTGCGGGTTCCACGCGGTGTCCCTCTCCCCCGCCTGTTCGGCAGATTCACTCGAACGAACAGCATTGTTCACTCGAACAGGTGTACATAAGACCTGGTCAACGCCCCGGGTTTGTCGGTGGTCGCCTCTAGTGTCGTCTTCGTCCGGTTTGGGCGGGTCCGACGACCGAAGGGGGTGCGGCCATGAGCACGACGACGTACGACGAGCCGGTGGCTGCGGCCGCAACGCTCCCCGACGGGGTCGAGTCGTTGCTCGACGGCTCGGAGGCCTCGCGTTCGCGGCCGGCCGTCCCCGCTGTGGCTGCACTCGACGCCGCGGTCCGGGCGCTCGTCGGACAGCTCGAGCATCTGGACGGCTGGGCGGCCGTGGACGCGGTCCTCGCGGTCGAGGCGCACATTGGGCGCCTCACCGGTGTCTCGGCGCGGCTGCTGGCCACCGTGGAGGCCGACGGCCTGTGGGCGACGGCCGGTGGCCGGTCGATCATCGACTGGCTCGCGGTCTCGGCGGGGCTGGCGTACCACCAGGCTCGGGATCGCGTGGCGCTCGCGCGAGCCCTGCGGGACCACCTGCCCGCCACCGCCGAGGCCGTGCTCGCCGGCGACGTACCGGTGGCGCAGGCCCAGACCTTGGCGAAGCACACCGTCAACACGGAGGCGCGTCGCGCCGCGCTGGCCGCATCCGCCGAGGAATGCGGCGAGGACTTCCTGCTGACACACGCCGCGCAGCAGACCGCGGATGGGTTCCGGACGATGGTCAAGCGCTGGGCGGCCGCCGCGGACCCGGAGGCGGACGAGCGCGGCTACCGCGAAGCCTCGGAGCGGGAGTTCCTCGTGCTCGCGCCGACGACTGGCGGCGTTCACCTCGCGGGATTCCTCACCAGGGAGCATGGCGCCGTGGTCGGAGCGGCGTTGGAGGCGGTGACCACGCCTCCCGCACCCGACGACGAACGCACCACCCAGCAGCGCCGCGCGGGAGCCCTGGTCGACGCCGCGCGGCTGGTTCTGGACCACGGCCTGTCGGGCACCGGGTCGGCGGTGCGGCCCCACATCAGCGTCGTCGTCGACTACGACACGCTGCGACGGACCCTTGCCGACGCGGGCGTGGCGGACCTGTTCTCCTCGGACGACGACCCGCGGTCGCCGGCCGGCACAGCGGGTGCGCTCGGCACGCCCGGCGGTGTCGGGGCCGCGGCGTTCCACCTGGGTTCGGTCGCGGACATCGAGCGGTTCGCCGTGGCGGACATCGTGGGCGCCGGACCGATCCCCGGCAGCGTGCTGGCGAGACTGGCGTGCGACTCGGAAGTCTCCCGCGTGGTCTTCGGGCCCGACTCTCAGGTGATCAACGCCGGGCGCGCCGAGCGCGTGTTCAGTGGGGCCCGACGCCGGGCGATCATCGCCCGCGACCAGACCTGCCGATATCCCGGTTGTTCGTTAATGTGCCCCCATGACGACGCGCACCGCGGTCGCGATCTACGCCCGCATCTCGGAGGACCGCACCGGGGAAGAGTTGGGGGTCAAGCGCCAGTTGGCCGACTGCCGTGCCGAGGCCCGCCGCCGTGGCTGGACGGTCGCCGAGGAGTACGTCGACGACGACGTCTCGGCCTACTCCGGCAAGCCGCGCCCCCGCTACCAGCAGATGCTCGCCGACATCGCCGAGAGACGCCGCGACGCCGTGATCGTCTGGCACCTGGACCGCCTGCACCGCCAGCCCCGCGAACTCGAGCAGTTCGCCGACACCTGCGCCGCCGCCGGGCTGCACGACGTGGTGACGCTGCATGGTGACATCAACCTCGCCAACGGAGACGGGCTGCTGCAGGCGCGCATCATGGCTGCCGTGGCCGCCAACGAGTCCGACGCCAAGAGCCGCCGCCAGCGACGCAAGGCCCAGGAGATCGCCGAGAACGGCCGCCCGAACATGGGTGGGAACCTGCGCCCGTTCGGGTTCACGGCCGACCGGATCACCCACGACTTGACCGAGGCGCAGGTCATCCGCGACCTGGCCGCTCGCGCGCTGGCCGGGGAGTCGCTGCGGTCCTTGACCGTCTGGCTGCACCAGCAGGGCATCCCCAGCGTGTCCGGCAAGCCGTGGCGCATCCTGACGGTGCGGCACATCCTGACCAGCCCCCGCATCTGCGGCCTGCGCGAACTGCGCGGGCGGATCGTCGGTCCTGCCGCGTGGGAACCGATCATCAGCCCCAAGGACGGCGAACGCTTGCGCCGCCGCCTGCTCGACCCCGCCCGCAAGACGACCCGCGCACCCCGCCGCTACCTGCTGACCGGGCTGCTGACCTGCGGGCGCTGCGGCGAGCCGCTCAGCGCCACACCGAAGGACGGCAAGCGCCGCTACGGCTGCCGCCGCCTCCCCGACCGTGGCTGCGGACGCCTGCAGATCATGGCCGACCCCCTCGAACAGTTCATCGCCGACGCCGTGCTCTACCGACTCGACACACCCGACGTGCACGCCGCGCTGGCTGCCTCACCCGAAGCCGACGACCGCGCCCGAGACCTCGCCGACGCCATCGAGACCGACGCCCGCCGCCTGACCGACCTTGCGGAGATGTGGGCCGACGGCCAACTCACCCGCGCTGAGTGGGTCGCCGCACGCACACGGATCGAGCCCCGGCTAAAGACCAACCGCCGCGCACTGGCCAGCCTCACCGGACGAGCTGCCGCCGCCGACTACATCGGGCACGGCGACGAGCTGCGCGCGTCCTGGGACGGCCTCGACCTGTCCCGACAGATCGCCGTCGTGCGCGCCATGCTCGCCAGCGCGACCATCCTTCCGGCCGTCCCAGGACGCCAGCGCCTCGACCCGGCGCGCATCGTGCCGACCTGGCGCGTGTGACCGCGCCACCCCGGTGAGGATCGCCACGACGTCCGTCACCACCGCCGGATCGACGACCCGCTCAGGCACTCCCTGAACCGCCGTCGTCTGTCGCACCCACACCGCGACCACCCCCGCATCGAAACCCGATGTCACGCCCACTGCGCCCACACCGCCGGAGGCCGGTCCCAGGTCGGATCGCTGCCGCTGGTCCACACGTGCCGCGGTCCCGAGCCCATGTGCTCGCACGCATGGCCGAGCACCTCGTCGAGGCTCGCGCCGCGCACCTGCACCCGCTCCGGCTGGAACCCCTGCCCCAGGTCGTAGCGGTGCAGCCCGGGCACCCGCCGTGCCGGGTCCTCGAAGGTCTTCGACACGTACTTCGACAGGTAGCCCGCCGCCCGCCGCGCCTCGTCGCGCGACGTCGAGCCCACCGGCAGGTCACCCAGCAACTTGATCGAGACGAAGCCCCGACCCCAGGACTGCACGATCAACGACCGCTTGACGTAGCGGCCCACCGCGAAGTGCAGATGCTGGCCGTGGTCGGTGTGGTGCCACTCCGGCACCCACACGTACGGCAGCCGGTCCCCGCCGAGCCCGTCGCGCAGGCACCGGAAGAACTCGCCCGCGTGGGCCCGCACCGCGCGCGGGTCATGGCAGCCCGCACCCCGGTAGGTCAGCGTCCCCAGCCGGTTCAGCCCGTTGGCCACGCAGTAGCGCCGCAGCCGAGCCCGCGCCCGACGCGCCGCCTCCTGCCGCGACCGCGCAGGGTCCCGCGCGCACCCCGCAGGCACCCAGCCCCGCGACTCCGCGGGCACCACCAGGCACCCTCCACCCTCGCCCGCATCCGGGTACAGGGATAGCGACCAACCAACCGATGACGAGACCACGACGACCGCCCACGACGAACCGACCAGGAACGGCCGGGTCCTAGTTCGTCGTGTTCGTCGTCACGGGGGAAGACGCGTACCGCGGACCGCGCCCCTTCGAACCCCCGTACCCTGCGGCCGCGTGCCGCTCGCGCCAGGACCCGGGCCAGGCCCTTCTCTTCGTCTGTGAGTAGGTCGCGTCCCCCGGCCGGAAGACGCCCGCACCCGCACCCTCGCACGCACCACCGACAAGGCACCCCAGACACGCCGCCCGAGTTACGTTGCTACTTCAAGTCAAGAGCGCGCCTGCGGCGCGCTCGACGTGGTCGCCACCCGGCACCGGGTCCATCGGCCTGCGGCCGAAGCCGCCGACCGCTCACGGCCGTCCCACGACGCCGCTACGCGCCGCCGCGGGGCCCTACCGGCCGCGCCCCCTGCCCCTGCTGAGCGGACGGCGGCAAGCGCGCGTGTCAGTCCACCGCGCTACCCTGCCCGAGCCGCTGACCAGGCGACACGAACGAGCCCCGGCGCGATCGGCACAGGGACCACGACCCCCGCGCGCCGGGGCTCGCCCACACCCAACGCCCAGCCACCGCCCCGCAGGCGCAGTCGCTGGTGGGGCCGGCGCCGCCGCTCGCCTCGCGGCTTGCAGCGCCGCCGCCGGCCCCACCAGTGCATGCGACGACGACACGCTGCACAGGGGTGCATTCGCAACTAGCCGCTATCCGGGCTGCAACGCTCCGCCCTCGCTGGGCGAGCTGCACCACATCACCTGGTGGAGCCGCGACGGCGGCAAGACCGACATCAACGACGGCATCCTCCTGTGTTGGCATCACCACGACGTGGTGCACTCGCTCGACCTCATCCTCACGCGCGCGCCCACCGGCGGGTGGGCCTTCACCACGCGCCACGGCGAGCCGATCGCGGGTGGGCGATGAACGGTTGCGGATGGATGCCTCCACGCACTGGCAGGGGCGCTCTCACTGGAAGTCGCGCGAGGCGGTGCGGACGCGGAGCGACAGCGGGGCGAGGTGTTCCGCGACGAGGTTCGTCGCGTCGTCCTGTCGCTCCAGACGACCGCGCACGACGAGCGCCTTCGAGGTGCGTGCCGTTCGTCGGAACCGTTGCCAGAGGCCCGCCGAGCAGACGACGTTGAGCAGGCCGGTCTCGTCCTCCAACGACAGGAAGGTCACCCCCTGCGCCGTCCCGGGACGCTGCCGGTGCGTCACGACACCGGCCACGGCGACGCGACCGGTCGGCACGGGATCGCGATACAGGTCGGTCACCCGCAGCACGCCGGCCGCGTCGAGACCGTCGCGGACGAACTGCGTCGGGTACGAGTCCACCGACACACCCGTGGCCCAGACGTCGGCCGTCGCCACCTCGACCTGCTCCAGGCCGGGCAGGGCCGGCGCCACCACGCCCACCGACACGCCGGGAAGCGTGTCGGGCCCCTCCGCCGACAGCGCGCCGGCCGCCCAGAGCCCCTCGCGACGGCTCACGCCGAGCGAGCCGAGCGCCCCGGCCGTCGCGAGCGACTCGAGCTGCGCGGTGGTCAGGCCGACGCGCCGCACCAGGTCATGCAGGTCGGCGAACGGTCGGGCGTCGCGCTCGGTGACGAGCCTGGTCGCCGTCTCCTCGCCGATGCTGCGCACCGGTGCCAGCCCGAGCCGGATTGCGAGCGAGCGCTCGCCGGACCGAGTGCCCGACCCTCGCTCGTCGGACCCCCGCTCGTCGGACAGACCGCTGGACCCCCGCTCGTCGGGACCGGGCTCCGCCGGCGCCGGAACCGGGCCGGTGCCGCTCGGCCTCGGAACCAGGAGGGGCTCTCCACCCGGCGGGGTTGGCCCGATCCGCTCGACCACCGCCTGCACCCCGGACGCCTGCACGTCCGGGCGGAGCACCCCGATCCCGTGCCGACGGGCGTCCGCGACGAGGCTCTGGGGCGAGTAGAAGCCCATCGGCTGCGCCGCCAGCACCCCCGTGTAGAACGCGGCCGGGTGGAACACCTTCAACCACGAGCTGGCGTACACGAGGTAGGCGAACGAGAACGCGTGCGACTCGGGGAAGCCGAAGTCGGCGAACGCCTTGAGGCTGTCGTAGATCTTCTCGCCCGTGGCGGTGTCGATCCCGTTCTTCGCCATGCCGTCCAGCAGCCGGGCGTGCAGCGCCTCCATCCTCTCCCGGGACCGCTTCGAGCCCATCGCGCGCCGCAGCCGGTCCGCCTCCGCGGGGGTGAAGTCGGCGGCGTCGACCGCCATCTGCATCAGCTGTTCCTGGAACAGCGGCACGCCCAGCGTCCGCTCGAGCGCCGGCTTGAGGAGGTCGTGCAGGTAGGTGACCGGTTGCCGCTTCTTGGCCCGCTCGATGTACGGGTGCACCGACCCGCCCTGGATCGGCCCGGGCCGGATGAGCGCCACCTCGATGACGATGTCGTAGAACTCCTTCGGCGCCAGGCGGGGCAGCGTGCCCATCTGCGCGCGCGACTCCACCTGGAACACCCCGACGCTGTCCGCCGCCTGCAGCAGCTCGTACACTTTCGGGTGCTCCTGCGGCAGGTTGTGGAGCGTCAGATGCTCCCCCTCCAGCCGCTCCACCTCGGAGAACGCGATCCGCAGCGCGGTGAGCATGCCGAGCCCCAGCAGGTCGAACTTCACCAGGCCGGCGTCCGCGCAGTCGTCCTTGTCCCACTGGAGCACCGTGCGTCCCGGCATCCGTGCCCACTCCACCGGGCACACCTCGATCACCGGGCGGTCGCACATCACCATGCCCCCGGAGTGGATGCCGAGGTGCCGGGGTAGGCGCTGCATGCGGTCCGCCAGGTCGATCACCGCGTCGGGGATCTCCGCCTCGGTCTCCGCGGACGGCGGCAGCACCGCCGGGACCACGTCGTGCCCGTCGTCCACCGGCTCGGCCGACGCCGGCCCCGACCGGTACACCGTCCACCACTCGCTGGGGATCTTCGGCCCGCGCAGGCTGCCCCATCGCTCGATCGACGTGCTCCACGCGTCCTGCTGCCCGACGTCGTACCCCAGCGCCCGCGCCGCGTCCCGCACCGCCGACCGCGGCCGGTAGGAGATGACGTTCGCCACCTGCGCGGCGTGCTCGCGGCCGTGCTTGTCGTAGACGTGCTGGATCACCTCCTCGCGCCGCGCCGACTCGATGTCGACGTCGATGTCCGGCGGTCCGTCCCGCTCGGGTGCGAGGAACCGCTCGAACAGCAGGTGATGGGCGACCGCGTCGACCGCGGTGATCCCCAGCGCGTAGCAGACCGCCGAATTGGCCGCCGACCCGCGGCCCTGCGCGAGGATCCCCCGCTCGCGGCAGAACCGCACCAGGTCGTAGACCACCAGGAAGTACCCGGGGAAGTGCAGGTCCTCGATGACACGCAGCTCGTGCTCGATCGTCGCGTAGGCGCCCGCCACCCGCTCGTGCTCCGGTGGGCCGTAGCGCTCGAGCGCCCCCCGGCGCACCAGCTCGCGCAGCCAGCTGGCCTCGTCGTGCCCGGGCGGCACGGGGTACGGCGGCAGGTCGGGCGCGACGAGCGTGAGGTCGAACGCGCACTCGTCGGCCAGGGCCGCCGCCGTGGTCACCGCCCGCGGGTGACGGCCGTGCAGCGCGAGCATCTCCGCCGCCGACCGCAGGTGGGCGATCGGGGCGCCCGGCAGCCAGCCGTCCATGTCGTCGAGCGACGAGCGGGCCCGCACCGATGCGAGTGCCGCCGCCAGGTCGGCGTCCCGCGGCGTGGCGTAGTGGATCCCTCCCGTCGCGACGAGCGGCAGGCGCGCGGCGGCGGCGAGGGCGGCGAGGGCGTCGGCCCGCTCGGCGTCGAACGCGTCGCCGGCGGCGGTGACCTCGACGGCGACGTTGTCCCGGCCGAACAGCGCCACCAGCGAGTCGAGCTCGGCCCGCGCCGCGTCGAACCCGCCCGGCGCCACGCCGACCGTGCCCGACGGGTCGCCGCCGGACAGCGCCCGGCGCACCGCGCCCTTGCGACAGCCCGTGAGCACCAGCCACCTGCCGTCGGCGGCCGCCGCCAGCTCCTCGAGCCGGTAGTCGGCGGCGCCCTTCTCGCCCGTGCGCAGGTGTGCCTGGCCGATCGCGCGCGACAGCGCCCGGTAGCCGTCCGGGCCCCGTGCGAGCACGACGAGGTGGCTCGCCCGCGGGTCGGCCACGGCCGTCGGCGGGTCGAGCACCGGCATGCCCGGCGTCGCGCGCGTGCGCTCGCGCGGGTGGCGCCGCCCGTCGGGCGCGGGCAGGTGCAGCTCCGCGCCGAACACGGTCGGCAGCCCGACGGCCTTGGCGGCCTGGCTGAACCGCACCACGCCGTACAGCCCGTCGTGGTCGGTCACCGCGAGCGCGCTCAGCCCCAGCCGCGACGCCTCGGCGGCGAGCTCCTCCGGCTGGCTCGCGCCGTCGAGGAACGAGTACGCCGAGTGGGCGTGCAGCTCCGCGTAGCGGGGGGCCCCAGTCGTACCCGCCTCAGACATACGCGCCTCAGTCATACGCACCCTCGCAGGCCCAGCCGTCGAGGGTCCCGACGAGCAGCACCGCCCCGCCGCCGACGAGCGCCACCTGGAGGTGGGCGCGCATCCCCGGACCAGCCGACCCAGCCGCGCCCTCGCCCGAGGCCCACCAGCGCTCGCCCACCAGCCACGGCCCCGCCCAGCCGGCCACCGCGGACGACGAGCCTGCCGTCCCGGGCGGTGAGCCGCCCACCGCCGGGAACGACGCGCCGTCGGCGTCGCGATCCGCCGGCCACTCCACCACCACCGGCACGCCGGACAACCCGCAGGTCCGCGGCTCGATCCGCACCGGCACCCCGTCGGCGTCGCGCAGCTCGACCCGCCGGGGCGCGACGAGCACGGTGGCGGGCGCCGGGTCCGGAAGCCGCCCGGGCCAGGGGCGGTCGACCGGGCGCGGCACGAGCGTCTGCTCGCCCCACGCCCGCAGGTGCACCTGCTCGCGGACGTCCCGGCCACCGGCCAGGTCCGCCACGAGCACCCCCGAGCCGCCGAGGATCTGCTGGACCCGCTCCAGCGCCCGGTGCGCGCGCAGGTCCCCGCCGGACGGGCCGCCCCACAGCCGCCCCTGCTCCGTCGCCGCCGGCAGCACGTCGAGCGCGGTGAGCGACAGCCGCACCAGGGTCACCGGGTGCTCCTCGCGGCCGTGCCCGTCGCCGCGGGCGGCCGACCCCGTGAGCCACCCCTCCAGCTGCCAGCGGATCCGGTCGGTCATGCGCGCCGGCGTCAGGCCGCCCCACCCTCCGAGGTCGGTGCGCCAGGTGCGGGCCAGCACCGTGCCGTCGTCGGTGGTCGCCGCGACCTCGAGCCGCCCGCACGCGACGCCGCGGCGCACC
>CAZBIO010000309.1:0-6240 GCA_964491965.1 uncultured Cellulomonas sp.
CCTGCTCGGCGGGGCGGAGCCCGTCAGCGTGTTCCACCTCGCGGCCGTGGTCAGCGCGCAGGCGGAGGGCGACTTCGACCTGGCGATGCGGGTCAACGTCGACGCGGTGCGCGCGCTGCTCGAGGCCGCGCGGCGGCGCCCGGGGCCGGTGCGGTTCGTCTCGACGAGCTCGGGGGCGGTGTTCGGGTCGGACGTGGGGGAGGTGGGTCGCGAGGACTCCGTGGTGCGGCCGGAGACCACCTATGGCGTCACCAAGGCGCTCCTGGAGCTGCTGGCGGCGGACTACGCGCGCAAGGGGTTCGTCGACGCGCGGGTGGCGCGGCTGCCCACGGTGATCATCCGGCCCGGGGTGCCAAACGGAGCCGCGTCGTCGGCCGCGAGCGCGGTGTTCCGCGAGCCGCTGGCCGGCGTCGACTACGCGCTGCCGGTGGGGCTCGACGCGCGGATCGCGGTCTCCGGCGTCCGCTCGGTCGTCGGCGGGCTCGTCGCGCTGCACGACGTCCCCGCGGACACCCTCGGCAGGTTCCGCACGGTGACGTTCCCCAGCGTGTCGGTGACGTTCGGCGAAATGGTCGAGGCGCTGCGGCGCGCGGGCGACGGGCGGCGGCTCGGCGCGGTCACGGTCGACCCGGACCCGCGGATCGAGGCGATCGTGCGCTCGTGGCCGGCGCTGCTCGACGGCTCGCGCGCGCTGGCGCTGGGGCTCCCGCCGGCGCAGACGCTGGCCGAGACGATCGAGGACTACCTGCGGACCACCGCGTGAACCGGGTGGCCCGGGCGGAGCTCGTCGGGCGCCTGCCACCGGCGGCGGACGTGGACGACGAGGCGCTGCGGCGGGCCGTCGCCTCGGCGCCGCGGCTGCTCGTCCTCGACGACGACCCGACGGGCACGCAGACCGTGCGGGACGTGCCGGTCGTGACGCGCTGGACGCCCGAGGACCTGGCGTGGGCCTTCGGCACGGGCGCCGCCGGCGTCTTCGTCTCGACGAACAGCCGGAGCCTGCCGCGGGAACGGGCGGCCGCGGTGCAGCGCGAGGTGCTGCGGGCGGCGCGCGAGGCCGCCGCCGCCGCGGGCGTCGAGTACGTGGTGTGCAGCAGGAGCGACTCCACGCTGCGCGGCCATTTCGACGCGGAGACGTCCGCGATCGCCGACGAGCTCGCGGCCGGCGACGGGCGGACGGCCGACGCGGTGGTGCTGATCCCCGCGTACGTCGACGCCGGGCGCGTCACCGTCGACGGCGTGCACTACGCGGCCGACGGCCCGGACATGGTGCCCGTCGGCGAGACGCCGTACGCGCGGGACGCGACCTTCGGCTACCGCTCGTCGGACCTGCCGTCGTGGGTGGCGGAGGTCACCGGCGGCCGGGTGCGACCCGACGAGGTGGTGACGCTCACCGTGCGCGCGCTGCGCCGTGACGGCACCGCCGCGGTGGCCAACGCTGGCGCGGGTGCCGCGCGGCGGTGTGCTCGCCGTCGACGCCGTGGAGGACGGCGACCTGCGGGTGGCGGCGCTCGGCCTGCTCGCGGCCGAGGCCGGTGGCGCGCGGCTCGTCTACCGCACGGGGCCGTCGTTCGTCCGGGCCAGGTTGGCGCAGCGCCCACACCCGGCGTTGTCCGACGACGAACTGAGGGTGGTGCTGGCGCGCGCGGACGCCGGTGCCTCCGGCACCGGTCACGCCTCGCACGGGCTCGTCGTCGTGGGCTCGCACGTGCCGATGACCACGCGGCAGCTGGCGCGGCTGCGCGCGACCCATCCGATCCACGAGGTGGAGCTGGACGCCGCGGCACTGCTGGCCGCGCCGTCGCCGGAGGCGGTCGTGGCGGGCCTCGTCGGACGGGCCGTCGGGTTCCTCGCGGACGGGCCGGTGGTGCTGAGCACGTCCCGCACGCTCGTCGAGGGCGCGGACGGTGACGCGTCGCTGGCGATCGCGCGGCGGGTGTCCGCGGCGGTCGTGGCCGCGGCGCGCGGGATCGTCGCCGGCGTCCGCCCGGCGTACGTCGTCGCGAAGGGTGGCATCACGTCGAGCGACGTCGCGGCCACGGCGCTGCGCATGGTGCGGGCCACCGTCGAGGGGACGTTGTTGCCGGGGATCGTGTCGCTGTGGCGCGCGCTCGACGGCGACGCGGTCGACCTGCCGTACGTGGTGTTCGCCGGGAACGTCGGGGACGAGGACGGGCTGGCGACGGTCGTCGGGCGACTCGAGCGGGCGGCGGCTCGCTGATTGGGCGGGGACGGCCGAGTTCGGCCGGTCGGCCGCTGCGTCGCCGGCGGCCGGTCACCCGGCGGGCAAGCGAGCGCCGACGGTGGGGTCTGGGTGGTCAACTCGCGCGGCCGGCGACCCGCGCGCGGTCGAGGCCGTCGAGCAGCAGGTCGAGCGTGAACTCGAACTCGGTCTGGGCGTCGCAGAAGCCGAGCATCGGGTCCGCGGCGTCGTGGAGCTCCGCCGCGGTCATCGCGACGAGGTGCGCGGCCTCGTCGGCGGCCGACCCGAAGTCGAACACCTCCTGCGCGAATCCGAGGACCATGCTCCCGAGGCTGTGCAGGGCGCTGTGCGCCAGGTGGTACGTGAAGCCGCCGTCGAGCATCACCGTGAGGACGTCCTCGAAGTAGGGATACGCCGCGGCCGGGATGGCGTGCCGGGACGAGACGAGGGCCGGTGCCCAGGGGTGCCGCAGCATGACGCGCCGGGCCGCGAGCGCTCGGCTGCGCAGGTCGGCGCGCCACCCGTCGATCTCCGCATCCGGGCGGGCGGCCACCTCGGCCTGGATCTCGCCGATCACCGTCTCCACCAGGCCGTCCACCAGCCCGTCCTTGCCGGGCAGGTGGTGGTACAGCGACATCGCCTCGACGCCGAGCTCGGCGCCGACGCGGCGCATGGTGACGGCGCCGATCCCGTCACGGTCCGCGATGCGTAGCGCGGCGTCCAGGACGCGCGCGCGGCTCAGCGGGCCGGAACGGGTGGACTTCCGGCCGCCCGGCGACCCGCAGTCCACCCGTTCCGGGCGGGCCGACCCGGCCCGTTCGCGTGTGGCTGACGACCCGGCCCGTTTGCGTGTGGCGGACGACCCGGTGTTCGCGCGTTCGCTTGTGCGTCCGCAACTCCGCCGCCCAGCGCGGCGACGGCACCGACCGCGGCCGCAACGCCGATCGTGTGACCCCGCGGGCTGCCGCGACCGTTTAGGAGATCCCGACCATCGCCGCGCTCGCGACCCATAGCCCGGACGCGAGCGTGGGGTCGTCGGCCTGCGGGCTGGTGCGACCCACGCGGCGGCGCACCCAGTACTGCCCGGACGGCCAGTCCATTCCGGGCGTGCCCTCCGCGAGCCAGACGAGCTGGTCGGACCCTCGCTCCGGCGCGGTGAACAGCGCGCGGGCCAGCGGCGTGCCGTACAGCCGCATGATCACCGGCCCACCGGTCGCGCCGAAGTTGGTCGCGACGACCCCGGGGTGGAACGCCGCGGACGAGATCCCCTGCGCGTGGTACCGCCGGTGCAGCTCGCGTGTGAACAGCACGTTCGCCAACTTGCTCGCGCCGTAGGCGCGAAACGACTCCCAGCCGTGGGCCATGTCCAGGTCGGCGAGGTCCAGGCGCGCGCGGCGGGACGCCATGCTGCTCGTCGTCACCACCGCGGCCGACGACGCGACCAGCGTCGGCAGCAGGAGGTTGGTCAGCAGGAACGGCGCGAGGTGGTTCACCTGGAACGTCCGCTCGTGGCCGTCGAGCGTCACCTCGCGCCGGCCGCTGACGCCGCCCGCGTTGTTGACCAGCACGTCGATCCGCGGGTGCGCGTCCGCGAGCGCCGCCGCGAGGGCGCGAACGTCGTCGAGCCGCGCGTAGTCGGCGACGTGCCGCTCGGCGCCGAGCTCGTCGGCGAGGGCGTTCGTCTTGTCCGGGTCGCGCCCGACGACCACCACCACGTGCCCGTTCGCGGCCAGCCGGCGGGCGGCCGCGGCACCGATGCCGTCGGACGCGCCGGTGATGACGATGGTCTTCGCGGTCACGGGTCCCCTTCATACCCCTCCGTCGACCCCGGGCGGGCCGCGCGGCGCGCGGATACGGTGGCGCGATGGCGGGTCTGGCGGGGTTGGCGCGGCGCGCCGCATCGGGGCTGGCGGGGTCGGCGCGGGACGCGGGCGCAGGGCTGGTTCGGCGTGCCTGGGCGCTCGTTGGCCGCTGGCAAGGCCCGTGGCCCGGGCCGCTGTCGGTCGTCGCGGGACGCGGCGGGTCCACGCTGCCCGACGACGAACGAGCCGCTGTCGCCGCGGTGCTGGACTCCGCCCCCGACCCCGCCCACCGCACCGTGCTCGAGGCGGCCGTCGCGGCAGGACACGGCGCCGAGACCGTCGGCCGGTTCGCCGACCTCATCGCCTCGGCGCCCGCCGCCGACCTGCCCGCGACCCTCGACCCCTTGGCGCGTCGACTGCGGCAGCGCAGCCCGACGACCTGCGGCTCGGCGTCGTTGCTCGTCGCCCGCTCGCTGCACGACCCGGTGTTCGCCGCCTGGCTGCTGAACGGCGTCGACGCGCGCACCGGCGCGGCGAGCGAGACGCCCGTCGCCGACCGCTTCGCCGCGGCCGAGCAGACCGTCAAGGACCGCACCAACGCGCTCGTCGGGCCGGCGGGGCCGCAGGTGCCGTGGCCGCACCGGTTCGGCACGCCGCCGTGGGGCGCCGCAGCGGAGATGACCCGGATCACCGGGCGGCGGCACCGCGCGCGCTGCGTCGACCCCGACTCCCCGGCATCCCGCGCCGCGGCGTACGACGCGGTCGACCGCGTGGTCGCGGCGGGCGGGACCGCGCCGGTGTTCGTCGGCAGCGACGCGATCCCGCGGCACGTGGTGCTCGCCGTGGGGCGCGACGACGAGGCGGTGCGGCTCTACGAGCCGGCGTCCGGAACGGTGGTGCGGCTGCGGCGCGACGAGTTCGCCGGCGGCGCGTTCCACATCGCGGGCTGGACGGTGCCGTGGGCGGTCGTCGTCCCGCGCTGACGCCGGTGGGCGACCCTGCCCGCGAGCCGCGTCGATAGGTTCCCGCCGCGTCGATAGCTGCAACTATCGACGCGGCGTCGCGCCATCGACGCGGGCGGAGAACCGGGCGACGAACAGGCACGCGAGCGGGCACGCGGGGCGGGGCCGATGACGCCCGACGGTGTGTGCGAGGTTGGGCCGCTGCGCGGTCGGGCCACGTCGAGCCCATGACAGCCGGGTCTTGTGCAGCATTACGAAAATCGATACGTTCCCGGCCATGAGGTGGGTGGCGAACCTGCGGGTGCTCGTCGTGCTGGTCGGGTGGCTGGCCGCGTTCTGGGGCGTCGCGTACGCCGTCAACGGCATGACCCAGGCGCCGGCCACCGTCCGCGTGCCGGTCAGCCTGATGCCGGCACCGGAACGTTCCGGGTGGGGCAACATCCAGGTCGACGTGCCCGGGATCGCGCTCGAGGCATCAGGTGACGAGCCGAGCCCACGGTTCGCCGGCGCGCGGCCCGGCGGCTGGGAGACCACCGTCGGCGGCCTCGCCGGGGGGCCCGACGGCACCCTGACCCTCGCCGCATGGGGCTCCACCCGGGTGGAGCAGCTGCTTTCGCGCGGCACCATGCTCGTCAGCGGGCTGGGCATGCTGGTCGGTGCGCTGGCCCTGGCGCCGGTCCTCGACTCCATCTCCCTGGGGCGGCCCTTCGCGCGCGGGAACGCGCGACGGCTCGTCGTGCTCGGCGTGACCATCGCGGTCACCGGACTGGTGGCGCCGATGCTCCCGGCCCTGGCCGGCGAACTGGTCCTCCAGCGCACCGGACTGGCGGGCCCTCGGCTCGGCGCCGCCCCCGGCGGCTCGCTCGCGCCGATCGTCGTCGGGCTCGTCGTCCTCGCGCTCGCCGCCGCCTTCCGCGCCGGGGAGCGGATGTCCGACGACGTCCGGGGGCTGGTGTAGCGGTGCCGGCCGAGGAGCACCGCGTGGTGTGCCACCTCGACCGGCTGCTGGCGGAGCGCGACATGACGCTCGTCGAGCTGTCGGCCCGCGCGGGCGTCTCGCCGGTCAACCTGTCGCTGCTGAAGAACGGCCACGCGCGGGCGATCCGGTTCAGCACGCTCACCGCGATCTGCGACGCCCTGGGCTGCGCGCCCGGCGAGCTGCTGACCGTCCGGCCGTAGCGCGCCTGCAGTAGCGCGCCTCCCGGGTCGCGACCCACGCCCCGCTGCGAGCCGCGTCGATAGTTCCCCGCCGCGTCGATAGGTGCAGCTATCG
>CAZBIO010000310.1:0-7032 GCA_964491965.1 uncultured Cellulomonas sp.
CACCACGTGTGGCGGGGTGGGACGGGAGGTGAGGGCCTAGCGTGGGGCCGTGCCCGACGGACCGGAGTTCCAGGTGCTGTTCCCGCCCCGGTGGGCGGGGCTGACGTTGCCGCCCGACGACGACGAGTCCGCGCTCCTCGCGCTGTTCGACGACCGACCCGCGAACCCCGTCACCGGCGCGCACGTGCGTGCGGTGATGCTCTCGACCGTCGACGGCGCCGCCACCGGCGCCGACGGCCTGTCGGGATCGGTGGGCGACCTCGCGGACCGGCGGCTGTTCGGCTCCCTGCGCGCGCTCGCCGACGTGGTCCTGGTCGGCGCCGGGACGGTGCGCGCCGAGGGCTACCGCGACGTGCAGGTGCCGCACCGACTGCGCGCCGCCCGCACGGCGCGGGGCCGCCCCGACCGGGTCACCCTCGCCGTCGTCACCGGGTCCGGCGTGCTGCCGGAGCTCGTGCTCGAGGGCGACCCGCTGGTGCTGACGTCGTCGACCGCGCTAGGCCTCGCCGCGCTGCGCGAGCGCCTGGGCGACGACCGCGTCATCGTCGCCGACGGCACGCTGCCGGGCACGGTGGACGTCGTCGCCGCCGTCCGGGCGCTCGTCGCCCGGGGCCTGACGCGCGTGCACGCCGAGGGCGGCCCCACGCTGCTGGCCGGCCTGGTCGCGGCGGGCGCCGTCGACGAGATCTGCCTGACGCTCGCCCCGCGCCTGGTCGCCGGGTCGGCGCCGCGCATCCTCGACACGCGCGCCTGGCTCGACGCGCCCGCCCACCTGGAGCTGGTCCACCTGCTGCGCGCCGGCGACACGCTGCTCGGCCGCTGGCGCCTCGCCCCGACCCCCGACCGCCTCACCTAGGAGGAGCACGTGCCCGAGACGATCGTCGTCCTCGCCGAGGACGCCCTGACCGCCGACGACGTCACCCACGTCGTGGCCCTGCACGCCGGCGAGGACCTCGCCTACCGCGTGCTGGTCCCGGCGGACACCGACCGCCCCCTGCTGCCGTGGGTGCTCGACTCGATCGGCCTCGGCGAGCTGGGCGCGGCGTGGCGCCGCCTCGTCGGGCAGGAGCCGAGCGCGCCGCAGGCGAAGGTGACGGCCGAGCAGCAGCTTGCCGCGTCCCTGGCGGCGTTCGAGGTCGCGGGCTGCGAGGCGACCGGGGCGATCGTGGACGACGACCCGCTTCCCGCGCTGCGCACCGCCGTCGACTCCGGCGCGCGCGAGGTCGTCGTCGCCACGTACCCCCACCTGGTCGAGGACACGTTCCACCGCGACTGGGCGTCACGCGCCCGCGAGACCCTGCACGTGCCCGTGCTGCACCTCTACCTGGGGACCAGCGAGCTGGGCTGAGGCCCCGCGTCAGGCGCGCAGCGTGTGCCCGGAGCGCGCCACCGTGCGCCGGGCGAGCACGTCGAGCGAGTCGACGTAGCGGGGGTCTGCCAGCAGCCCGGCCTCGTCGGCGACCACCGACAGCTCGGTGCACCCGAGCACGGCCACCTGCGCGCCGCGGGCCAACAGGGCCTCGACCACGCCCGTCAGCATGGGCACGTCCGCGGGGCGGCCCGCCTTGACCTGGTCGTAGATCACGGACATCACGCGCGCCTGCTCGTCGGGCTCCGGCTCGACGACCGCGAGCCCCCGCGCCTGCGCGGCCCGCTGGTACACGCCCGACGCCAGCGTGCCGCTCGTCGCGAGCAGCGCGATCGTGTCCACGCCGTCGCGGGCGACGACCTCGTCGAGCGTCTCGTCGACGATCGACAGCACCGGCACCCCGGACGCCGCCTGCACCTCGTCGGTGAAGAAGTGCGCGGTGTTGCACGGCACGGCGATGAACTCCACGCCCAGCGCCGTCAGCCGGCGGGCGTCCTCCGCCATCACCGGGCCGGGGTTCTCCGGGGAGTCGCCGAGGATGTAGGCGGTGCGGTCCGGGATGGTCGAGTGCTGGAGCACGACGAGGTCCACGTGGTCCTGGTCGCGGCCCGCGGCGGTCAGCCGCACCACCTTGTCGAGGAAGCACACCGTGGCGGCGGGCCCCACCCCGCCGATGACGCCGACCGTCCTGCCGCTCATCAGGGCCTCTCTTCCGGCCTCGCGTAGTGCCGACGGAACTTGCGGACCTGGTTCACCTGGTTGGCCAGGACGTACGCCCACCGACGAGGCGACGTCTCCGCGCGGTACCACAACGGGTTGGTCGCGCGGCCGCGCCGACCGAGGGCCCGCACGCGCGCCCGCAGCGCCCGCGACCCGATGTAGCGCCGCAGCAGCCAGCGCGGGAGCACCGTGTACAGGTGCGACCCTTCGAGATGTACGGATGCCCCCTGCGGCAGCGGGTCGAGGTCCTGGAGGTACTCGCGGACGTCCAGCTCGGCGGTGTTGCGGCCACCGGCCGTGACGTAGAGGTTCGACCGGCCCAGGCGCGGGTTGAGCTCGAAGAACACCGTCCGGCCGTCGCGCGGGTCGTACTTGAGGTCGAAGTTGGCGTAGCCGGTCCAGCCGATGTGCTCCAGCAGGCGCGTCGCCTGCTCGACGACGAGCTCGTCGTGCCCGGTGACGATCCCCGCCGGGTTGCCGAGGGCGCCGGGCGTGTGCTCCTCGAGCAGCACGTGCCCGAAGGCGCTGAACCGCACCTTGCCGTCCCGGTCGCTGTAGCACGTGAGGATGCGCATGCCGGAGTCGTCGCCCGGGATGAAGTCCTGGATGATGAACGACCCCTGGTACCCCGCCGCGCGGACGCGCTCGAGCAGGGCGGTCAGCTCGTCGGGCGACGCGACCGTGAAGACCTTCTTCTTCCCCGGGAACTCGACCAGGTGGTAGGCGGGGGTGTCGGCGGCCTTCGCGATGACGGGGAACCGCAGGCCGGAGACGTCCGGTGCTCCGCCACCCTGGACGTCGTGCACCACGGTGGCGGGGTGCGGCAGGTCGAGCTCGCGGCACAGCTCCCCGAACCGCTCCTTGTCCGTGACCCGGTCCAGCGTGGCGCGCGGCACGTACGGGATCGTGTAGAGGTCCTCGAGGTGCTCGCGCTGCTCGACGATGGTCCGCACCAGCCAGTCGGCGCTGCCGAGCAGGATCAGGCGGTCGCCGGGGTGCTCGGCGGCGATGGCGCGCAGCCGCGCGACGACCGTCGGGCCGTCGTCGATCGCCGGCTCGACGAGGTTCCGCGTCGCCACGGAGTCGCGCACCAGCCCGGTCGACGCCGACGACAGGACCACCGACCGCACGCCGTACGCCTCGTGGAACGTCCGGGCGATCGAGTACGCGCCGATGTCGCCGCCGAGGACCACCGGCTGGAGCCGGTCGATCGGCGCGGCCGCCGCCCGCGGCGCGTGGCTCACGCGGTGTGCTCGGTCCGGTCGCCGGACCAGTCCGTGTGGAACGAACCCTCGCGGTCGACCCGGCGGTACGTGTGCGCCCCGAAGAAGTCGCGCTGCGCCTGCGTCAGCGCCGCGGGAAGCCGCTGCGCGCGCACGCCGTCGTAGTAGGCGAGCGACGACGAGAACGCCGGCGCCGGCACCCCGTGGGTGGCCGCCGCGGCGACGATCCGCCGCCAGGCGGCGACGCCCTCGCCGACGACGCCCGTGAAGTACGGGTCGGCCAGCAGCAGCGCCAGGTGCGCGTCGCGCTCGTACGCCTCCGTGATCCGGTTGAGGAACTTGGCGCGGATGATGCAGCCGCCCCGCCAGATCCGCGCCATCGCCCCGCGGTCGATGTCCCACCCGAACTGCTCCGAGGCCGCGGCGATCTGGTCGAAGCCCTGCGAGTAGGCGACGACCTTGGACGCGTACAGAGCGGCGCGGACGTCGTCGACGAACCCAGCCTCGTCGGACACCGCCCACGGCTCGGCGTGTGCCGGCAGCGCCGCCCGCGCCGCCTCGCGCTGGGGCAGACCGCCGGACAGCGCGCGGGCGAACGTCGCCTCCGCGATCCCGGTGACCGGCACGCCGAGGTCGAGCGCGCTCTGCACCGTCCAGCGACCCGTGCCCTTCTGCTCGGCCTGGTCGAGGACGACGTCGACGAAGTCCCTGCCCGTCGCCGGGTCGGTGTGCGTCAGCACGTCGGCGGTGATCTCGATGAGGTACGACTCCAGGTCCCCGGCGTTCCAGGTGGCGAACACCTCGCCGACGCGGCGCGCGGACCAGCCGAGGCCCTGGCGCAGCAGGTCGTAGGCCTCGCCAATCAGCTGCATGTCGGCGTACTCGATGCCGTTGTGCACCATCTTGACGAAGTGGCCGGCGCCGTCCGGGCCGACGTGCGCGCAGCACGGCACGCCGTCGACGTGCGCGGAGATCTTCTCGAGCATCGGGCCGAGCGTCGCGTACGCCTCGGCGGTGCCGCCGGGCATGATCGAGGGCCCGTTGAGCGCGCCCTCCTCGCCGCCGGACACCCCGGTGCCGACGAAGTGCAGGCCCCGGGCCCGCAGCGCCTTCTCGCGTCGCACCGTGTCCGGGAAGTGGGCGTTGCCGGCGTCGACGACGATGTCGCCGGGCTCCATCAGCGCCGCGAGCTCGTCGATCACGGCGTCCGTCCCGGCGCCGGCCTTGACCATGACGATCGCGGTGCGCGGGCGCGCCAGGCTGGCGACGAACTGCTCCATCGTCGCCGCCGGAACGAACGTGCCCTCGTGCCCGTGCTCGGCGACGAGCGAGTCGGTGCGCCCCTGCGACCGGTTGTGCACCGCCACCGTGTACCCGTTGCGGGCGAGGTTGCGGGCGAGGTTGCGGCCCATCACCGCCAACCCGGTGACTCCGATCTGCGCCAGGGCGTCCGCCATGTACGGCTCCTTCCGGTATTCGTCGGCCGCCGGTCAGCCTAGTGCGGGCGTCCCGGCGCGCCGGTCGGCGACGCGGACGCCGAACGCCTACCGTCGACCTGTGCCTGTCCCCGAGGACGTGCCCGCGGAGTTCGTCCGGGCGCTGCGTTCGCTGCGCGCCGTGACGGTGCGCCCCGAGGTGGTGCTCGACGAGGTTCCCGGGCCGGCGCGCATCGCCCCGTACTCGGCGGCGCTCACCGCCGAGGTCCGCAGCGCGCGACGATCGATGTCCGCCGACGAGCTGGCCAGCGGGCGCTTCGTCGTGCTCCACGACCCCGCTGGCCAGGAGGCCTGGGAGGGGCGCTTCCGGCTCGTCACGCTGGTGCGCACCGCGGTGGAACCCGAGGTCGGCACCGATCCCCTGCTGGCCGAGGTCGCCTGGAGCTGGTTCCTCGACGCGCTGGCGTCGGTGGGACCGTCCGCGCACGCCGCGGCCGGCACCGTGACGCGCGTCCTCTCGCACAGCTTCGGCTCCATCGAGAAGCAGGAGGAGAGCAGCGAGCTCGAGATCCGCGCCTCGTGGACGGCCGACGACGAGGACCTCGGCCCGCACCTGCTCGCGTGGGCCGCGCTGCTGTGCACCGCGGCCGGGCTGGAGCCCCTCCCGGACGGCGTGACGCCCCTCTCGCCGCGCCGGTGATCACCCGCCGTTGATCACCCACTGGCGGGTTAAGCACCGACGCTGACCTGCCGATGGGCGGTTGTGAGCTTTCCCCCGCCGATCGCTCGCTGCTTCCCCGCCGGTCCTGGGGCCGCCGCATGAGCATCGAGCCGATGCGTCCCGACCTGGTCGGGACGCGGCCGGTGGTGCCGCGACAGGCGCCGCCGGAGGCCCGGCAGCCGATGTGCATCGTCGTCGGGACGATCGCGGACGGCGAGGGGGACCAGCTGGTCCGCACGCTGCACCGCAGGGGCCTACCCCGGGTCGTGGTGCTCGCCCGTCGGGCCCGGCAGGGCGAGATCCTCGCGCTCCTCCGCGGCGGCGTGCGCGGCGCGGTGGTGGGCGAGACGGACGCGTCACCCGACGGCGGGACCCCGCGGACCGAGGCCCGCTTCCGCGGCGAGCTGAGCGACCGCGAGATCGAGGTGCTGCGCCGCGTGGCCGACGGCAACTCCAACCGCGCGATCGGCACCGACCTCGGCCTGTCCGCCCTCACCGTCAAGAGCCACCTGGCGCGCATCTCCCGCAAGCTCGGCACCGGCGACCGCGCGCAGCTCGTCGCCATCGCCATCCGCTCCGGACTGCTCGACTGAGCGCAGCCACCGGCGCGGGTGCGCAGGACCGGGACACGACACGCCTACGGTGAAGACCGTGCAGTCCGACGGCATCGACGAGCCCGCCGCCGAGGTGACGGGTGAAGACGACGTCGCCGGTCAGGTCGTCGTCCCCCTGACAGAACCGGCCGACGGCGTCCCCGACGTCATCGACACGGCCGAGGCCCTGGCGCGGGTGGTCGCCGCCTTCGAGGCGGGGACGGGCCCCGTGGCGGTGGACGCCGAGCGGGCGTCCGGCTACCGCTACGGGCAGCGCACGTACCTGGTGCAGCTGCGGCGCGAGGGCTCCGGCACCGCGCTGATCGACCCCGTCGCGCTGCCGGACCTGTCCGCGCTCTCGCGGGCGCTCGTCGGCGTCGAGTGGGTGCTGCACGCCGCGTCGCAGGACCTGCCCGGGCTCGCCGAGCAGGGCCTCGCACCCTCCCGCGTGTTCGACACCGAGCTCGCCGCCCGGCTGCTCGGCATGGAGCGCGTGGGCCTGGCGGCCGTCGTGGCGGACACGCTGGGGCTCGGGCTGGCCAAGGAGCACTCGGCCGTCGACTGGTCCACGCGGCCGCTCCCCCACGAGTGGCTGCGCTACGCGGCCCTCGACGTCGAGCTGCTGGTGCCGGTGCGCGAGGTGCTCGCGGAACGGCTCGCCGCCTCCGGCAAGGCGCTGTGGGCGGCCCAGGAGTTCGAGGCGGTGCGCACCGCGCCGCCGCCCGCGCCGCGGGTCGACCCCTGGCGCCGGGTCTCCGGCCTGCACGCCATCCGCGATCCCCGCCGCCTCGCGGTGGTCCGGTCGCTGTGGGAGACCCGCGACCGGAACGCCCAGCAGCGCGACATCTCCCCCGGCCGCGTGCTCCCCGACCGCGCGATCGTCGCCGCCGCGGAGGCGATGCCCCGGTCCGTGCCGCAGCTCGTCGCGCTCCCCGCGTTCTCCGGAAGGGGGACGCGGCGCCGCGCCGCG
>CAZBIO010000311.1:0-11957 GCA_964491965.1 uncultured Cellulomonas sp.
AAGGCCGCCGCCACCCCGGCCGCCGACGAGACCCCCGCCGTGACCGAGACCCCCGCCGTGACCGAGACCCCCGCGGAGGTCGTCGTGCCGGAGGAGGTCGTCGTCGAGGACGCGGTCGACGCCGCCGAGGCCGCTGCCGCCGAGGCCGCCGCTGACGAGACGCCCGAGACGGACGAGGCGGCCGCGGATGCGGCAACGCCGGCCGAGCCCGCCGACGCGCCGGCCGAACCCGAGCCCGCTGCCCCGGCGGCGCCGCGCTTGGCCACCACCGCGCTGTTGTTCCAGGCACCCGACCTGACGCAGGCCCGGCCGCGGCGTCGTCGTGCGACCGCGACCGCCGGGTCGCCGGAGCAGATCTCCCAGGCCGCGCGCCGTGCGGAGGCGGAGGCCGTCGCCGAGGCCGTGGTGGAGACCACGTCTACGGCCGAGGCGCCCGCCGTCGAGGAGGCTACGCAGGCCGCCGAGGCCGAGCAGACGACCGGGCGCTCGCGCTCGTCGCGCCGCCGTCGCGGTGGCCGTGGCCGCGGTGCCGAGCCGGTCGCCGACGAGGCCCGCGAGGAGGAGCCCGAGGTCGCAGGCGCCGAGGAGGCGCCCGCCGACGAGGCTGAGGCCGCCGAGGCGGCCGACGAGGCGGCGGCCACCGAGGAGTCCGACGAGACGACGCCCCGCCGCCGTCGTCGCCGGGGTGGCCGTGGTCGCCGGGGCCGGAACGGCGCCGCCGCCGAGCCCTCGGACGACGAGGCGCCCGAGGACGAGGACGCCGAGCCGGAGGGCGAAGACGACGAGGCGGCCGAGGAGTCCGAGGGCACGACGACGCGCCGTCGTCGCCGGCGGCGCCGCGGGTCGCGCTCCGACGCCGCCGAGGGGGAGCCCCGCCGCCGCGACGAGGTGACCGCGCTCCGCGGGTCGACGCGGCTGGAGGCCAAGCGCCAGCGCCGCCGCGAGGGACGTGACGCCGGTCGGCGCCGCCAGATCATCACCGAGGCCGAGTTCCTCGCCCGCCGCGAGTCCGTGGACCGCGCCATGGTGGTGCGCGAGCGCAACGGCCGCACGCAGATCGCCGTGCTCGAGGACGGCGTGCTCGTCGAGCACTACGTCTCCGACCAGGCCGCCGCGTCGATGGTGGGCAACGTCTACCTGGGCCGCGTGCAGAACGTGCTGCCGAGCATGGAGGCGGCCTTCGTCGACGTCGGCAAGGGCCGCAACGCGGTGCTCTACGCGGGAGAGGTCAACTGGGACGCCGCCGGCCTCGAGGGCGGGCAGCCGCGCCGCATCGAGCAGGCGCTGAAGTCCGGCGACTCCGTGCTGGTCCAGGTGACCAAGGACCCGATCGGCCACAAGGGCGCCCGGCTGACCAGCCAGGTCACCCTCGCCGGCCGCTACCTGGTCCTGGTGCCGGGCGGCGGCATGACGGGCATCAGCCGCAAGCTCCCGGACACCGAGCGCAACCGGCTGAAGAAGATCCTGCGCGACATCGTCCCCGAGTCGGCCGGCGTCATCGTCCGCACCGCGGCCGAGGGGGCGAGCGAGGAGGAGCTGCGCGCGGACATTGCCCGGCTCACCGCGCAGTGGGAGGCGATCGAGGCGAAGGCCGCACGCGGCAACGCCCCGTCGCTGCTCCAGGGCGAGCCGGACATGGCGATCCGCGTGGTGCGCGACATCTTCAACGACGACTTCAGCACGCTGGTGGTCCAGGGCGACGAGGCGTGGGACACGATCTCGTCGTACGTCGGCGAGTTGGCGCCCGACCTCGCGGCGCGTGTGTCGAAGTGGACCGGGAACCTCGACGTGTTCACCGTGCACCGTGTCGACGAGCAGCTGGCCAAGGGCATGGACCGCAAGGTGTGGCTGCCCTCGGGCGGGTCGCTGGTCATCGACCGCACCGAGGCGATGACCGTCATCGACGTCAACACTGGCAAGTTCACCGGGGCCGGCGGCACGCTCGAGGAGACGGTGACGCGCAACAACCTCGAGGCGGCCGAGGAGATCGTCCGCCAGCTGAGGCTGCGCGACATCGGCGGGATCATCGTCATCGACTTCATCGACATGGTGCTGGAGTCCAACCGCGACCTGGTGCTGCGCCGCCTGGTCGAGTGCCTGGGCCGCGACCGCACCAAGCACCAGGTGGCCGAGGTCACGTCGCTCGGCCTCGTGCAGATGACGCGCAAGCGCGTCGGGCAGGGGCTCGTCGAGGCGTTCAGCGAGACGTGCGAGCACTGCCACGGCCGCGGGTTCATCGTGCACACGGAGCCCGTGGAGCGGAACGGCCGCGCCGACGCCGGCAGCCAGCAGGCCCCGGCCGAGCAGCCGGGGAAGCGGTCGCGCCGCAAGCGTGCCGCCGAGCCCGCGGCGACGCCGGTGGCCATGGTCCCGGTGCTGCCGGAGGCCCGCGAGGCGGTCAAGGCGACGCTCGCGACCATCGCCGCGGCGGCCGCGCACGCCCACCAGCACGAGCACGACCAGGAGCCGGTGCCCGCCGACGAGGTCGGCGCGGTCGCCCCCGACGTCGCGGAGGAGTCGGCCGTGGACGGGGCGCTCGCCGCAGCCGAAGCACCTGGGGAGACGCCGGCCGCGCCCGTGATCGACGTGCTCGCGGCCTTCGCCGACCGGGTCCCCGTGGAGCGGCCCGCGCACGCCGAGCCGGACGCGGCGGCCCTCGCCGGCCTGGCCGGGCTGCGGCTGCCCGCGGCGCCCGACGAGGTGGACGCGATCGATCAGGCCGAGGAGGACGAGGCCGGGCCGGACGAGGCCGGGTCGGACGAGGCCGACGAGCAGCTTCTGGCGCTCGAGCCGGTGGACCCCGCGGTGTTCGGCGAGCCCAGCGAACCCGACACGGAGGGGTCGGCCGACGACGAACCGACCGCCGGCTGAGGGCCGGTCGCGGGGGCGCGCCAGGTTTGACCGGCGCCCGCCGGGTCCGTACCCTGAACGGTCGGCGCACAGCGCCGTTTCGGCCTGCCCCGACGAACCCCGGACTTCACGGTCTTGCGCGGGCGCGAGGCATGCCGCAGGACTTCGAGCAGAGATGAGCAGGAACGTGGTGTACGCGATCGTCAAGGCCGGTGGCCGCCAGGAGAAGGTCGCCGTCGGCGACATCGTCGTGGTCGACCGCCTCCAGGCGCAGCCCGGCGAGTCCGTCACGCTGCCCGCGCTCATGCTCGTCGACGGCGAGAAGGTCACCACGGACGCCACGGCGCTCGCGAAGGTGACCGTCAGCGCCGAGGTGGTGCGCGACGAGCGCGGCCCCAAGATCGCGATCCTGCGCTACAAGAACAAGACGGGCTACCGCCGCCGTCAGGGCCACCGCCAGGACCTGACCCGGCTCAAGGTCACCGCCATCGGCTGAGCCCTCCACGGGCTACGGAACCAGGAGAGTTCGACATGGCACACAAGAAGGGCGCGAGCTCCTCGCGCAACGGTCGCGACTCGAACGCCCAGCGCCTCGGCGTGAAGCGGTTCGGCGGTCAGGTCGTCAAGGCCGGCGAGATCCTCGTCCGCCAGCACGGCACGCACTTCCACCCGGGCAACAACGTCGGCCGCGGCGGGGACGACACCCTGTTCGCGCTGGCCGCCGGGGCCGTGCAGTTCGGCACGCGGCGCGGCCGCAAGGTCATCGACGTCGTCGAGCAGGCCTGACGCCTCACACCTGAGAAGGGGCGCACCGGGTGGTGCGCCCCTTCGTCATGTCACCATCGATCCAGCGGAAGGAGGGACCCGTGGCGACGTTCGTCGACCGGGCCGTGGTGCACGCGGCCGGTGGTGACGGCGGGCACGGCTGCGTCTCGATCCACCGCGAGAAGTTCAAGCCGCTCGCCGGCCCGGACGGCGGCAACGGCGGCAACGGCGGGTCGGTGATCCTCGAGGTGGACCCGCAGACCACCACGCTGCTGGACCTCCAGCACCACCCGCACCGCCGCGCGGCGGCGGGCGCCGCCGGCGCGGGCGACATGCGCAACGGTGGCACGGCGCCTGACCTCGTCGTCGGCGTGCCGGACGGCACGGTGGTCAAGACGACCGACGGCGCGGTGCTCGCGGACCTCGTCGGCACCGGGACGCGTTTCGTCGTCGCGGCCGGCGGGCGCGGCGGCCTCGGTAACGCGGCCCTCGCGTCCCCACGCCGGAAGGCCCCCGGGTTCGCGCTGCTCGGCGAGCCGGGGGAGACCGCCGACGTCGTCCTCGAGCTGAAGTCGATCGCCGACGTGGCGCTCGTCGGATTCCCGAGCGCCGGCAAGTCGTCGCTCGTCGCCGCGCTGTCCGCGGCCCGGCCGAAGATCGCCGACTACCCGTTCACCACGCTGGTGCCCAACCTCGGCGTGGTGCAGGCGGGCGCGTCGCGGTTCACCGTCGCGGACGTCCCGGGGCTCATCCCGGGTGCCTCGCAGGGCAAGGGCCTGGGCCTGGAGTTCCTGCGGCACATCGAGCGCTGCGCCGTGGTGGTGCACGTGCTCGACTGCGCGACGCTGGAGCCCGGCCGCGACCCGCTGACCGACCTCGACGTCATCGAGGCGGAGCTCGCGGCCTACGCGGGGGACCTCGGGATCGAGGGCGGGAGTGTGCCGCTGATGGAGCGCCCGCGGCTCGTCGTGCTCAACAAGGTGGACGTGCCGGACGCGCGCGACTTGGCGGACCTGGTGCGTCCGCAACTGGCGGAGCGCGGCCTGCCGGTGTTCGAGATCTCCGCCGCGACGCACGAGGGCCTGCGGCCGCTGACGTTCGCGCTGGCGTCGCTCGTCGAGGCCGCGCGTGCCGCCGCGCCGGAGCCCGAGCCGGCGCGGATCGTGCTGCGGCCGCGCGCCGTGGACGACGCCGGGTTCACCGTGACCCGGCACGAGGACGGGACCGGCGTCTGGTACGCGGTGCACGGCGCCAAGCCCGAGCGCTGGGTGCGGCAGACCGACTTCTCGAACGACGAGGCCGTGGGGTACCTCGCCGACCGGCTCGCCCGGCTCGGCGTCGAGGAGGAGCTGCTCAAGGCCGGCGCCGTCGCGGGCGACGAGGTGCGCATCGGGCCCGACGAGGACGCGGTGGTGTTCGACTGGGAGCCGACGATGCTCACCGGGAGCGAGCTGCTCGGCGGGCCGCGCGGCACCGACCCGCGGCTCTCGGAGGGCGCACGCCCCACTCGCGGCGAGAAGCGCTCGGAGTTCAAGGAGCGGATGGACGCCAAGGCGGCTGCGCGTGCCGAGCTGTGGACCGAGCGCGAGGCCGGCCACTGGACCGACCCCGAGGACTGACGAGCCTCGCCTCGTCACCGCCGCCTGACGAGCCCCGGGTCACCGCCGAAACCACTGTCACGACGGGGCGTTACGTCCGAGGAAGCGGGGGCTCTACCCCTGCGATGCGCGGACGTTGCGGAGGGGGAGCGGCCGGGAGGGGGAGGATGGGCGCCGTGAGTGCCGCCGCCCTCGTCAGTCGCAAGCAGCTGCCGTCGGCGCAGCGCGTCGTCGTCAAGATCGGTTCGTCGTCGCTCACCGATCCCGAGGGGCACCTCGACCCCGAGCGGCTGCGCGCGCTCGTCGACGTCCTCGCCGCGCGCCGGTCCGCCGGTCAGCAGGTGGTGCTGGTCTCGTCGGGCGCCATCGCGGCCGGGATGGCCCCGCTGGGGCTGAGGACCCGCCCGCGCGACCTCGCGACCCAGCAGGCCGCCGCGTCCGTGGGTCAGGGTCGGCTGATCGCGCACTACACGCAGGCGTTCCACCGGCACGGCCTGCACGTCGCCCAGGTGCTGCTGACGGCCGACGACACCGTGCGCCGCAGCCACTACCGCAACGCGTTCCGCGCGCTGGCGCGGCTCCTCGACCTCGGCGTGGTGCCGGTGGTCAACGAGAACGACGCGGTGGCCACCGAGGAGATCCGCTTCGGCGACAACGACCGGCTCGCCGCGCTGGTCTCGCACCTGGTGCACGCGGATGCGCTGGTGCTGCTCACCGACGTCGACGGCCTGTACACGGGGCCGCCGTCGCGGCCGGGAGCGACGCGGATCGCGCACGTGCGCGGCCCGGCGGACCTGGACGGCGTCGAGGTGTCGGGCCGGGGTTCGAGCATCGGCACGGGCGGCATGGTGACCAAGCTCGAGTCGGTGGCGATCGCCACGGGCTCGGGCATCCCGGTGGTGCTGACCTCGGCGGCCCAGGCGGCCGCCGCTCTCGACGGCGAGGACGTCGGCACGTGGTTCGCCGCGACCGGCCGGCGCTCGTCGATCCGCCTGCTGTGGCTGGCCCACGCGGCGCGGCCCCGCGGTCGCCTGGTGCTCGACGAGGGCGCGGTGCGGGCCGTGGTGGAGCGGCGCGCGTCGCTGCTGCCTGCCGGTGTCACGGGGGTCCAGGGCGAGTTCGAGTCGGGCGACCCGGTGGAGCTCGTCGGGCCGGACGGGACGGCGGTGGCCCGCGGCCTGGTGCAGTACGCGTCCGACGAGGTTCCCGAGCTGCTCGGCCGCTCGACCGCCGCGCTCCGCGCGGAGCTGGGGCCCGGCCACGACCGCGAGCTGGTGCATCGCGACGACCTTGTCCTCTTGCGACGGCGGCCGCGTACCCTGGTTCGATGACTTCGGTGCTCCACGCGGCCCCCGGCGTGCCCGACGTCGCCGAGCAGGTCCGCGACGTCGCTCGTCGTGCCAAGGCCGCCTCCCGTTCCCTGGCCACGGCGACGCGCACGACGAAGGACCGCGCGCTCGCGGCCATCGCGGACGCGCTGCTCGCGGCGACCGACGAGATCCTCGCGGCGAATGCCACCGACGTGGCCGCCGGGCGCGCGGCCGGCATGGCCGAGGGGCTCGTCGACCGCCTGACCCTCACTCCCCAGCGGCTCGCGGGCATCGCCGCCGCGCTGCACGACCTCGCCGCGCTTCCCGACCCCGTGGGGGAGGTGGTGCGCGGGCAGACGCTGCCCAACGGGCTGCTGCTGCGCCAGGTGCGCGTGCCGATGGGCGTCGTCGGGATGATCTACGAGGCGCGCCCCAACGTCACCGTCGACGCTGCGGGGCTCGCCCTCAAGAGCGGCAACGCGGTGGTGCTGCGCGGCGGCACTGCCGCTGCCGGGTCCAACGGCGTGATCGTGCGCGTGATCGGCGAGGCGCTCGCGGCGCAGGGCCTGCCGGCCGACCTGGTCCAGTCGATCGACCCGTGGGGGCGCGAGGGGGCCGTCGCCCTGATGCACGCGCGCGGGCTCGTCGACGTCCTGGTGCCGCGCGGTGGGGCGGACCTCATCCAGACCGTGGTCCGCGAGGCGAGCGTGCCGGTGATCGAGACGGGCGTGGGCAACTGCCACCTGTTCGTCGACGCGAGCGCCGACCACGACATGGCGATCGCGATCCTGCTCAACGGCAAGACGCAGCGCGTCGGTGTGTGCAACGCGCTGGAGACGATGCTGGTCCACCGGGACCTGGCGGGGTCGTTCCTCCCCGCGGCCCTCGCGGCACTCGGCGCGGCGGGCGTCACGGTGCACGGCGACGAGGCGACGCTCGCCGCGGTGCCCGCGGGAGTGACGGCCGTGCCGGCGACGGACGACGACTGGGCGCGCGAGTACCTGTCGATGGACATCGCCGTGCGGGTGGTCGACGGTCTCGATGCCGCGCTGGAGCACATCCGCACGTGGAGCTCCGGTCACACCGAGGCGATCGTCACACGCTCGCTCGAGTCGGCCGACCGGTTCGTCGCCGAGGTGGATTCCGCGGCGGTGATGGTCAACGCCTCGACGCGCTTCACGGACGGCGGAGAGCTGGGGCTGGGTGCCGAGATCGGCATCTCCACCCAGAAGTTGCACGCGCGGGGCCCCATGGGGCTGGCAGAGTTGACCACGACCAAGTGGGTGGTGCACGGCAACGGGCACGTCCGCCCGTGAGTACACACCGTGTGATACTGGACATCCGACCATTGCGAGGAGACACCGTGCACGCTGCCCTAATCGGCGCCGCCGAGACGACCCAAGCGTCGTTGCCCTTCCCGCCGGTGGTCTTCGGCATCGGCGCCTTCGTCGGCCTCGTCGCGCTGCTTCTGGCCACGTTCGCGTTCCGCAACGCGGGTTCCCGTCACTAGGCGCCGCCCCGACCGATGACAGGATCGCGACTGGGCGTGATGGGCGGCACGTTCGACCCGATCCACCACGGCCACCTTGTGGCGGCGAGCGAGGTCGCCGCCGAGTTCGGGCTCGACGAGGTCGTCTTCGTCCCGACCGGGCGGCCGGGGTTCAAGCAGAACCGCTCCGTGACGCTGCCGGAGCACCGCTACCTGATGACCGTCATCGCCACGGCGTCCAACCCGCGGTTCACGGTCAGCCGCGTCGACGTCGACCGCGAGGGCCTGACGTACACGGTGGACACGCTGCGGGACCTGCGCGTGCAGCGGCCGGAGGCCGACCTCTTCTTCATCACAGGCGCGGACGCCCTGACCCAGATCCTCACGTGGAAGGATGCGGCCGAGCTGTTCACCATGGCGCACTTCGTCGGGGTGACCCGGCCGGGGCACCCGCTGTCGGTGGACGGCCTGCCGAAGGAGCACGTCAGCATGCTGGAGATTCCGGCGCTGGCGATCTCCTCCACGGACATCCGGTCCCGCGCCCGCGCGGGCAAGCCGGTCTGGTACCTCGTCCCTGACGGGGTAGTGCAGTACATCGCAAAGCACGGGTTGTATCGGGGTCTGTCATGAGTGAAACCGGGGAGCGGCGTCGCCGCCGCGAGCTGGAGCGGTCCGCCGGCGAGGAGACGGGGCCCCAGCCGACCGCGGCACCCGAGTGGCTGACGACCGCCGTGCCGACCTCGCCCACAGGGTCGCGCCCAGCGGCGCCGGGTTCGCGGCGCGCGATGCGCCTGGCCGCGACCAGCCCCTCCGGCTCGACGCCCGAGGTGCCCGCCACCCCGACCGGCTGGACGCCGGCTGCTCGCCCGGGTCCTGGGGTCTCGGGCGCCGGTTGGTCGCCGGCTTCGCGCCCGAATGCGTCCCCGACCCCGGGTTCCGGGACGTCCGCCGGTTGGTCGCCGGCTTCGCGCGCGGGCGCATCCCCGACCCCGGGCGCGGGCACGCCCGCGTGGGCGACGACCGGGCAGCACCGCTCCGACCCCCAGCCCCCCCGACGCTCCGTGCTCGACGGTCGCGAGCGCCCCGCGGCGCGTGCCGTCACGACGGCGACCGGGCCTCAGTTGCCGGCCCCCGCCGAGCCGCCCGTGCTGCCGGCCCGCCCGACGACGCCCGCCGCCGGCGCGTCGCCGCTCACCTCGCGGCGCACCGCGTGGGCGCCGGTTCCGGCCAGCAGCGATCCGGCGTCACCCACTCCGGCCTCACCCACTCCGGCCTCGCCCACTCCGGCCTCGCCCACCCGGGCCGTATCCGGGCGGGCTGGGTCCGCGCCGGCTGGGTCTACCCCGGGTGGGTCCGCGCCGGGTGGGTCCACGCCCGCTGGGTCCACCCCGGCCGTGTCGGCCCGGTCGGGGGCTACCCCGCCCGCCTCCACCCGGCCCGCGTCAGACGGAGCCTCCCGCGCGGGTGCGGCGACGTACGGCGGTCCCGCTTCGGCGTCGCCCGCTGGCCCGGCGGAGGTGGGGCAGTCCCGCGCGACGATCCCGCCGACCTGGACCAGCGGCGCGCGGGCCGAGCAGGGCGGCGAGTCCGTGACGCCGTCGCCGTCGACCGCCTTCCGCCCCGTCCCGTCGCCCGCCTTCCGCCCCGTCCCGCCGATCGCCGGGATGGGGTCGCCCGCGGCACCGGCGGCAGGCTCGGCAGCGCCGCCGCCGACCGCCCCGTCACCGGTGGTGCCGCCGGCGCCGGGCGGCTGGTTCACCAACAGCGCCCCCGACGTCACCGCGGTCACGCCGCCGGTCGACGCCGCTCCGGCACCTGCCGGGTTCTCGACGAGCCCCGCGCCGACCTTGGCCGAGCGCCCGACGAGCCCCGCGCCCGTCGAATCGACGCCCGTCGGGTCGCCGCGCGTCGGGTCCTGGGCTGTGACGCCGCCCCCGGCCGAGCCTTCGTCGGACGCCGCGGGGTCCGACGAGCAAACGCCCTTGGTCCTCGCCGGGCACTCGCCGTTCCCGTCGACGGGTGTCACCCCGGTAACCGCGCCGCGCGACGAGGACGATGACGACGAACCGGTGACCCGGCGGCATCCCTACACGTGGCTCCACGTGATCGTGCTGGCCGTCGTCGCGTTCGTGCTCGGGTTCCTCATCGTCGCGTTGTGGAACCAGGGTCGGAACGGCGCCGACGGCGACTCCGACACCCCGGCGGCCGCGGTCGAGACGAGCCACGTGGGCTCGTCGTCCGGATCCTGACGCCCTTCGACCGAGGAGCCCCTTGCCCGCGACCGACCGCGCCATCGATCTCGCCATCGCCGCAGCACGTGCGGCGAGCGACCGCAAGGCGCAGGAGATCATCGCGCTCGACGTCAGCTCCCAGCTGGTGCTGACCGACGTGTTCGTCATCGCCTCCGGCACCAACGAGCGGCAGGTCGGCGCGATCGTCGACGCCGTCGAGGAGGCGCTGTTCAAGCTGGGGGCCAAGCCGCTGCGGCGCGAGGGGAAGTCGCAGGGCCGCTGGGTGCTCATCGACTTCGGGGACGTCGTGGTGCACGTACAACATGCCGAGGATCGCGTGTACTACGCGCTCGAGCGGCTGTGGAAGGACTGCCCGGTGGTCGAGCTACCGCCCGACGCGCGCGGAGAGGCCGACCGATGACCGCCGGCCGGCTGCTGCTGTGGCGGCACGGGCGCACCGCCGCTAACGCGAGCTTCCGGCTGCAGGGGCAGATCGACGTCCCGCTCGACGAGGTGGGACGCTGGCAGGCGCGGACCGCCGCCGCGACGCTCGTCGCGCGGTACGAGCCGACCGCGATCGTCTCGTCGGACCTCACGCGGGCGCAGGAGACCGCCGCGCGCCTGTCGCGCTCCACCGGGCTGTCCGTGGCGACGGACAAGCGGCTGCGCGAGCGCAGCTTCGGCGAGTGGGAGGGCCTGACCGGCGACGAGATCACCGCGTCGTGGCCCGACGAGTTCGCGGCCTGGCGGGCCGGTGGCGACCCCGAGGGGGTGGGAGCGGAGCGGCGTTCCGACGTGGCGGACCGGATGGGGGAGGCGCTCGACGATCTGACCGCCGGTTTCGGGCCGGACGACACGCTCGTCGTCGTGTCGCACGGGGCGGCGATCTCGCTGGCCGTGGGGACCCTGCTCGGCCAGCCGCCCACGTGGCGCGGGGTGGTCGGGCTGCACAACGCGCACTGGGCGGAGCTCTCGCCGGCACACGCTGGTGCGGTTCCGGGATGGCGGCTGCACGGCTTCAACCTGGGGCCGACCGACGCGTCGCGTGACTGGAACGCCGGTCCCGACCAGCCGACCGAGCGAGAGGCGCAGACCCGGGACCCGGATTAGCAGTCCGGGGGGTTCGTCGCCTAGACTCTCCCAGCGCCCCGGTGGGGCGCGGGGTCCGTTTCGACGGATCGCGGGGCTGTGGCGCAGCTGGTAGCGCACCTGCATGGCATGCAGGGGGTCGTGGGTTCGAGTCCCATCAGCTCCACGTTTTGGCAGGTCAGAGGCCGTTTCTCCAGGTGGAGAGGCGGCCTTCTTGCTTGTCCATGGCCAGAAAGTGGCCAAGAAGTCCGCCGGTGGTCGTGCGCGCTGGGCGCGGGTGAGGGCCGTGAAGTCGGGGGGCGCGTCGCCGTTGGCTTGGACGACTCGACTCCGCGGTGTGCGCGTATGGGCTTCGAGTCTGCAAAGTGCGCAGGCCAGCGGGCCCGAGACTCGAGTCCTGCGATGGGTTGCTGGCCCCGAGGCGTGACGGCGTGGCAACCGAGTGAACCTGCGCGTGCGCTCTCGGCACCCGCGGCGTCGCACCCCTAGTGCCCTGCGTGGTTAGTTGATTGACGGTTGTTGGGTTGGGATCATGGGGCATGGCGAATCGTCCTGCCCCGGGGTTGGTGATCGGCGATGTCGACAGGGTCGAGCTGGTGCGTCTGGCGCGGGCGTCCAGTGCGCC
>CAZBIO010000312.1:0-11769 GCA_964491965.1 uncultured Cellulomonas sp.
CTCGACGAGGCGGACGCGCTCGCGGACCGGGTCGCCGTGCTCGACGCCGGCCGCACCATCGCCGACGGCACGGCCGCGCAGCTCAAGGCCCTCGTCGGCACCGCGTACGTCGAGGTGCTGCACCGGGACGGGCGGGCGGAGAAGGTGGCGACCGACGGCTCCGTCGCCGACGTCCGGCGCGTGCTGGCCGGGCTGGACGACGACGGGATCGCCGACTGGAGCGTGCGCCATCCGACGCTCGACGACGCATTCCTGCAGCTGACCGGCAGCCCCATGGAAGGAGCCTCCCGATGACCGCGATCGCCCTCACCCTGGCGCCGGCACCCGCCGAGCGGCGACCCCGACCGTTCGGCGACACCGTCGCGTTGACCGCGCGCAACCTGCGCCACGCGATCCGTCAGGTCGACACGTTGTTGATGTCGCTGATCCTGCCGGTGGTGCTCATGCTGATGTTCGTCTACGTGTTCGGCGGCGCGATCTCCGCGTCCGGCACGGGGGCGTACGTCGACTACGTGGTGCCGTCGACGATGATCCTCGTCGCCGGGTACGGCGCCTCGCAGGTGGCGGTGCTGGTCGCGACCGACCGGCGCACCGGCCTGGTGGACCGCCTGCGGTCGATGCCCGTGCACTCCGGCGGGCTGCTCACCGCACACGCGACCTCCGGGGTGCTGGTCAACGGCATCGCCATGGCGGCGGCGATCGGCGTCGCGCTGCTCATCGGGTTCTCGCCCGCCGCCGGGTTCGGGGGGTGGCTGCTCGCGCTGGGGCTCGTCGTGCTCTACACGATCGCCCTGACGTGGGTGGCCGTCTGGGTGGGGCTCGTCGTCTCCGGGCCGGACGCGGCGAGCGGCATGACGTTCGCGCTGCTGTTCCTGCCGTACGTGTCCAGCGCGTTCGTGCCGGTCGAGACGCTGCCGGGGTGGATGCAGGGGTTCGCGCGGCATCAGCCGATCACGCCGGTGGTGGAGTCCGTGCGCGACCTGCTGCTGGGGCTGCGGCCGGCGTCGTTGTGGCTGGCGATCGCGTGGTGCGGCGGGATCCTGCTGGTGGCGCGGCTGGCGGCGGGCGTCGCGTGGCGGCGCGGGCGGTGAGGTGACCCGGGGCCTACAGCGCGGCCAGCGCCTTGCTGATCCGCTGCGGCGACACCTTCTCCGGCGTGCCGAGCTGCTGGGCGAACAGCGAGACGCGCAGCTCCTCGAGCTGCCAGCGCACGGCGTCGAGCGCGTCGGCCCGGGCCGGGTCGGGTGCCGCGGCGGCGGCGTGAGCCGTGGCTTCGTCGTACGCGTCCTGGGCGTCACGCAGCTGCGCGGCCAGGGCGGCGTCGCGGTGCGGGTTCTCGGCGGCCTTGGCCAGGCGGTGGGTCGCCCCGCGCAGGTAGCGGGTCAGGTGCGGCAGGCGGGCGGCGCCGGTGCGCACGACGAAGCCGTCGCCGACGAGCGCGTCGACCTGCGCCCGCACGTCGCGGGCTGCGGCGACGAGGGCGAGGCTCGACGACTCGCGCACCGCGGCGTCGGCCTCGCGCCAGGCGGTCAGCACGTCGACGAGCACGCCGACCAGGCGGTGGACCTCGTCCTCGAGGGCGTCGCGGACGGTCGCCCGGACGGCGGCGTACGCGGCGTGGTCGCGGACCTGCTCGGGGTGCCCGACGAGCGCGTCGATGGCCGCGAGCTGGACGTCCGTGACCAGCGCGGCGGTGGTCGGGTAGGGGCTGGACGCCAGCGCCAGCGCCTGGTTGCCGGTCCAGCGGGTGGTGATCCGGGCCGCCGCCAGGCCGATGTCGTCGAGCAGGAGCCGTCGCAGCCCCACGCGATGGGCGTCGCGCGCTGCCGCCTCGGTCGCGAGAACCCGCACGCCGACGCGCTCGTCGTGCTCGACGAGCGCTGGGTACGCGCGGACGGGTGTGCCGGCGGCGGTGGCTGTCTCGACGACCTCGGGCAACGTGAGGTCGTCGGGCCATGCGCGCAGCCCGTCCCTCTCCAACCCCGCCGCCGCGCCCGGCCCCCCGCTCGCGGCGCCGCTCACCCTCGCGCCGCCCGCCGCCGCCGCGCCCGGCCCACCAGCCGCCGTCTCGCGGCCCGCAGCCTCGTCGTCCCCCGTCCTACCCCGCCACACGTGTGACTGGAGTGACTGGTGGGACGCCTCATCGGCCACTCCCGTCACTCCAGCACCACGTGTGGCGGGGTGGGACGCGGCGGCGGAGGCGGCGCGGGCCTCCTCCATCGCGGCGCGGGCTTCCTCCATCGCGGCGCGCACCGCCGTGCGGACCGCCGACGAGACGGCCTCGTCGGACCGTGTGGCGAGCCGCCGCTGGAGCGCGAGCAGGTCCTTGCCCTCGTCGGCGACGCCGCCACCGGGCTCGACGACCCGGAACGTCATGCGCAGGTGCGGCGGCAGCCGGTCGTCGTCGAACGCGTCCGGCGGCACCTCGACGCCCCGCACCGCGCGGACGGCCTGCACGAACGCCTCGTGGAACGACGGCGCGGCATCCGCGGCGCGCACCGTGTCCGCCCAGGACGCGAGGTGCTCGGACATCCAGGCGTCCACCGCGCGCGCGACGTCCGGCGCGGGCACCAGCTGCACGCGGACCGCCTTGGGCAGCGCGCGGATCGTCGCGGTCACCAGCTCGGCGCGCAGGCCGGGCACCATCCAGTCGAAGCCCTCGGGCCGCAGCCGGGCGAGCACGACGAGCGGCACGTGGACGGTGACGCCGTCGGCCTGCGTGCCGGGCTCGAACTGGTAGGTCAGCGGGAGCGAGAGGTCGCCGGCCGGCCAGCGCTCCGGGAACGCCGCCGAGTCGATCGCCTCCGCGCCGGGGCGCACCAGCAGCTCGCGCGTGAAGGTCAGCAGGTCGGGGTCCGCTCGTCGGGCACCCTTCCACCAGGTGTCGAAGTGGCGGGCGGAGACCACGTCGTCGGGCACGCGCTCGTCGTAGAAGTCGAAGAGGACGTCGTCGTCGACGACGAGGTCGCGCCGCCGCGCGCGCGCCTCCAGGTCCTGGGTCTCCTCGAGCAGGCGCCGGTTCGCGTGGAAGAACGCGTGGTGCGTGGTCCACTCGCCCTCGACGAGCGCGTTGCGGATGAAGAGCTCGCGGGCGGCGGCCGGGTCGACCTTCGCCAGCAGCACGCGGCGCCCGGCGACGACCGGGATGCCGTAGAGCAGCACCTTCTCGGTGACGGTCCCGGCGCCCTGCCGGGGTGACCAGCCGGGGTCGGCGTAGCTGCGTTTGACCAGGTGAGCGCCCAGGTCCTCGACCCACTCGGGGCGGATGCGGGCCGCGTCGCGCGCCCAGAGGCGGGAGGTCTCGACGAGCTCGGCGGCCATCACCCACGACGGCGGCCGGCGCGCCAGGTCCGAGCCGGGGAAGATCGCGAACCGCGCGCCGCGCGCGCCGAGATACTCGTTGCGGGGTCGGGTCGGGCGGGCCGGGTGCCTGTCGCCGCCGTTGCCGCGGCGCGCCTGGACCTCGGTGGCCAGCTGCATCCCGACCTGCGACAGCAGCCCCGAGAGCAGTGCCTGGTGGATCGGGTCGCCGTCCCAGGCCCACCGGGTGCGCTCGTCGGCTGTCCCATCCCGCCACACGTGGGGCTGGTGTGACTGGTGTTGCTGGTTCGGCGTCCCATCCGCCCCACCAGTCACTCGTGTGGCGGGGTTGGACGCGATGGCGCCGGGGGCGACGCGGCGGGGCGGGGCGGTTGCGGGGGCGGTTCCGCGGGTGGGGGACGCGGCGGGAGCTGTGGGGTCGTCGTCCAGTGGGCGGGGAGCGCCCTTGGCGTCGATGCCGAGCGGCTTGGTCAGGTCGCGCAGCTGCGTCACGACGTCCTGCCATTCGCGAATCCGCAGGTAGTTGAGGTGCTCGGCCCGCAGCAGCCGCCGGAACGCCGAGCCCGACAGCTCCTTCTGCCGCCGCCGCAGCCACGTCCACAGGTTGAGGTAGGTCAGGAGGTCCGACGAAGGATCGGCGAAGCGTCGGTGGAGCGCGTCGGCCTGCTCGCGCTGCTCGGCGGGCCGCTCGCGGGGGTCCTGGATCGACAGGGCGGCCGCGATGACCACGACCTCGCGGGCGACGCCCCGCCGACCCGCCTCGACCACCATCCGCGCCAGCCGCGGGTCGATGGGCAGCTGCGCGAGGGCGCGGCCCACGTCGGTGAGCCGCACTCGCGTGCTCGTCGTGCCCCCACCACCCCCACTGGCCCCGCTGGCGGCCGTGAGATGAGCACTCCCAAGCGACGTGGGCACTTGCAGGTGCTCATCTCGCGTGGAAGTGCTCATCTCGCGGGGCGGGGCAGGTAGGGCAGTCGGGGCCGGCGCGGTGGTCAGCGCGCCGAGCTCGGTCAGCAGCGCGACGCCATCGCGTACCGCGCGCACATCCGGCTTGTCGACGAACGGGAAGTCGGCGACCTCGTCGGGCGATGTGACCACGCCCACGGCGACCATCTGGAGGATGACGCTGGCCAGCGACGTGCGCAGGATCTCCGGCTCGGTGTACCGGGGCCGCGCCGCGAAGTCGTCGTCCGCGTAGAGCCGGATGGCGATGCCCGGCGCGAGGCGCCCCGACCGCCCGGAGCGCTGGTTCGCCGACGCCTGCGAGATCGGCTCGATGGGCAGCCGCTGCACCTTCGTCGCCTTGGAGTAGCGCGAGATGCGCGCCGTGCCGGAGTCGACGACGTAGCGGACGCCGGGCACGGTCAGCGACGTCTCGGCGACGTTGGTCGCCAGGACGATCCGCCGCGCGGCGTGCGGCTCGAAGACGCGGCGCTGCTCGGCGGCGGACAGGCGGGCGTACAGCGGCAGGAGCTCGACCGCGTCCGGGCGCCGCTCGTCGTGCAGCCGGGGGCCGAGCGCGCCCCGCAGCGCGTCGGCGGCGTCCCGGATCTCCCGCTCGCCGGACAGGAACACGAGGATGTCGCCGGGGCCCTCGGCCATCAGCTCGTCGACGGCCTCGACGATCCCGGTGACCAGGTCCTTCGGCTCGCGCGCGGCACCGCCCCCGCCCCGGGCCCCCCTCCCCGTCCCCCTCGTCGTTGCGTCCGAGGAAGTGAGGCCTCTACCCCTGACTTGCTCGGACGTTACGAAGTCGGAAGGGATGGTGAGGTCGTCGGACGAGGCCGAATCGGAGAGGGCACCCGGGCTCGTTGCGGCCGGCCGGGGCGGCTCCGGCGTCAGGGGGCGGTAGCGGATCTCGACCGGGTAGGTGCGGCCGGTCACCTCGACCACGGGCGCCGGCGTGCCCGACGAGTCCGCGAAGTGGGCGGCGAACCGCGCGGAGTCGATCGTCGCCGACGTGATGATCAGCGTGAGGTCCGGCCGCCGCGGCAGCAGCCGCGTCAGGTACCCGAGCAGGAAGTCGATGTTGAGCGATCGCTCGTGCGCCTCGTCGATGATGAGCGTGTCGTAGCGGCGCAGCAGCGGGTCGCGCTGGATCTGGGCGAGCAGCACGCCGTCGGTCATCACCTTGACGAGCGTGTCGTCGGCCGACTCGTCCGTGAACCGCACCTGGTAGCCGACCGCGCCGCCGAGCGGGACGCCGAGCTCGAACGCGATGCGCTCGGCCACGGAGCGGGCCGCGATGCGCCGCGGCTGCGTGTGCCCGATCTGCCCGGCGCGGCCCCGGCCCAGCCCGAGCACGATCTTCGGCAGCTGCGTCGTCTTGCCGGAGCCGGTCTCGCCGGCGACCACCACCACCTGGTGCCCGGCAATCGCCGCGGCGATGTCCGCTCGTCGGGCGCTGACCGGGAGGTCCTCGGGGTACGTGATCTCCGGGAGCACCACGGCGGCGCGCGCGGCGGCGGCGCGCGCGAGGTTCTGCGCCAGGCGGTCGGGCCGGCGCGCCGAGCGGTCATGGCGGCGCCCACGTGCGGGCCTGCCTGCGCGCGTCGGTTCGGGGGTCACGTCGGCCCATCCTCGCAAATCCCGCAAGCGCGATTCGCCCGACGAGCGGCCCGACGAGCGATCACGCGTCGGCGACGACGACCTCCACGCCCGCCGCCCGGATCCGCGCCAGCTCGGCGGGGTCGGCCGACGAGTCGGTGACGAACACGTCGACCCCCTCGAGCGGCGCCATCTGCGCCAGCGTGACGCGCCCACCTTCGAGCCGTCGGCGACGACGATGGTGCGCTGCGCGCTGCCGACCATCGCGTGGTTGGTGCGCGCCTCGGTCTCGTCGTGCGTCGTCACGCCCGCGGCCGCCTCGATGCCGTCCGCGCCGAGGATCGCCGTCCCGATGTTCACCGCGCTGAACGTCCGCTCGGCGAGCACGCCGACCAGCTCCAGCGACTGCGGCCGCAACGTGCCGCCGGTCATCACCACGCGCAGCTCGGGGTGCGTGCGCACCAGCTCGGCGATGGTGAGCGAGTTGGTCACGATCGTCAGCAGGGGATGGCTCGCCAGCTCGACGGCGACGCGCGCCGTCGTGGTGCCTCCGGACAGCGCGACCGCGTGCCGTTCGCGCGGGATGCGGGCGGCGACGGCCCGGGCGATCGCCCGCTTGGCGTCCTGGAACTTGGTGTCGCGCAGCTCGACGGGCAGCTCCGAGCCATGGTCCAGCGCGCGCGCCCCGCCGTGCGTGCGCAGGACGAGCCGCTGGTCGGCGAGCTCCGTCAGGTCGCGGCGCGCGGTGGCGGGCGAGATGCCGAGGACGTCGACCAGCTCGGCGAGCGACACAGAGCCGCGTTCGTTGACGAGGTCGAGGATGCGCACGAACCGCCGGGTGCGCTTCCGCGACCCAGCCTCGGCGACGAGCACGTCCGACACAGCCGACCTCCCCGAAACGATCAGATCCGATGAGCAGAATAGCCATGAATCGATCAGTCGGTTGCGCGAAGCGCGCGGACGTGTCGATCATGAAAGTCATGCCACGGATCGTGTTCCTCGGTGCCGGCTCTGCCGTGTTCACCCGTCAGCTGCTCGTCGACCTTCTCGGCTACGACGACCTGCCCAAGCTTCAGATCGTTCTCCAGGACATCGACCCGGACCGCCTCGAGGTGGCCCGCGGCACGGCGGAGCACGTGAGCAAGCGCCTCGGCAAGCCGTTGGACGTCGTCGCCACCCTGGATCGCCGCGAGGCGCTGACCGGCGCCGACGCCGTGGTCATCATGATCCAGGTGGGCGGCGTCGACGCGACGCACGTCGACCTGGAGCTCCCCGCGAAGTACGGCCTGCGCCAGACGATCGGCGACACCACCGGCGTCGGCGGCGTGTTCCGCGGCCTGCGCACGTTCCCCGTGATCTCGCAGATCGCCCAGGACGTCTGCGAGGTCTGCCCCGACGCGTGGGTGCTCAACTACACCAACCCGATGGCGATGAACGTCTGGTGGTGGTCCGTCGCCGCGCCGGAGCTCAAGGTCGTCGGCCTGTGCCACTCGGTGTTCTGGACCGTCCACGGGCTCAACCAGCTGATCGGCGTGCCGTTCGAGGGCACCCAGTACTCGGCCGCCGGCGTCAACCACCAGGCGTGGCTGACGGAGTGGAGCCGCGACGGGCAGAGCCTCTACCCGCTCCTCGACGCCAAGATCGCGGAGGACCCCGGGCTGGAGCGCCGCGTCCGCGTCGAGATGTACAAGCGGATCGGCTACTACCCCACCGAGACGTCCGAGCACTCGTCGGAGTACCTGTCCTGGTTCCTGCGGTCCGACGAGCAGATCGCCCGCTACCGCATCGAGCCGCTGCAGTACCTGGGCATCTCCGCGGACAACGTCGCCGAGGTGACGGAGGCGCGCCGCCGGCTCGCCGCCGGCGAGGACCTGGACCTGCCCGACGAGCCCGCGGCCGAGTACGCGCCGCAGGTGATCCACTCGCTGCTGACCGGGACCGAGCGCTGGATCCACGCCAACGTGCCGAACAGGGGCCTGATCGACAACCTGCCGCAGGGCGCGGCGGTGGAGGTCCCGGCCTTCGTCGACCGCGACGGCGTGCACCCGAAGGCGGTCGGGAAGATCCCGACGGCCGGTGCCGCCCTCAACCGCACCTACCTGTCGGTGGCCGAGCTGGCCATCGAGGCGACCCTGACCGGCGACCCGCGCGCCGTCCGGCAGGCCGTGCTCGTCGACGGCAACGCCTCGTCCACCCTGACGCCGCAGCAGATCTGGGACCTGTGCGACGACATGACCGCCGCGCACCGCCACGTGCTGCCGAAGAGCCTCGGCGGCGAGGTGGAGCTGATCCTGCCGTAGGTCCCGCCGGCCGCCCGACGAGCGGCACCCTGACGGGAGATCGGGTGGACTTCCTTGCACGTGGTGCAAGGAAGTCCACCCGATCGCGTCAGTCCAGGCCGAGGATCCGCTTGGCGTTCCCGGCGTAGAGCGCGGGCAGCAGGTCGCGCGGGAGGTCGAGCGCGCTGACGTCCCACCGGCCCTGGCTGGGGATGGGCGAGCCCGGGTCGTAGGAGAAGCCCTCGTCGGCGCTCTCCAGGAACCGGAAGTGCAGCTCGTAGGCCTGGCCGCTGATCGGGTAGATGTCGGTCCCGAAGACGACGCGGTCACCGAAGCGCCGGATCAGCTCGGCGGTCCGACGAGGCTGGCGCCCGAGCTCGGCCATCCGCCCGGCGATGTCGACGTGGTAGTTCGGGGCGGCCGCGAGCAGCCGCTCCACGCGGTCGAGGTCCTCGGCCGCGCCGCCGACGTGCGCGGCGACGAACGTGGTCCCCGGGCAGGCGAGCACCAGCCGCGCATGGGCGTCCATCACCTCGTCGAACGTGGGGAACCGCGACCGGTCGCCAAACCACCAGTCCGGGTGATGCCCCAGCTCGTCGAGCCGCTCGTTGAAGGCGTCGAGCGGCTCGAAGAACGCGATCGGGTCGGCCGAGTGGATGAGCACGGGTAGGCCGAGCTCGCCCGCGCGTCGCAGCACCGCCACGACGCGCTCGTCGTCCAGCGCCACCAGCGCGCCGGACGCGTCCCGGTAGTGCAGGCCCAGCGGCTTCCACACCTTGATGCCCCGGGCGCCGCGCGTCGCGCTGTCCTCGAGGTTGGCCAGCAGCGCGGGCAGCGGGTCGGGGTCGGCGAGCAGCGACCAGTCGACCTGGCAGAAGGTGAGGAACCGGCCGGGGTGGGCGCGGTCGTACCGGTCGAGGTGCTCGGTGAGGGTGTCCCCCCACATCCCGTCGAGGCTGACGATCGTCTCGACGTCGTGGGCGTCCATCATCGCCAGCAGCGCGTCGACGTCCGGGGTCATCCAGCCGCCGTCCTCGGAGAGCCACCTGCCCAGGTGGTTGTGGATGTCGACCACCGGGAAGGCCGGCCGGGGAACGGACGTCACGGCCGCGCGCAGCTGGCTTCGGGGCGTCCAGTCCTTCAGCGGGAGGTTCGATACGTCGTCGCGACTCACGGGATACCTTCCTGCAACATTCGATCGCTGTGAATGACTGATTCGCGCAGCAACCTTGCCAATCGCTCAGTCGCACGGATGATAGGGCGTCAACCGGACCGTTACCAGGAGTGGAGCGATCCCCTGTGACCATCACCGTCGATGAGATCCAGAGCCAGCCGGACATCTGGCGCGCCGCCCTCCAACGCGTCGACGCCTCACCCCTCGCGCGGCCCGGCGAACACGTCCTGGTGCTGGGGTGCGGCACGTCGGAATTCGTCGCCGAGTCGATCGCCGCGCTGCGCGAGCGCGCCGGCCTCGGCCCCACGGACGCGGCGTACGCGTCGGAGCCGTGGCCGCGGCGCCCGTACGACAGCGTCGTCGCGCTCTCGCGGTCCGGCACCACCACCGAGGTCCTCGCCGCCCTGAGGGCGCTGCCCGCCGGCATCCGGAAGGTCGCCGTCACGGGCGTGCCGGACTCGCCCATCGCGCTGGCGGCCGACGAGGTGGTGGACCTCGAGTTCGTCGACGAGCGCTCGGTGGTCCAGACGCGGTTCCCCACCACCGTGCTGGTGCTCGCCCGGGCCGCGTTCGGCGAGGACGTCGCCGCGCTGCCCGACGAGGCCGAGAAGCTCCTCGCCGCGAACGGCCCGGACCCGGCGGGCTTCGACCACTTCGTGTACCTCGGCACCGGCTGGACCCGGGGACTGGCGCACGAGGCCGCCCTGAAGATCCGCGAGGCCGCGCAGGCGTGGGCCGAGTCGTACCCGGCCCTCGACTACCGCCACGGACCGCTCGCCGTCGCGGGCCTGCGGTCGCTCGTGTGGACCCTCGGCGTCGCCGACGACGCCCTGGTCTCCGACGTGCGCGCCACCGGCGCGACCGTGCTCGTCGGCGAGCGCGACCCGCTCGTCGAGCTCGTCGGCGCCCAGCGCCTGGCCGTCGACCTGGCGGCGCTGCGTGGCCTCGACCCCGACAACCCACGTCACCTGACCCGCTCGATCGTCCTGTAACACACCAGAGAGGAACGACCGATGACCCTTCGCCCGAGCAGCATCCGAGCAACCCGAAGGACCGCCCTGGTCGCGGCCGTCGCCGTCGTCGCCGCCGGTGGCCTGGCCGCGTGCAGCGGCGGCAACAGCGGCGGCGCCACCGAGCTGGACCCCGAGGCCGACGTCACGCTGACGTGGTGGACCGGCCAGACCGAGGAGGCCCACTCGATCCTCACGGGCCTGGCCGACGAGTTCACGAAGGCCCATCCGAACGTGACGATCAACGCCGAGCCCGGCGCCTCCGAGACGGCCGAGCTGCTGCAGAAGCTCTCCGCGGGCTTCGCCGGCGGCACCTACCCGGACATCTCCTACGCGTTCGGGTCGTGGGCCAGCCAGCTCGAGGCGTCCGGCAAGACGCTCGACTTCGCCGAGCAGGTCAAGGACCCCGCCGTGAAGTGGGACGAGCTGCCGGAGGCCGCCCGCATGACGGCGCAGCCGACCGGCGCCAAGGTGATCGCCTTCCCGGCGCTCGTCGACAACATCTCGCTCATCTACAACAAGACGGTCTTCGACGCCGCCGGCGTGGACTACCCGACCGACGACTGGACCTGGGACGACTTCCGCGCCGCGGCCGCGGCGACGACCGACGAGGCCACCCAGACCTACGGCTACGAGTACTCGGTGTCCGGCACCGAGGAGACCACCTGGCAGTTCTGGCCGCACCTGTGGCAGCACGGCGGCTCGATCCTCTCCGAGGACCAGAAGACCGCGACGTTCGCGGACCAGGCGGGCGTCGACGCCCTGGAGTTCCTGCGCGCCATGGCGCAGGACGACAAGAGCGTGTACCTGGACCAGACGGACACCAAGTTCGCCGAGCTCTTCGCCGCCGACCGGATCGCCATGATGACGTCCGGACCGTGGCAGCTCTACGACCTCAACGTCGCGGGCACCGACTACGGCGTGGTGCAGCTGCCCGGCATCGACGGCAACCACCAGACCGTCTCCGGCCCGGACCTGTGGGTGGGCCTGGACCACCAGGACGCGAACCGCGCGCACTGGACCTTCGAGTTCCTCAACTGGCTGACGTCGCCGGAGCAGGACCTGCGCTGGAACGTCGCCTACGGCAACCTGCCGCTGCGCGCCTCGGAGCAGGACTCGCCGGAGTTCGCGGCCCAGGTCGAGGTGCTCCCGGGCCTCGACATCATGGCGGCCAACAGCGTCAACGCCACCACCCCCCGTCCGACGGTCCCCGGCTACGTGGGCCTCTCGGAGGCGATCGCCAACGCGATCGCCGAGGTGCTCCAGGGGGCGGCGGACCCGGCCGAGGCGCTGACCGCGGCCCAGGAGAACGCCAACACGGCACTGACCGCGGCCACCGAGTAGGGGCTCTCGGGTGGCGCTGCAGCGCATCACCGCGGTCGGCGAGCTGCCGGCGGGCGACGAGCCCGCCGGCAGCCGCCGCGCGGCCCGCAGGTGG
>CAZBIO010000313.1:0-5794 GCA_964491965.1 uncultured Cellulomonas sp.
CGACCCTCGTCGTGCGGACGCGCGGTGCTCGCCCGCACGATCAGCGACGTGGCGAGCTCGATCCGGTCCGTCGAGGTCGTGAGGTTCGACCGGTCCCGGACGATGAGCTCGGCGGCGGCCGCCGCCATGTCCGCCAGCGGCTGGCGGACGGTGGTGAGCGGTGGCCCGGCCCATCGGGCCAGAGACAGGTCGTCGTAGCCGACCACCGAGATGTCATCGGGGATCCGCAGGCCGCGCGCCCTGACCGCCCCGTACACGCCGAGTGCCTTGAGGTCGCTCGTGGCGAAGATCGCGGTGGGCCGCTGCTCGAGGTCGAGCAACCGGTTCGCGGCCTCCGGGCTGGTCTCCTCGTCGAACTCGCTGTCGACGATCCACTGCGGGTCGACGGCCAGGCCGGCGGCCTCCATCGCCGACCGGTACCCGGCGACCCGCGCGCGCGTCGCGACGAAGTCGTTGGGCCCGGCGACGATCCCGATCCGCCTGTGGCCGAGGTCGATGAGGTGGCGCACGGCCGCCATGCCGCCCGCCCAGTTGGTCGAGCCGACGGAAGGCGCGTCCGGCGGCGGATCCCCCGACGGGTCGACGATGACGAACGGCACGTTCCTGGTGTGCAGCTGGGCGCGGTCTTCGTCGGACAGCTGGGACGCGACGAGGATCACGCCGGCTGGCTGCCTGACCGCGACCGCACGGGCCCAGTCGGGCGCGACGCCGAAGCGCACGCCGCTCTCGACCACGCTCACCGTCAGGTCGTTCGCGCGCGCCACCCGGGACGCGCCGCGGATGAGCTCGATCGCCCACTCGCCGTCGAGCGACCCGAAGACCACGTCGATCTGTGGCGCGTACACCCGCGCGGAGCCGCGCTTCTGGTAGCCCGCCAGCTGCAGCGCCCGCGAGATGCGCTCGCGGGTGTCCGGGGAGACGCCCTTCTTGTCGTTGAGCACCTTGGAGACCGTCGCGACGGACACGACCTCGGCGGCGGCGATGTCCGCGAGCGTGGGACGGTCCTCGTCGGCGTTGACGGAGACGGGGGAACGGGACGACATGGCGGGAGTGTATCCGCTGGTCGCCGCCTGTCAACGAAACTTGCGTGGCGCAAGGAGCGAAACCCAACCATGCACGAAGTAAAGTTGACACCCTCTAGACCGACATTTACGCTCCCGCCGATACGTCGCCGTATCACCCCCATCCGCCGGCAGTCCGCGTGGTCCGCGTGGTCCAGGGCGGTCCAGGAAGAGGAGAACGATGAAGTTTCGACCGAAGCGCGCCGTTGGGCGTGCGGCCACGGTCACCGCGATCATCGGCGCGCTCGTCGCCCTGAGCGGCTGCGGCACGTCCGCACCGACCGCGCAGGGCTCGGCGGACGCCGGCGAGATCACGTGGTGGGGCTGGACTCCGGAGCTCGGTGTCGGCCAGAAGTACATCGAGGCCTTCAACAAGGAGTACCCGGACATCAAGGTCACCTACAAGCAGGTGGCGACGGCCGACTACGACTCCGCGATCCGACCGGCGCTCGCGTCGAACGTCGGCCCGGACGTCTTCAACATCGCCCCCGGCGGCGGCATCGGGTCGATCCAGGCCTACGGCGACTTCGCCATCGACCTCAAGCCGGCCGTCGAGAAGGCGCTCGGCTCCGACTGGGAGAGCAAGCTCGTCCCGCTGGGCCCCGCCGGCCTGACGGACAAGAACGGCCGCCTCGCCGCGCTGCCGGTCGGGTCGACGTTCGCGGGCACGATGTGGATCAACCCGGAGATCTTCGAGAAGTACGGCCAGAAGGTGCCGACGACCCTCGACGAGTGGATCTCGACCTGCAAGGCCTTCCAGGAGCAGGGCCAGGTCTGCTTCGAGCACGGCGCCGCCGACAACGGCTTCAACCAGGACCTCATCCACTCGATCGCCGACAGCATCGAGCCGGGCCTCTGGAACGCCGCGGTCGAGGGCAAGGAGGAGTGGACCAACCCGAAGCTGGTCCAGGCCTTCACCATCTACAGCGAGATGTTCGACAACGGGATCATGCAGCCGGGTGCGCTCGGCATGCAGCAGTACCCGGACGTCAACAACGACTTCATCTCCGGCAAGGCCGCGATGGTGCTCATGGGCACCTGGTACATGCAGTACTCGACGGTCGACAGCGCCACCGCCGCGGTGAACGCGTCCGGCGTCGCCGGCGCGAAGCCCTTCGCGATCGTCGCCGCGGACTTCCCGGACATGACCGGTGACGGCAACCCCGCCCCGCTGTTCGGCGACGCGGACTTCGGTGTCGCCGTCAGCGCGAAGTCGAAGGCCCCGGAGGCCGCGACGACCTTCGTCACCTGGCTGACCACCTCGGACGCCGCCCAGCAGATCGTCGCGAACGCGCTCAACGACACCCCGTCGCTCGCGTCGATCGCGCCGAAGTGGGACGACATCGAGCTGGTCGACGCCGCGCAGCAGCAGTCGACGCTGGCCGACCTCATCGACCGGTCGAACTCGGTCACCGAGCCCCGCCTCGGCGACGTCGACACGGCGACCGGTCAGGCGCTCGGTGTCGCCATCGGTGCCATCGCCTCGAAGAGCGAGACTCCGGAGGTCGCGCTCGAGAAGCTGGCGAGCACGGTCGCAGGCAGCTGACGTATGTCGGTCTCGACACACGTCGACGACGCGGTTGCCGGGAGCGCTGCTCCCGGCAACCGCCGCCGTCGGCCGGTCAAGCGGCCGGTCAAGCCCGGGCGGCGGTCACACCACCTCTGGCCGCAGGGGTACACCTGGGTCCTCCCGGCCTTCGTCATCTCGGTCGGGCTGATCTACTACGCGGTCGGCTACACCGGCATCATCTCCACGCTGGACTGGAACGGCACGTCGCCGATCTCCACGCCCGTGGGCGGCGCCAACTACGCCAAGGTGCTGAGCGACCCGATCTTCTGGACGGCGATCAGGCACACCGCGATCGCGTTCGTGTTCACCTTCGTGCTGCAGACGGGCCTCGGCTTCGTGTTCGCGGCGATGCTGCACTCGAAGCCGATCGCCGGGAACGTCTACAAGGTCGTCCTGTTCCTGCCGGTGGTCCTCGCCCCCGCGATCACAGCGCCGGTGTTCCGGCAGATCTTCGCGCCCGACGGGCAGTTCAACCAGCTGCTGTCCTTCCTGGGTCTCGGCCGTCTCGCGCAGCCGTGGCTGGCGCAGACGTCGACCGCGCTGTGGACGGTGCTCGTCATCATGGTGTGGCAGGGCACCGGACTCGCGGTGATCCTCTACTTCGCCGCCATGGGCCAGATCGACACGGAGGTCCTGGAGGCCGCCGAGGTCGACGGCGCCGGCAACGTCCGCAAGCTCGTCAGCATCATCCTGCCGATGGTGCGCGGCACGACGGTCGCCCTCGCCACCCTCACCGCGATCGGCGTGCTCAAGATCTTCGACACCCCGTACCTGGTGACGGTCGGCGGCCCGAACTTCGCCACCGAGTTCCTCGGAACGATGATCTACCGGACGTCCATCCTGCTCGGCCAGGTGGGGTACGCCTCGGCGATCTCGATCCTGATGCTGGTGCTCGCGATCCTCATGGGGCTGATGTTCAACGTGCGGCGCCGTTGCGATGGAAAGGGCGCCTGATGCTCACCGTTCGCTCCAAGGCCGGGCGCGTCGTGCTGCAGGTGGTCCTGACGGCGCTGGCGCTGCCCTTCTTCCTCCCCCTCGTCGCGATGGTCCAGGGGTCGCTCGGCGGGCTGGGCTGGGGCAACTACCGGGCCGTCCTGTCGGTGCCCGAGCTGCCGCTGTTCTTCCGCAACTCCGTGATCATCGCGGCCGTCACCATCGCCATCGTCTACAGCGCCACGATGCTGGCCGCCTTCGGCTTCGCCAAGCTGCGGATCCGGGGCCGCGAGGTGATGTTCTGGATGATGATGGTCGCCCTGACGCTGCCGGGCGTGGTGCTGCTGGCGCCCCTGTTCGCGACGACGACTTCGCTCGGCCTCTACAACACCTACTGGGCGGTCATCCTCCCGCTCTCGGCCCTGCAGATCCCGTTCGCGGTGCTGCTGGCGCGCAACTTCGCCAGCGGCATTCCCGACGAGCTGATCGACGCCTCGCGCATCGACGGGGCGTCGACCTTCCGCGGGTTCTGGCACATCGTGCTGCCGCTGATGCGGCCGATCGGCGCGGCGATCTTCATCTTCACGCTGATCGGGGCGTGGAACGAGTACCTGTTCCCGCTGGTGTTCCTCGTCGACCCGTCGACGCAGACGATCACCCAGCTGCCGTCGTTCTTCGTCGGGCAGTTCAGCAACGACCAGACGAAGGTGCTCGCCTCCGCGGTGATCACGGCGATCCCCGAGGTCGTCGCCTACCTGTCCCTCCAGCGGCTGTTCGAGCGCGGCCTGGCGGCCGGCGCCCTCAAGTAGCCCGACGAAGCCACCGACACGAAAGCTGTGACCCCTCCATGCCCCGCACCTTCTCCCCGGGCCAGCGCGCCGAGCTGTACGTCTACGACGTGGCGACCGGCGAGGCCCGACTGCGCCTGACCTCCGACGAGCTGCTGTTCGAGGCGCCGAACTGGACGCCGGACGGCCGCCACCTCGTGGTCAACGGCGACGGCCGGCTGTTCCGGATCGGCGTCGACGACGGCGACCTCGTCGAGATCCCGATGCCGGGTGTCGCGCCGATCAACAACGACCACGTGATGAGCCCGGACGGCGCGACGGCCTACGTGTCGAGCGACGACGGGCACATCTACGCGGTGCCGTTCGACGGCGAGGGGGAGGTGCGGCGCCTCACCACCGACAAGGGCGAGGACTTCCGGCACTACCTGCATGGCGTCAGCCCCGACGGCGCCACCCTCGCCTACATCGGCCTGGAGTTCCTGCCCGACGACGCCCTGCGCACCAACGTGTACCTCATGGACATCGCGACGCAGGCGGAGCGGCAGCTGACGGACGACGACCATCCGGACGACGGCTCGGAGTTCTCGCCGGACGGCTCGTGGGTGTACTTCAACTCCGAGCGCGGGTCGGCGACGCCGGGCCACGCCCAGCTGTTCCGGGTCCCGGCCGCCGGTGGCGAGCCGGAGCAGCTGACCGACGACGAGCGCGTCAACTGGTTCCCGCACCCGGACGCCGACGGCCGCCGCATCGCCTACGTCAGCTTCCCGCCCGGGACGCTCGGCCACCCGGCGGACGTCGACGTGATCGTCCGGCTGCTCGACGAGGACGGCACGGTCCGCGATCTCATGACGCTGTTCGGTGGCCAGGGCACCATGAACGTCCCGAGCTGGTCGCCCGACGGGCGGGCCCTGGCGTTCGTCGCGTACCCGATCGCCTGATCACGCGACCGGCCGTGTGACGCCCGCCTCACGCCGGCGCGTGCGCGAGCACCGCGTCGAGCAGGCGGACCGCGGCGTCCTTGGCGAGGGGCTCGTTGCCGTTGCCGCACTTGGGTGACTGCACGCACCCCGGGCACCCGGACGCGCACCCGCACGCGACGATCGCGTCCCGCGTCGCCCGCAGCCACGTCGCGCCGAGGTGGAAGCCGCGCTCCGCGAACCCGGCGCCGCCGGGGAACCCGTCGTGGACGAACACCGTCGCCGTCTCGGTGTCGGGGTGCTGCACCGTCGACAGCCCGCCGAGGTCCCACCGGTCGCACGTCGCCAGCAGGGGGAGCAGGCCGATCGACGCGTGCTCGGCGGCGTGCAGCGCGCCGGGCGCCAGCTCGGCGGTGACGCCGGCCGCCTCCAGGACCGCCGGGGGCGCGGTCCACCACACCGCGGTCGTCGGCAGCGTCCGCGCGGGCAGGTCGAGGTCCTCCGAGCCGAGCACCTGCAGGTCCG
>CAZBIO010000314.1:0-2932 GCA_964491965.1 uncultured Cellulomonas sp.
CGGAGATCAGCTCGAAAACATCGAGCGTGAAGCCATTCTCAAAGCGCTCGAGAAGACTCGCTATAACAAGACGGCTGCGGCGAAGGTGCTGGGGATGAGCTTCCGGGCGCTGCGGTATCGGATTAAGAAGCTCGGGATCGAGTGAGTCGCCCGCGGGCGGCGCGCACCAGCCCGGTGAGGGCCACGCCCGCGACGACGAACATCAGCGGCTCGATGTCGTATCGATAGCGATAGTTCTCGGCGAGCTCGAAGCCCGTGCCCACGGCGTACACATACGCCGCAGTCACGACGAAGAAGCCCATCACCAGTGTGTGGCCGTCGACGCGCGCGCCTCCCGCCATGACCCCGCGGCGCGCCTGCACGTAGGCATAGCCCAAGAGCAACCACCAGCCGAGGAAGAGCGTGATGCCCGTATTGACCTCGAGAATGTACTTGCTCGGATACCCGAAGTGTGGCTGGTGTATCTGCTGTGGCATCGGCCGCGCGCCGTACAGCGCGACGTTGTAGAGCATGTCGATAGGCTGCGCCGCGAGCCGATTGTCCTTCGTGAAGTAGACATTCATGCTCGGCGGCGAAAAGAACAAGCGATTCGAAATCGTCAGCCCGAGAACGTACGAGGCTGGAAACGCACGGATGACCTCGAGCGCGTCATGGGTGTACACGCGATTCATCGCAATCATCTGCTGGTTGTTATAGTTGTAGCTGCCGTCGTGCTTGTCGATTTTGTCGAGCACCGGCACGCCGCTCTTCGGCAGGTACGGCTGCGACGCGAACAGCACGTAGCGCTGCTCGTAACGTGAGACAAGCGCAAATGGCGAGAGCCGGCCGCTTTCGACCAGCCGTTGCAGATCGTGCGCAGGTACGACGAGCGTTGCGATGTTCGACAATCCGAGCCCGAGCATGGTGCTGCTAGAGAATGTGCCGAATAGCGCGTAGTTCTTGCCGTACCAAAGCGTTACAACGAGCACGGGCACCGCTGCGGCCGTCAGAATTTGCCGGCGATGATTGCTCATAACGAGACACAATAGCACCGCGATCAGGACGAGCCACGCGAGATGGAACAGGCTACGCGTCAGCAGCAGGAAGGCTAGTGCGGCGAAGAACATCACACACCACGACGTCTTACGCGTCTCGCCGTACTGGTACAGCGCAAGCGCTGCGAATGTTAGCGCGGCGACGGTGGGAAGCGTGTACATCAGCCAGTTTTCGTACAGCACGAACGCCGGGCTGAACGCGAGCACGCCGACGACGATACCAGCCGCGATCCGCGATGAGGTCATGCGCAGCATCAGGATGTACACGCAGAACGCCACCAACAGGCCCATCGCGTGGAAACAAACATCGAAAAACACGGGGGCAGCAGATCCGAAGATCTTTAGCCCAACACCCACAAACAGATTCAGCAGTGGCGGATGTGCGTGGTAGTACCAGAGCGACTCGAGCAGTCGATCGCGGAGCAGATCCGCATCGATGAACTGCATGTAGTGGGGGAACGTGCTGGCATCGAAATGCACCCCGAGCAGCCCATAGAAAGCGCGGGACAGCGAAAAAAGAATGAGCACGACAAGCAGATCGTTCTGCTCGAGGCCCAAGCTCGCAAGATTCATCCGCATGAGCGGAAGTTTATGCGGCACGGCGCGCCACGACCGTGACGTTCTTGCCGAAAAATGGCCACGTCACGTGATCCAGTAGCAGACTCAGCGGAAAAGCCCAGCGATCGTAGAGTCGCACATGAGCCGGGTTCAGGTTGCCACCAGAGCGGTTCAGCATGCGAAACGCGAGCGCCGCGAAGAAGCCGAGACTATCGCCGTAGCGCGCGAGTTCCACACTGAAGCCGGCTTCGCGACACTTGCTGGCCAATTCGTGTCGACGATAACGCCGTACATGGCCAACCTGGGCGTCCATTGGCCCGTACAGAATCTGAAACGCAGGGACGTAGAGGAGAAGCGTGCCGGTCGGCTTCAGCTTTGAGTGCAATGTGCGTAGGGTGCCGCGATCGTCCTCGATGTGTTCCAGCACGTTCAACGAGTAGATGAAATCGAGCGTGGCGTCGCCGAGCTCGTCCGGCGAGGTCACCACCGCCATGCCTTGTGCGCGTAGCTTCGTGCTCAGCGCGGCGTCCGGCTCGAGACAGATTACGCCCGCGCCAGCTCTATGCAGCGGCAGCGCAAACGTGCCTGCACCCGCGCCGAAATTGAGAGTGCGGCCGCTCGAAGGCAAGTAGCGCCGCACGAGAGCTAGCAGCCAAGCGTTGTAGTTGGCCGCTTCACGCATGACCTCCAAGTTCTCGGCGCCCGTGTAAGCGTCCGCTGATGGACTATTCAGAGTCGGTTGCACGCGCGCGATCTTATCTTCGCCCGAAAAGGAAAGCCCCTCCGAAGAGGGGCTTTCACATTCGTCAGTGCCAATCAATTACTGACGGCACGCCTTCGGCAGGTACTTCTCGGGCACCGTCGAGTTGGCATACGCGCCACCCATCAGGGTCGTCAGACCATTCGGGGCCGGAGCGCCACCACAGCGCCAGGCAACTGAGTTGTCCGGGGTCAGGTACGGCGTGAGGATCAAAGTGTTGCCCTTGATCTTCGCGTTCGTCTCGTTGGTGTTGTACGTAATCGTGATGACACCGTTCGAGATGTCAACCGAGCTCACGTACTTACCGGAAGTATCCGTCGCCGTGTTCGACATGCCGGCAGCGGCACGGTCGATCGGAGCCGCACCGTTGTTCGAGAACGTCTCGGCGACGGCCGCCTTGGCAGCACCGGCGAGGCTGAGACCTTCCGTCACCTGCGAGCGGATCAGGTAGTCCTGATACGCCGGGATGGCGATGGCCGCCAGGATGCCGATGATCGCCACGACGATCATCAACTCGATCAGGGTGAAACCCGCTTGCACACGCTTCTGCATCGAAATCTCCTGAGTTTCAGAGTTCTTG
>CAZBIO010000315.1:0-6255 GCA_964491965.1 uncultured Cellulomonas sp.
GCTGGTGACGCCGGAGGGTCAGGATCGGTTGCTGCAGCTGGCGGGCCGGTTGGACGGGTCGCATTTCGGGACCGCGTTGAAGCAGATGTCGGCGGCGTTGGATCCGGCGTCGCGGCAGCGGGACCACGACGCCCAGCACGCGGGCCGGTTCCTGACGATCGCCCACGGCCCGGGTGGCACGGACATCAAGGCACGACTGGACAGTGTGGCCGGTCACAGGTTCGCGAAGGCGATCGACGCGTTGGACCCCCGCCCCGCCCTCGATGATCACCGCACCCGGGAGCAGCGGCGGGCCGACGCCCTGGTGGAGATGGTGCACCGCACCGTCACCGACAAGACCACCACCCCCGGCGCGGTCGCCCCCGTGCAGGCGATCGTCACCCTCACCCAGGACACCTGGGCGGCACTACGTGGCGAGCATGGCTACGGCGACGCCGACGGGGCGGCCGTGGAGAGTGGTGCGGTCGCCGGCAGTGACGTGGCGCCGGGTTCGACGGCCGACGTGGTGCCCCGGTTGCGGGGCACCGCGCCGGTGGTCGACGAGACCGGACAAGCCTGGCCCGCCTCCGAGATCGCCCGCGCCCTGTGCGACTGCGCGCTGACCCGAGCCGTGGTCGGCGCGCCGGGTGCGCGGTTGGACCTGGGTCGTGAGGAGCGGCTGTTCCTGCGGCGGCATTGGCTCGCCCTCTACGCCTCCGGTGTGACCACCTGTGCGGTGGACGGGTGCGGCATGCCGTTGCGGTACACCGAGCTGCACCACATCCGGTGGTGGCTGCAGCACCACGGCCGCACCGAGTTGGCCAACTGCGCCCCCGAATGCGTGTTCCACCACGGCGAAGTCCACCGCCTCGGACTAACCATCACCCGACGCCCAGACGGCACCTACCAACACCACTACCCCAACGGACGCCCCTACGGCGGAACACCACCACCCGACAATCCGGCGCCGCGCGACACCGCACCACCAGATGACACTGCGTCACCACCTGACACCGCGTCACCGGACAACACCGCGCCACCGGACAACACCGCGGCGCGACACGACGCCGCGCCACCGGACAACAGCGCGCCGCTGCACGACACCGCGCCGCTGCACGACGCCGCTCCACCAGACGACGCCGCACGGGCAGACCCCGGACCGCCCGAAACGCTGCCCCTCTACGACACCTGACCCAGCCGCGTCGGGCGGGACTGCGCCAGGCGGGGCTGTCTGACCAACGGTGTTCGAGCCCGGCATTCCCAGTGGATCGCGGGCTCGGGTGACGTCTGTCTACCCGGGAGATGCCTCCCCAGGGAATGGCGCGTCGCCCCGAGCGTCGCTGTGTCGGGGCGCCATGTCGAGCGCCGCAGCGTCGTGGGCGCGCCGTGTCGTGGGCGCCACACCGTCCCATGGGCGCACGCCGTCCCGTGGGCGTCATGCCTTCTCGGGGTGAGAGGGCGCCCGGGCGATGAGCGTGCGCAGGCGAGCGAGGGCGATCAGGCGACGACGTCGCTCAGGCGAAGAGCGCCTCGCCCCAGAAGGGGGCCCGCTCGGTGCGCGCGGGCGCGCCGTCGGGGCCGAGGGGGAGCGCGCCATCCGGGATCCCCGGCGGCACCGCCCACAGGCCGGATCCGGTGTGGACCAGGTACTCCATGAGCGCGTCGGTCGACGAAAGCCGGCTCTGCATCGGCACGTAGTGCGTGCGCGGGTCGCGGACGAACGCGACGAAGAACAGCCCCGCGTCGAGCCGCCCCAGCGAGTCGTTGCCGTCGGTGAAGTTGTAGCCGCGGCGCAGCATCCGTATGCCGCCGTTCGTCGTCGGGTGGGCGAGCGCCACGTGCGAGTCGGCGGGGACCAGGGGCCTGCCGCCGCTGCCGGCGAGCGCCAGGTCCGGTTCGGTGAACTCGGTCCCGCCGGACAGCGGCGCCCCCTCGCCCTTGGTCCGGCCGACGAGCGCCTCCTGCTCGCGCAGCGACGTGCGGTCCCACGTCTCGATGTGCATGCGAATCCGCCGGACGACGAGGTACGTGCCGCCGACGAGCCAGGAGGAGTCGGTGGTGTCCGCGGCTGCCGCCTCGGCAGGCACCCACACGTGCTCGTCGAGCGCGTCCGTCTCCTCGGCCTTGACGTTCGCGGTCCCGTCCTTGAACCCGAACAGGTTCCGGGGAGTGCGCTGCGCCGTCGAGGTGGACGACGTGCGGCCGTACCCGAGCTGCGTCCAGCGGATCGCCGCCACGCCGAACGCCGCCCGCGACAGGTTGCGGATCGCGTGCACGGCCACCTGCGGGTCGTCGGCGCACGCCTGTACCACCAGGTCGCCGTCGCAGCGCGCGGGGTCGAGGTCGTCGCCGGCGAAGTGGGGGAGCTCGACGAGGCCGCCGGGCAGCCGCCCCGCCAGGCCGAACCGCTCGTCGAACAGCGAGCGCCCGAACCCGACGGTCAGCGTCAGGTTGGCGGCGGGCAGGTCGGCGGCCTCGCCGGTGTCGTCCGGCGGGGCGTCGTACGGACCGTCGGACGTACCGGACGGGCCGGCGGACAGCCCGCGAGTCAGCCGCGCCGCCATCACGGTCCAGGTGCGCAGCAGCCCGACGAGCTCGTCGCGCGATGTGGTGGTCAGGTCGAACGCCGCGGTGTACATGCGGTCCTGGGCCGGCGTGACGATGCCGGCCTGGTGCTCGCCGGTGAAGGGCACCACGCCCGTGGCCGAGGCGGCGCCCGTCGGCACGGTGCCACGGCCGGCGCCGAAGCCCGCTCCGAATCCCGCCGCCGCCCCGACCGCGACCGCCGAGCCGAGGCCGAGGAACGCGCGGCGGCTGACGGTGAGCGGGGGCAGCGGGGGCCGGGCCGCCTCCTCGCGCGGCGCCGGCCCGGCCCCCTCGGAACGCGCCGTGTCCCGCGGCGCGCCGTGGTGCCCGATCCCGCGGCCGATCGGGTGGCCGGCGGGACGGGCGTCGTGCGGACTGGCGGACGTGGTCAGGCCCCGGTGACCGTCGTCGTCAGCCGCGACAGCGGTTCGGAGAGCGCGTCGACCGCCGCCGCCAGCTCCTTGACCTGCTCGGCCGTCAGCTCGTCGTACCCCACGAAGCCGTCCTCGACCGAGCCGTACTGCGCGAGCAGGTCGGTCAGCGCGGCGAACCGGGTCTCGAGCTCGTCGGCCAGCGCGGGGTCGGACGAGCGGACCGCGTCCTCGACCACCTCGTACGCGATCCGGGCGCCGTCGACGTTCGCCTGGAAGTCCCACAGGTCGGTGTGGGACCAGATCTCCTCCTCGCCGGTGACCTTGCCGGTCGCGACCTCGTCGAGCAGCTCCTTGGCGCCGTTGGTGATCTGGAACGCCTCGAACGCGAAGTCGGGCGCGTTGACCGCGTCGACCAGCTTCTGCGTGTTCGCGACGAGCGCCTCGGCCTCGGCAGCGCGCTCGTCGGCCGTCAGGGGCGTGTACTCCTCGCCGCCGTTCGCCTCGGCCGCCGGCGGCCACAGGTCCATCTCCAGCAGGTGCCAGCCGCTCCAGGTCTCGCCGTCGACGAGGTCCGCCTCGCGGGCGTCGAGGATCGGGTCGAGGTCGCCGAACGACTCCGCGACCGGCTCGACACGCTCCCAGTGCACGCGCACCGCGGGGTACAGCGAGCGCGCGGTCTCGTCGTCCCCGGAAACGACGGCGTCCGCGAACTGCCGCGTGCCGTCGATCAGGGCGCCCACCTGGTCCTTGAGGTAGTCGGCATAGGACTCCTCGGCGGCCTCGAGCTGCTCGGCCACGTCGCCCGTGGGGCTGACCTCGGCGCCCGAGTCCGTGACCGTGAACGCCTGCCGGATGCCGTCGCCCTCCATGCCGGGCTTGCAGGCCGTCACGTACGTCCCGGGCTTCGCCTGCACGACGAGGTCGCGGGCCAGGCCGGGGCCGACGTTCTCCACCTCGGCGATCACGCGCAGGCCGTCCTCGGCGAGCAGGTAGAACTCCGTGACGTCCTCACCGCCGTTGGTCACCGAGAAGGTCAGCGTCCCGCTGGGCGCCTCGGTGGCGGAGAGCTTGCACTCGTCGGCCGTCGAGGTGACGACGATCGCGTCCGCGGCGGCGGTGGCCGGGGCGTTGGGGACGCAGGCGGCGGTCAGCGAGCCGACGAGCACGGCGCCGAGGACGAGGGCGGCGGAGGCGGGGCGAGGCATGGATCTCCTGAGGCGATGGCACGGCGCGGTGAGGCGCCGACGGCAGGGCGTGTGAGGTTGGTCGCCCGCGGTTGCGGTCTGCGGGCCGCGGGTGGTGCGGTGGCGGAGCGAGCGGTGGTCGACGAGGCGGGCGGCCGGTGCCGACGGGGGCCCGACCGGGTCAGGCGCTGACGGTGGTGGCGGGCGCGACGGCGGTGGGAGCGGAGGTGGGAGCGGCCGCGGGAACCGGGCGTGCGGCCGGGCGGGCCCAGGCCGTACGGACGAAGAAGGTCATGACCGGCACCACGTACGCGACCCAGGCGACGAGTTCCAGCCACGTGGTGGCGGGCGAGAAGTTGAAGACGCCCTTGAGGAGGGTGCCGTACCAGCTGGTCGGCGAGACCGCGTGCGAGACGTCGAAGGCGAGGCTGCCCAGCCCGGGGAGGATGCCGGCCTCCTGGAGGTCGTGGACGCCGTACGAGAGGACGCCGGCCGCGATGACGACGAGGAACGCCCCGGTCCAGCCGAAGAACCGGCGCAGGTCGAGCCGCACGGCGCCGCGGTAGATCGCCCAGCCGAGCCCGATGGCGACCGCGAGGCCGAGGCCGGCGCCGACGAGCGGACCGGCGCTGCTGGTTCCGGCGGCCTGCGCGCCGGCCCACAGGAACAGCGCGGTCTCGAGGCCCTCGCGGCCCACGGCGAGCAGCGCGATGACGAAGACGGCGCGGCGGCCGGCGACGACGGCGCCGTCGAGCTGGTGCTGGAGGTCGGACTTGAGGTGGCGGGCGGTGCGCGCCATCCAGAAGATCATCCAGGTGATGAGGCCGACGGCGACGATCGAGAGGCTGCCGCCGATCGCCTCCTGCACCTCGAAGCTCAGGCCCTGCGGGCCGAACGTCAGCAGCGCGCCGAAGCCCAGCGCCACGGCGATCGCGGTGGCGACCCCCCAGCACAGCGCGGCGAGCTGGTCGCGGCGGCCGAGCCGCACGAGGTAGGCGACGAGGATTCCGACGACGAGCGCCGCCTCGAGGCCCTCGCGCAGCCCGATGAGGAAGTTCGCCAGCATGTCCACCGCCGTGTGTGAGGTGAGGCTTACCTAACGGCGGGAACAATACAACACGAGAGTGTTGCGAAAAACAGTGGTCGGTGGGTGAGACGACGAGGCATGGGCGTGTGGGCGGGCCGGGCGTGTGGGCGGCCGTGCGCGTGGGCGGCGGGCGCGTGGTCGGCCGGGCGCGTGGTCGGCGGGGAGCGCCGCGCCGGCGTCGGTGGGCGAACCGCTGCTCAGCCGCTGATGCGGGCGAGCAGCGTGGGCCAGGCGTCGGCGAACGCCGGATGGAGCGGGTGGCCGGCGACGTCGTCGAGCGGCACCCAGCGCACGTCGACGCTCTCGGCGTCGGTGGGCACGGGCTCGACGATCGTCAGCTCGTCGGCGATCACCGTGGTGTACGACCAGTCGGGGTGCGTCAGGACGTGCGATCCCCGGACGCCGACCGCCCGCGGCGAGACGCCTGCCTCCTCGTGTGCCTCGCGCAGCGCGCCCTCCTCGGCCGTCTCGCCGAGCTGGATCGCCCCGCCGGGCAGCGCCCAGGTGCCGCCCTGGTCGCTCCAGTCGGCGCGGTGCTGCAGGACGACGTGCGTGGCGTGGCCCTCGCGGGACCGGCGGACGAGGAGCAGTCCGGCCGCCCCGAACAGGCCCCAGTGGCGCCTCCCGCACGCGCAGTCGACCCAGGCGTCGCCGGGTCCGTGGTGCAGGCGGTCGCGCGGGGGGATGTCGGGCACGGTGCCGACGTTACGGGGTCGCGGCACCGCCGCGGCGATGGGTGCACGCCGTGTCGATGATCGCAACTGTCGACCCGGCGTGGAGGTATCGACGCGGGAGCGGGGGTGTAGTGGCCCCGAGTCGTGCACCTATCGACCCGGCGTGGAGGTATCGACGCGGGCGCGCATCCGGCCGCCCCGGGATCGGGCACCCGGCGACCTGGGAGGGCGCATCCGGCCGCCCCGGCGCGCGCATCCGGCCGTCCCGGGAGCCCCGGCGCCGCGTCAGACGATGTCGCAGATCGCGGTGCCGGCCGCGACGCTCGCGCCGACGTCGGCGGTCAGCGACGTCACGGTCCCCGAGCGGTGCG
>CAZBIO010000316.1:0-5366 GCA_964491965.1 uncultured Cellulomonas sp.
GTCGGCTGCGGCCGCCAGGCCCGCAGCGAGCGCGCCGCCGGCCAGCCCCAGAACGGCAACAAGCGCCGCGGCGCCCGCCCGCAGCAGGGGCAGCGCGCGCGGCGCGGTGGCCGTGGTCGCGGTGACCGTGGTCGCAGTGACCGTAGTCGCGGTGACAGTGGTGCGGTTCGTCGTCGTCATCCTCAAACTTCCGTGCCGGGGACGGTGCGGGGCGGGGAAGGGGCGGGGCCAGGTGCCGGGTACGCGCTAGGACCCGGCACGCCCGGCCGACGCCGGTGGGGCGGACGCCGCATAAGACGCCGGCGCCCGCCCCACCGCCTGGTCAGGTCAGCCGAGCGACGTGACCGTGACCGTGCCGTTCTTCACCGAGGTCGTGGTCTCGGCGGCCTTCTTGCCCACCGCGCGCGGCGTCTCGAACGGGTGGATCACCACCTGGTCCACCAGCGAGCCGACCGGGAGCGCGTCGTCCGCACCCTCGTTCGGGCCGCACCAGTCGACGCGCCCGCGGTCCACCGCCGGGTTCGGCGACTCGCAGGTGCCGGCGCGGACGTTCTCGACCTTGAGGAGGTTCTCCTTGACCGAGACCTTGACGAAGGTGCGGACGTGCTCCTGGTTCTCCACCGAGTTGGCCCAGTGGTTGTCCGGGTTCAGCGGGTCGGGGCCGAAGTCCGAGCCCTCGATCGGGTCGGTGAGGTCGTAGTACTTCGAGCCGGAGGCCGAGTTCGCGGTCACGTAGATGACGCCGCCCGGGCCCTGGAAGACGCTCGTCGCGGCGGGCTGCTCGTCCGGGTTGGCCTTCTGGCCGTTCTTGATGACGTACGAGCGCGAGTAGCTGTGGTCGTGGCCCTGGAGCACCAGGTCCACCCCGAGGTTGGAGAACGCCGTGGGGAAGTCCTGGCGGCGCTTCTGGTTGTCGGTGTCGTTGGCGTGGTCCGCCGGCGAGTAGATCGCGTGGTGGTACACGAGCACCGTGTACTTCGCGTCGGCGCCGTGCTGGTCGACGATGTCCGTCACGTACTCGATGTGCGCCGCGTCGGCGTCGACCCCGGCCTCGCCGCTGGCGGCGTAGGCGTTGGAGTTGAGGTCGATGAACAGCACGTCCTTGTAGATGAACCAGTAGTCGCCACCGGACTGCGTCGCCAGGTTGCCCGAGCGGTACAGGGCCGGCGAGCGGTCGGTGTTCGGGGTCCACAGGTGCTGCTCGTACGCGCGGCCGCCGACGTCGTGGTTACCGATCGTCGCGACCCACGGCACCTCCTTGAGCTGCTGAGGGGCGAGGAAGTTGTCCCAGTGGACCTCGGTGTTGGCGGTCTCCACCTGGTCGCCGCCGGAGACGAGGAGCTCCGCCTTCGGGTTGGCGCCCAGTGCGTAGTCGAGCGTGGCACCCCAGCCGATCCCGTCCGCGACCGGGTCGCCCGACGAGCCGATCTGCGGGTCGCCGAAGAACAGGAAGTCGAAGTTGCCGTCGAACTTCTGGGTGGAGAACTCGCTGGTCTCGCCCCAGCCGCCCTCGTCGCCCACGCGGTACGAGTACGCCGTCTTCTCCGCCAGGCCGGTGATCACGGCGTGGCCGTTGAAGCCGCCGTTCACGGTGTTGGCCGTCACCGTCGCCGAGAAGCTGATGGCGTCGGCCGGGAACTCCCCGTCCACCAGGCTGGCCGTGGGGGCGACCTGCACCACCTGCGCCGTGTTCGACGAGGCGTACCAGTTCACCACCCGCTGCGACTCGTCGGCGCCGACCAGGAGGATCTGGCCGGAGATGGTGGTGGTCGGCGCGGCGCTGGCCGCCGACGCGAAGCCACCGAGTGCGATCGCGGCGCCGGCAACGGCGGCCACGCACCCGGCGGTGACTCGGCGATGGAGGGGGCTGCGGGACAGACCCAGGCTGGTGAGCTTCATGAACGAATGCCTCCGTGTCGGGAACGTGCCTCGGGCCTTGACGACCCACCTCCACCGTCAGCGGAGGGGGTGACGCCCGGGTGAACCCGACATGACGGGCGAACCTCACGACTCCGAACAATCGCCGGGCCGCGTCCACCCCTTGGTCACTCGAGCCAGACGACGATGCCGGTCAGGCCGCTGAGCACGCTGGCCACGCCCGCGCGGACCGCGGTGTCGGCGCGCTGCGGCGTGAATGCCGCGGGGTCGTAGTCGCCGCCGGTCGACGGCACCTCGCTCCCCCGCGACTGGGCGCCGTGCCACACGGCGGCGGTGACGTTGCCCGTCGGCTCAGGCAGCTGTGCCCCGAGGATGAGGAACTGCCGGTCCAGGTGGTTGGCGCTCACCACGGCCAGCGGGTCGACGAGCTCCTCGCCGGCGCTGACGATGAGGTCCGGACCCAGCGTCATCGCCTCGACGATGCCGTCGATCGCCTTCGCCGGGTCGGTCACCGTGACGGTCTTCAGGCTGACGCCCGTCTGCTCGGCCCAGGCGGTCACCGCGCGCGCCAGGGTGGTCGCGGCCTCGTCGTCCCCGGAGGTGAGCAGCGCGACGCGATAGCCCGGCCCCGGCCGAACGCCGCTCCACGAGCCCGGCTCGGGGGTGACGGTCCCCTCCGGCGTCGGCGGCGCGGCGGGGTCGGTGAAGCCGGGAGCCAGCGTCCCGACGGCGCTGGGCGCGTCCCGGGGCGTCGACCAGTCGTCGGCGGTGGCGCAGCCGGCGAAGGCACAGGAGGCGACGGCCAGGGCGAGCAGGCCTCCGAGCGCCGCGGCCCGACGAGCGCCGAACCGGCCGGTCACGCCGCACCCGCCACGCGCTGGACGAACCACGTCAGGCCCATCGCCATCACCCCTGCCGCGACGACGCCACCCACCCAGCGGCCCGCCGCAGGGGTCCGGCGGCGCAGCAGCGTCAGCAGCGGGAAGACGAGCGCGATGATGCTGACCTGCACCACCTCGATGCCCACGTTGAACACGAGCAGCGACCACAGCAGGGTCCACGAGAACGGCTCGTCGATCCCCAGCGCGCCGGCGAAGCCGAGTCCGTGCACCAGCCCGAAGCCGAACACCACGGCCAGCCGCGCCCAGTCCGCGCCGCCCATCCCGAGCCAGCCGGTGTGCTCCGGCTGCTCGAGCCCGCGCTGCGTCCGCAGGTTCCACAGGTGCCAGGCGGCGACGAAGGCGATCGACAGCGCGATGACCGGCTCCACCACCGCCGGCGGCACCTCGACGGCGCGGAGCGCCGCGAGGATGAACGTCACCGAGTGGGCCAGCGTGAACGACGTCGCCGCGAGCACCACGTCCCGCAGCCGCCGCGAGCCGACGATCAGCGCGAGCAGGAACAGGACGTGGTCGATGCCGAACAGCAGGTGCTCGGCGCCGAGCACGAAGAACTCCCGGAACCGCTCCGAGGCCGGCTGCACCGTGGAGAACGACGAGCCGTCCGCCGTCAGCGCCGCGCTGCCGGAGCGGCCGTCGACGTCGTACTCCACGATCGTCACCGCGCCGGTGACGTAGCCCTCGTCGTCCCCGAACAGCTCGCTGCGGATCGTGTGCGAGCCGGCCGGCCGCGCGCACGCGTGGTCGAGCGTGAGCTGGGCGTACGGCACGCCCTCGCGCTGCGTCAGCGCGAAGCCGCCCACCTGCCGTGGTGTGCAGACCTCGCCGCCCGCGGTGACGTCGAAGCGGTCCTCGACGTATCGGAGGACGGGGTCGGCGTGGGCGTCGAGCGCCTGCGGCTCGTCGCCGGTCTGCCAGGCGGCCATGCCCTCGTCGAACAGGTCCGGGGCGGCCTCGGCGTCCGCGGCGGAGACCACCAGCAGGTCGTACTCGAGCTCGAGCACAGTGCGGACGGTGTTCGCGGCCGGCTGGGTCGCGTCGACGTACACGGTGGTCGAGAAGCCGTGGGCGGTCGCCGGGAACGCGGGGATCGCGACGGCGAGGGCGGCCAGCGCCAGGGCGGCGAGCGAGGTGAACGCGGGGCGTCGGGCGTGGAGGGGCATCGGGCTCCTTGTCGGTTCCGGCCCGATCGTCCCCAGCACCGGTGAACGGAACGCTTCCGCGGGGCGAACGTCGCGGGAACGCGCCCGGTCAGGGCGCGTCGCCCCCCGGCCATGCGGTCAGCGCGCCTCGGCGGCCAGCTCCGCGATCCGCCGGTCCAGCAGCCGGGCCTGCGCGGGCGAGCGCACCGCCGCCCGCGCCGCGCGGGTCGCGTCCAGCGCCTCCCCGACCCGCCCCGCCCGCCGCAGCAGCTCGCCGCGCACGGCGTCGAGCTGGTGGCCGCCGACGAGCTCCTTCGGCCTGCCCAACTCGTCCAGTGCGGCGAGCCCGGCCTCCGGGCCGTCCCGCATCGCCAGCGCGACGGCCCGGTTGAGCGCGACGACCGGGGACGCCCGGACCGCGAGCAGCCGGTCGTAGAGCCCGACGATCGCGGCCCAGTCGGTGTCCTCGGCGGTCGCGGAGCGCGCGTGCTGCGCGGCGAGCGCGGCCTGGAGCGTGTACCAGCCGTCGCCGTCGCGCAGCGCCGACCGGGCGAGGGCCGCGCCCTCCTCGATCGCCGCGCGGTCCCACAGCCGGCGGTCCTGGTCCTCCAGCAGCACCGCGTCACCGGCGGCGTCGAAGCGGGCCGCCCGTCGCGAGTGCTGGAGCAGCAGCAGCGCGAGCAGCGCACGCGCCTCGGCGTGCCGGGGATGCTCGGCGACGAGCAGGCGGGCGAGGCGGATCGCCTCGGCGGCGAGGTCGTCGCGCGCGTCGCTGCCGTCGCCGGGCGCGTACGCCTCGGTGAACACCAGGTAGACCACGGCGAGCACGCCGCCCAGCCGCTCCTCGCGCGTGCCCGGCGGGGGCACCCGGTACGGGATGCCGGCGTTGGCGATCTTCTGCTTGGCGCGCAGGATCCGCTGCGAGACGGTCGGCTCGGTGACCAGGAACAGCCGCGCGATCTCGGCGGTGGTCAGGCCCATCACCGCGCGCAGCGTCAGTGCGACGCGGCCCTCCATCGGCAGCGCCGGGTGGCAGCAGGTGAAGACGAGCCGGAGTCGCTCGTCGTCCTCGTCCGGCACGGTCCCTTCGTCGTACGACGAGGCCGCGACTTCGGCCAGCTTGGCCCGCTCCGTGTCGCGGCGGCGCAGCACGTCGATGGCGCGGTTGCGGGCGGCGGTGACCAACCAGGCGCCGGGGTTGCGCGGCACGCCGTCGCGCTCCCACGCGGCGAGCGCGCGGACGAACGCGTCCTGCGCGCAGTCCTCCGCCAACGACCAGTCGCCGGTCAGCCGGACGATGGTGCCGAACACCACCGCCCACTCGTCGCGGGGGGGCGGCGCCCCGGGGGGGGGCCCCCCCGGGGGGGGTCCCCGCCCCCGGGCCCGGCCGGGGGGCCCCCCGGGCCCCCGGCGCGGGCGGCCGGACCGGCCCGCGGGGGGGCGGGGG
>CAZBIO010000317.1:0-2731 GCA_964491965.1 uncultured Cellulomonas sp.
GCCGGCGGAGCCGGTCGGGTCCGTGTCGATCTCGACGATCGGCGTCCCGACAGCGACGGTGACACCGGTATCCACCAGCAGCGCCGTCACCACCCCGGCGAACGGCGACGGCAGCTCGACGAGCGACTTCGCTGTCTCGATCTCGACGAGCACCTGGTTGACCGTCACCGCGTCGCCCACGGCGACGCGCCACTCGACGATCTCGGCCTCGGTCAGCCCCTCGCCCGCGTCGGGCAGGTCGAACGTCTGGAGCGCCGGCATCAGAACCCCAGCGATCGGTCGACGGCGTCGAGCACCCGATCGACGCTCGGCAGGTACTCGTGCTCGAGCTTCGCGGGCGGGTACGGCGCATGGAACCCGCCGACGCGCAGCACCGGCGCCTCGAGGTGGAAGAAGCACTCCTCCGTGATCCGCGCCGCGACCTCAGCCCCGGTCCCGTACATCACGGGCGCCTCGTGCACGACGACGCAACGGCGGGTGCGCCGCACCGACGCGGCGACCGTCGCGGTGTCCAGCGGCGACAGCGCGCGCAGGTCCACCACCTCGATCGAGGTGCCGGAGGTGGCCGCGGACTCCGCCGCTGCGAGCGCCGTCGCGACGGTCGGCCCGTAGGCGACGAGCGTCGGGTCGGTGCCGCTGCGCACCACGCGCGCGGAGTCGAGCACCCCGGCCTCGTCGGGCGCGGACAGGTCGACGTCGCCCTTGTCCCAGTAGCGCGCCTTCGGCTCGAAGAACAGCACCGGGTCCGGGGAAGCGACCGCGGCGCGGATCATCGCGTACGCCTGCGCCGGCGTGGACGGCGACACCACGCGCAGCCCGGCCGTGTGCGCGAACAGCACCTCGGGCGACTCGCTGTGGTGCTCCACCGCGCCGATGCCGCCGGCGAACGGGATGCGGATCACCACGGGCACGGTCAGCCGGCCGCGCGACCGGTAGTGCAGCTTCGCCAGCTGGGTGGTGATCTGGTCGAACGCGGGGAAGACGAACCCGTCGAACTGGATCTCCACCACGGGCCGGTAGCCCCGCAGCGCCAGCCCGATCGCCGTGCCGACGATCCCCGACTCCGCCAGCGGCGTGTCCACCACCCGCTGCTCGCCGAACTCGGCCTGCAGGCCGTCGGTGACGCGGAACACGCCGCCGAGCCGGCCGACGTCCTCGCCCATCACCAGCACGGTGGGGTCGTCGGACATGGCCCGACGAAGCCCGGCGGTGATCGCCTTGGCAAGCGTCAGCCGTTGCACGCCGGTGGGTACCGCCGGGACGGTGCGCTCCTCGACAGCGGTCATCGTGCGCCTCCCTGTGCCGGGGCCTCGAAGCTCGCCTGGTAGCCGGCGAACCACTCCCGCTCGGACTCGACCACCGCGTGCGGGGTCGCGTAGACGTGCTCGAACATCGACGACGCGTCGGGCCGGCCCAGGGCGCGCGTCTGGGTGCGCACCCGCTCGCCGAGCGCGTCGGCCTCGTCGGCCAGCTCGGCCTGGAACACCTCGGGCAGCTCGCCGGCCCGCTCCAGGTACACCCGCAGGCGGTCGACGGGGTCGCGTCGCCGCCAGAACTCCTCCTGCTCGTGGGTGCGGTAGCGCGTGGGGTCGTCGGACGTGGTGTGCGCGCCCATGCGATAGGTGAGCGCCTCGACGAACGTGGGACCGCCGCCGGTGCGCGCCCGGTGCAGCGCCGCGGCCGTCACGGCATAACTCGCCACGACGTCGTTGCCGTCGACGCGCACCGACGTGATGCCGTACCCGGCGGCGCGGTCGGCGATCGGCGCGGCGGCCTGCCGCGTGGTGGGCTCGCTGATCGCCCATTGGTTGTTCTGGCAGAAGAAGACGACGGGTGCGTCGTTGACCGCGGCGAAGACCATGGCCTCGTGGACGTCGCCCTGGGACGTCGCACCGTCGCCGAAGTAGGTGACCACCGCGGTGTCGCGCGCCGGGTCGCCGGTTCCGACGAGCCCGTCGCGCTGCACGCCCATCGCGTAGCCGACGGCGTGCAGGGGCTGGGCGCCCACCACCAGCGTGTAGTCCTGCAGGCCGTGCGCCATCGCGTCCCAGCCGCCGTGGTCCACGCCGCGGAACAGCGCGAGGAGCTCGACGAAGTCCACGCCGCGCACGTGCGCCACGCCGTGCTCGCGGTACGACGGGAAGACGAAGTCCTGCGCCGCCAGCGCGTGCGCGCTGCCCACCTGTGCGGCCTCCTGGCCGAGCGACGGCGCCCACAGCCCGAGCTCGCCCTGCCGCTGGAGCGCTGTCGCCTCGGCGTCGAACCGGCGCACCAGCACCATGTCGCGGTACATCGCGCGCAGCCGGGTCGCGTCGAGGGCGGCGGCCCACTCGTCGTACGTCGCGTCGGGGACGCGTTCACCGGCGGGGGTCAGCAGGCGGACGAGGCCGTCCTCCGAGAGGGGGCCGTGAGGGGAGTCGGCCACGTGGAGCTCCTTCCGGCCGGGGCGGCGAACCTACGCCAGCGTAGGCTACGGTCCCGTAGGTTTCGGACGAAGAGCCGCGACAACCGGGGCGGCGCGCCTTTGTCGGACCCCCACAGCCCGGCGATCCGGACAGGCGGCGCCCGACGAGCTGGACGGGCGTGCCCGACGAGCCCGATGGGGCGGATCGGCGCGGCCCGGCGAGCCTCGGCTCAGCGCGCCCCGGACAGCTCGCGCGAGTCGGCGGTCACCTCGAGGAGCAGGTCGGTAGCCTCCTTCTCTCCCACCGACACCCGCACGCCGTCGCCG
>CAZBIO010000318.1:0-3244 GCA_964491965.1 uncultured Cellulomonas sp.
CGCGCCTAATCAGCCTGCCGAACCCGGGCGACCCAGCCACACCACTCGACCGCCCTCGCCGCGTCCTCAGCCGGGCAACGCCCCCGGCCGACCACACCTGCCCACAGCGCCCACTTGACTCACCGCGCGAAAGCTAGACCCGCTCGACCATCGGCAAGGAGCGCAGCCGCCGCTCGAGGTGGAACTGGCAGTACGCCGCGACCAGGCCGCTGCCCTCGGCGCGGTGCCGCTCGGCGCTCGCGTCCGCGGTGGGCCAGTCGCCGACGAGCAGCGCCGCGAGCAGCTCGAACGTCTCGGGCGCCGGGGCGGCCGACCCCGGCGGGCGGCAGTTGGCGCAGACCGCGCCGCCCATCGCGATGGCGAACGCGTGGTGCGGGCCGGGCTCGCCGCAGCGGGCGCAGTCGGCGAAGCTCGGCGCCCAGCCGGCCACCGCGAGCGCGCGCAGCAGGTACGAGTCGAGGACCAGGCCGGGCGGGTGCTCGCGCGTCGCGAGCGCACGCACGGCGCCGACGAGCAGCCAGTACTGCTGCAGGGCGGGCTCGTGCTCGGCCTCGACCAGCCGGTCCGCGGTCTCGAGCATCACGTTGCCCGAGGTGTAGAGCGCGTAGTCCTCGCCGACGTGACGCCCGTACGCGCCCAGCGTCTCCACCTGCGTCACGGTGTCGAGGTTGCGGCCCTCTGCCAGCTGCAGGTCGACGTGCATGAACGGCTCGAGCCGGGAGCCGAAGCGGCTCGTCGTGCGCCGCACGCCCTTGCCGACCGCGCGCACCTTGCCGTGCTCGCGGGTCAGCAGCGTGACGATGCGGTCCGCCTCGCCCAGCTTCTGGGTGCGCAGGACCACCGCCTCGTCCCGGTACAGCGCCACGCCCCCATCCTCTCCCACGCCACCGACGAACCCCGTCCGTAACGTCCGAGGAAGTGTGGGGTAGAGGCCTCGCTTCCTCGGACGTTGTGACGGGGGTTGGCGGGTGGGGCGAGAGTTGGTCAGCGCAGGTGGCGGTTGACCGCGCTGACGATCGCCTTGAGCGACGCCGTGGTGATCGACGGGTCGATGCCGACGCCCCACAGGATGTCGCCGCCGATCGCCACCTCGACGTACGCGGCCGCGGTCGCGTCGCCGCCCGCCGACAGCGCGTGCTCGGCATAGTCGAGCACCGCCAGGTCCACGCCGGTCGCCTTGAGCGCGGCGACGAACGCGGCGACCGGGCCGTTGCCCGTGCCGGTCAGCGTGCGCGCCGTCCCGCGGTCGACGAGGTCCACCTCGAGCGTGTCCTGCCCGCCCTCGGTGCTCGTCGTGCGCGTACCGCGCAGCGCGAACCGGCCCCACGGCTCCAGCGGCTCGCCCCCGTCGTCCTTCGCCGCGCCCGCTCGCACGTGCGCGGGCGTCATCGCGGCGAACTCGGCCGGCAAGTACTCGTCGACGAACATCCGCCACAGCTCGTCGGCCGTCACCTCGGTGCCGGACCGGTCGGTGTGGCGCTGCACCACCTGCGAGAACTCGATCTGCAGCCGGCGCGGCAGGTCGAGGTCGCGCTCGGACTTCATCAGGTAGGCGACGCCGCCCTTCCCGGACTGGCTGTTCACACGGATGATCGCCTCGTACGAGCGGCCGACGTCCTTGGGGTCGATCGGCAGGTACGGCACCGCCCACACGAGGTCGCCGACCTCGGCGTCGGCGGCCGCCGCCTCGGCCTCCATCGCCGCCAGGCCCTTCTTGATCGCGTCCTGGTGCGAACCGGAGAACGCGGTGAACACCAGGTCACCGCCGTACGGGTGGCGCTCCCCCACCGGCATCTGGTTGCAGTGCTCGACGACGGAGCGCACGCGCGCCAGGTCGGAGAAGTCGATCTGCGGGTCGATGCCCTGGCTGAACAGGTTCATGCCCAGCGTGACGAGGTCGACGTTGCCGGTCCGCTCGCCGTTGCCGAACAGGCACCCCTCGATGCGGTCGGCGCCCGCGAGGTAGCCCAGCTCGGCGGCCGCGACGGCCGTGCCCCGGTCGTTGTGCGGGTGCAGGGAGAGCACCACGCGGTCGCGGTGGTGCAGGTGGCGGTTCATCCACTCGATCGAGTCGGCGTAGACGTTGGGCGTCGCCATCTCGACGGTCGCCGGCAGGTTGATGATCACCGGCTTGTCGTCGCCGGGGTCCAGCTCGTCGAGGACCGCGTTGCAGACGCGCACCGCGTACTCGAGCTCGGTGCCCGTGTACGACTCGGGGCTGTACTCGTAGTACACCTCGGTGTCCGGGATCAGCTCCTCGTACTTCTTGCAGAACCGCGCGCCGGACACGGCGATGTCGACGATGCCGTCCTCGTCGGCGTTGAACACGACGCGGCGCTGGAGCACGGACGTCGAGTTGTAGAAGTGGACGATCGCCTGCTTGGCGCCCCGGAGCGACTCGTACGTGCGCTCGATCAGGTGCTCCCGAGCCTGCGTCAGCACCTGGATCACCACGTCGTCGGGGATCCGGCCCTCGTCGATCAGCGTGCGGACGAAGTCGTAGTCCGTCTGCGACGCCGACGGGAACCCGACCTCGATCTCCTTGTAGCCCATCTGCACGAGCAGCTCGAACATCGCCAGCTTGCGCGCGGCGTTCATCGGCTCGATCAGGGCCTGGTTGCCGTCCCGCAGGTCGACCGCGCACCAGCGCGGCGCCCTCGTGATGGTCTTCGTCGGCCACGTCCGGTCCGGCAGCTCGACGCGGATCTGCTCGGAGAACGGGCGGTACTTGTGGATCGGCATGCCCGAGGGCTGCTGGGGGTTGCGGTCGATGTAGCTCATACGTGCCTCGCTTCGAAAGTCTGGGGGGCTTGGTTCAGCCGGCACGGCAGACTCCGCGGCGAGGGACCGGCCTAGTGGGCCCCGCCGCGGCGGCGAAGGAGGAGCGTGCCCCGCACGAGGGGCACCATACCCCCGCGCCGTCCGGGCGCCGCAACCCGTCCGCGCAGCGACCTCGTCGAGGCGCGCGCCCGCCACCGGTCCCGCGCGCGGACGGCGGCCCGCATCGCCCGCACCGTCTCGTCGACGTCCGCCCAGTACGCGGCCACCTCCGCCTCGCCCGGGACGCCCGCCGCGAACACCTCATCGAGCGCACGTACGAGGCGATCGCGGGCGCCAAGCAGGCGATCGTGCACTTCTACAACTCGACGTCCGTGCTGCAGCGGCGCGTCGTCTTCGCGTCCGACGAGGACGGCATCGAGGACATCGCCGTCTCCGGCGCGCGGTTCTGCAAGAAGTACGAGGA
>CAZBIO010000319.1:0-5490 GCA_964491965.1 uncultured Cellulomonas sp.
TCGTCCCCGACGAGGCGGTGGTCGAGCTGGACGTCGTCGACGAGCGGTCGATCGTCGACGCGCTGGACGACCTGCCCCGGCCCGGATGGCGCAGCCACGACGACCGCGCGCTGACCGACGAGGGGCGGCGGCGACTGGTGGACCTCGCCGCCGTGCTGCGCGCCGTGCGCCAGCACACCTACCTGCCGTTGCCGGAGCTCGTCGCGCACGCTGAGCGGCTCTGGGGGCTGGACATCGAGGTGGCGGCCCGGCCGGGCGTCACGCCGGCGCGCGCCAGGACGCACCTCGACGCGTTCGCCCAGGTGGCCTCGGACTTCGCACGCGACGCGGACGCGCCGACGCTCGGTGCCTTCCTGTCGTGGCTCGCGGCGGCGGTCGCGGAGGAGCGGGGGCTGGAGACGCCCCTGACCGAGCCCGACCCGCACGCCGTGCAGCTGCTGACCATCCATGGGGCGAAGGGCCTGGAGTGGGACGTCGTCGCCGTCCCGGCTCTGGTCGACGGCGGGCTGCCGAGCGAAGCGGCGGGCCGGGCCGGCTACACCGCCAGCGCCTGGCTGACCGAGCTGGGCGCGCTGCCCTACCCGCTCCGCGGCGACCGCGACGAGCTGCCGGTCTTCGAGCACGCCGGGTCCACCGACGCCAAGGACCTGCTGCGGCGCCGCGACGAGTTCCGCGCCCGGGCGGGGGAGTACCAGCTGGCCGAGGAGCGCCGCCTGGCCTACGTCGCGGTCACCCGGGCGCGCCACCACCTGCTCCTCACCGGGTACCACTGGGGAACGCAGGCCAGCGTGCGGGTGCCGTCGCCCTTCCTCGCCGAGCTCATCGCAGCCGGCCTGGTGTCCGACGAGGGCTGGAGCCCCGCCCCGGCACCCGGCGACCCGAACCCGTTGGCGGAGCGGGAGTACACCGCGCCGTGGCCGGCCGACCCGTTCGCCGACGGGTCGGGCCGCCGGGAGGCGCTCGAGCGCGCCGCCGCCGCGGTGCGGGCAGCAGGGCGGCCCGGCGGTGGCGCCGACGACGGCCACACGCCCGGGGCGGGCGGTGACCTGGACCTGCTCGCGGGGGACACGGAGTGGGATGTGCTGGCCGACCGGCTGCTCGCCGAGCGTGCCGCGACGTCCGCACCTGCCGGCTCGGTGGAGCTGCCCGCGGCGCTCTCCGCGTCGGCGCTGGTGCGCCTGGAGCGCGACCCCGCCGCGTTCGCGCAGGCGCTGCGCCGGCCGGTCCCGCAGCCGCCGTCGCCACAGGCCCGGCTCGGCACGGCGTTCCACGCCTGGGTCGAGGGGTACTTCGGCGACGCGACGATCGTGGACGTCGAGGCGCTGCCGGGGGCCGACGACGACTCGGCGCCCGCGGGTGCGGACATGACCCGATTGCGGGAGATGTTCGGCCGGACACCGTGGGCGTCCCTGGCGCCGCTGGCGGTCGAGGAGTGGGTGGAGACCTCGGTGGGCGGCTACGTGCTGCGCTCGCGGATGGACGCCGTGTTCCCCGATCCCGACGTGCCCGGTGGCGTGGTGGTGGTCGACTGGAAGACCGGCGCGCCGCCCACCGACGCCGCCGATCGCGCGGCGCGCGAGCTCCAGCTGGCCGTCTACCGGCTGGCCTGGTCTCGCTGGAAGGACATGCCGCTGGAGCGGGTGCGCGCGGCGTTCTGCTACGTGGGTACCGGGACCACGGTCTACCCGGAGCGGCTGCTGGACGCCGACGAGATCGAGGCCCTGCTGGCGTCGGCGACGGCGGAGGAGCCCGTCGCGAGCGTGTGAGCGGAGGCTGCGCAGGTGAGCGGAGGCTCAGATCGCCGGGACCAGCTCCGAATCGGCCGCCGCCTCGAGGTCGGCGAGCATGCCCGTGGCGTCGTCGACCACGTCCTGGCGGCCGGTGCGCACCCCGTAGAGCAGCCAGCGGGCGAGCGCGAGCTCGCCGGCGAGCAGCGCACGCTCGGTGAGGAAGGGGTCGGTCAGCTCGGTGCGTCGCAGCAGGTAGGCCTCGAGCACTGACTCGGCGGCGTCGGGAGACGCGGCGACGAGCAGCCACGACAGGTCGTCGGCGGGGTCGGCGACCATCGCGTCGTCCCAGTCGAGGATGCCGCTGACCTCGCCGTCGCGGACCAGCACGTGCGGCGCCGTCAGGTCGCCGTGGACCACGGTGGGCTGGAAGCGCCACAGCCGCACGTCCTCGAGCTTGGCCTCCCACCGGCGCAGCAGGGCGGCGGGGACCTTCCCGGTCTTGGCGGCCTCGTCGACCTCGGCGAGCCGGCGCTGGCGGTACGCGGGCGCGTCGTAGACGGGGAGTCCGGCGTTCTCGACGACGGAGGTCGGCAGCTGGTGCAGCGCGCCGAGGGCCCGCCCGAGCGACGCGGCGAGGCCGGGTCCGGGGGCGAGGGTGTCGAGCCGGAGCGGGGCACCGGCCACCAGCGGGTGCACGGCCGCGCGGCCCCCCTCGGGCAGGTGGGCGAAGCCGGCCGGGCGGGGCACGTCGAACGGCAGCGCGCCCGAGTCCACCTGCGCGGCCAGCGCCGTCAGCAGGACCACCTCGGCCTCGAGCGCGGCACCCGCTGCGGCGCTCGCCGGCGCGCGGACCACCCAGTGGCGGCGGTCGGCGTCCGTGACGAGCGCGACGTCGTACTCCGACCCGCCGTTCAGCGGCTGACGAACGTCGAACACGTCGAGGCCGGGCACGGCGACGGTCGCGAGGGCTGCGAGCGTCAGGGGCGAACGAGGCACGTCGCCAGGGTAGGTCGGCCCTCACCGGCACCCGGGGCGCGCGGCCCGGCGTGTCCCCGCCTCCGTCCCGGTGGCCGGAGGCCGGCCCCGAGAACCCGGCGCTCGACGTCGCCGGCTCTTGCCGCACGCGGACCCGATCCGTGCCCGAGCCGCCGGGACGGACCGCTACGGTCGGGGCGTGCCCGCCACCGCTCCTGCCGCGCCGCCCTCCGGCCGACGAGCGCCACGGGTCCCCTCGGACGGACAGCCGCGCCGGCGCCGGCTCGGCCCGGGATGGATCCCGCGGGAGCACGGCGCCTGGGCGATGCTCGTCGCGCCGGTGGTGGTCGGCGCGATCGTCGCCGGCCCGACGTGGCGCCACGCACTGCTGCTCGTCGCCTGGCTCGTCGCCTACTGCGCCTTCTCCGCGACGGGCCTGTGGCTGCGGTCCGGCCGCCGCGCGCGGTACGTGCCGCCGATGCGCTTCCACGTGATCGCCACGGCGGTGATCGGCGGGGCGCTGCTCGCCGTCGCGCCGGGGCTCGTGCGGTGGGGGCCCCTCTACGCGGTGCTGCTGGCCGTCAGCCTCGCCAGCTCGGTGCGGCGGGCCGACCGCTCCTGGCTGAACGACGCGGTCACCGTGCTCGCCGCCATGGGGATGACCGTGGTGTCGGTCGGGCTCGTCGGCGGCTGGCCGCCGGGTTGGCTGCCGCCCGGGGCCGACGAGGGCACCGCCTGGCAGGCGGCGGGGCTGCTCACCGGCTACTTCTTCGGCACGGTGCCCTACGTCAAGTCGCTCATCCGCGACCGGGGCGATCGCGTGGTGCTCGCCGTCTCGGTCGGGTGGCACGCCGCCCTGGTCGCGGCCGCTGCCGCTTGGCTGGAGATTACCGTCGCGAACGGCGGCGCGACAGGGTGGGCCGTGCTCCCGCTCGCCGTCGCGACCGGGCTCCTGCTGCGCGCGACCCTCGTGCCGCGTCGGCGCCCGTGGCCCAGCGCGCGAGCCATCGGCCTCGGTGAGGTGGCGGCGACCCTCGTCGTGACCGTCGCCGCCGTGCTCGTCGTGCGGTGAACGCGGCGGGCGAAGGGCGCTGAACGCTGGGCGGCGACGAGCCGGACGCCGCGTACGGTGACGCCGTGGTTTTCGCCGACCTCCCCCTCGCCCGCGCCTACCTCGACCGTGCCGCCGAGCTGCGCGCGGACCCGGCCGCCCTCGACCGCGCCCGTCGCGACCCGGCGACCCGTGTCATCGTCGTCGGCGGCGCGGAGCTGGTCGTCGAGGGCGGCCCGGAGCCCCGCGCCGCGCGCCTGGACCCGGAGACTGCGGGCCGGGTGGACGGCGACGGCCTCGCCGACGACGAGCAGTGGCTGCTGCTCGGGCGCGAGGAGGGGGCCCTGGTGCTGGCCCGTCGCGTGCCGCGCGGTGGCCCGGCGCCGCGCACCGGGCAGCCGTCCGATGTGCTGGTCCACCGCACCAGCGGCTCACGTCAGGAGGATCCGGAGCCGGCGCCCGGGCTGCGATGGGCGGCGCTGCGCGACGTCGGCGCCAGCCTCCCCGCATACGACGCGGGCCTGGCGACCTCGGCGGTCGCGCTCGACGCGTGGCACACCCGCCACCCGCGCTGCCCACGCTGCGGCGGTCGCACGACCGTCACGCAGGCGGGCTGGGTGCGCACGTGCGTGGACGACGGCACGGAGCACTACCCGCGCACGGACCCCGCGATCATCGTCGCGGTGGTGGACGACGACGACCGCCTGCTGCTCGGCCACAACGCCGCCTGGCCACGGGGCCGGTATTCGACGCTGGCGGGGTTCGTCGAGGCGGGGGAGTCCGCCGAGCACGCCGTGCGCCGTGAGGTGGCGGAGGAGACCGCCATCGTCGTCGACCACGTGGACTACCGCTGGAGCCAGCCCTGGCCGTTCCCGGCCTCGCTGATGCTGGCGTACCGCGCGCACGCCGCATCCACGCGGGTGCACGTCGACGGGGCGGAGGTGACCGAGGCTCGCTGGTTCACGCGCGACGAGCTGGCCGAGGCCGTTCACTCGGGCGCGGTGCTGCTGCCGATGGGCACCTCGGTGGCGTTCGCGCTGATCAGCGAATGGTTCGGTGGGCCACTGACGCCCACCCCGTGATCGGGGGCGTCGACCGCCCGATCGGGAACGCCGACCCCGCGACCCGGGATGCCGACCGCCCGACGAGGGACGCCGTCATCACGACAGGCGTGCCTGGACCTCGGCGAGGGACGGGTTGGTCGCGGCGGAGCCGTCGGGGAACACCAGCGTGGGCACGGTCCGGTTCCCGCCGTTGATCTGCTCGACGAGGGCGGCGGCGTCCGGCACCTGTTCCACGTCGACCTCGTCGTACGCGATGCCCGCGGCGTCGAGCTGCGACTTCAGCCGGCGGCAGTAGCCGCACCACGTGGTGGTGTACATCCGCAGGGCAGGCATCGATTCCTCACGACTCGGCTCGACCTCGCGACTCGGCCGGCTCGACCTCGCGACTCGGCCGGCTCGACCTCACGACTCGGCTGGCCGGATCGGCAGGCTACCCGTCCAACCCCGCCACACGTGGTGCTGGTGTCCACTCCCGAGACGCGTGTGACGTCACACCAGCCCCACCAGTCACACGTGTGGCGGGGTTGGACAGGGGCGGCGGATCGGAGGGGTGCGGCGGCGGGCAGGCGGCAGGCAGGCGGCAGACGGGCGGGGGCCGGTCGGTGTCGGGTGTCGGCGGGGGCTGGGAGGATCGGAGCGATGTCCGCCGACGCCCTCCTCGACGCGCTCG
>CAZBIO010000320.1:0-4687 GCA_964491965.1 uncultured Cellulomonas sp.
AAAACCACCACCATCGCCACCAACACCCTGCCCCTGACCCTCGGCGCCGAACCCGGCGGCTACCGCCCCTACACCGGCACCCTCGACGACATCCACCTCTACAACCACGCCCTCACCCCCACCCACATCACCACCCTGATGCAGGGCAGCTAGGAGTACTCGGCCAGGACGTCGGTGGCGTCGGTGGCCGTTGACGGCATGAAGCCTTCCGTTGGGCCGTGACCTGTCGAAGGCATCGAAGGTTCGATCGCGGCGCGGTAGGTGACGGCGAGGGCCGGGTGGCCGTGGCGTCCACGCTCACCCGCCAGTCGACCCGCCCGGCCGCGTCAGCCTCTGCCAACAGCCGAGCCGGCACCCCACCCCTTGCGGCGTACCGGCGGTCTCGTCGTCGGGACCACCTTCCGTCCCTATCTCCTCGCGAGATGAGCACTTGCACGCGAGGTGAGCACCAGCAAGTGCACATCTCGCGTGGAGATGCTCATCTCGCAGCTGGTCACGTCCGCGGGCCTGGTCATGCACTTCCGTGTCGGTGATGCACCTTGACGTGCATCAGTCGCGTGGATGCACTCCGCTCGCGTGGATGCACTCCGGTCGCGTGGATGTACTCCGGTCGCGTGGATGCACTCCGGTCGCGTGGATGCACTCCGGTCGCGTGGATGCACTCCGGTCGCGTGGATGCACCTCGGTCGCGTGGACGTACTTCGCTCGCGACCGTCACGTCGGCAGACGGTGGGCGGTCGACTCGTCGACGAGGACGAGGACGAGGACGAGGACGAGAACGAGGAGCGGTCAGCGCCGGCCGTGGCCGAACCGCGCGAACACGGAGACGTACCGCCGCGCCTGGACCTGCCAGGACAGCTCGTCCTCGATCCGCTTGCGCCCGATGGCGCCCATCCGCGCCCGGCGCTCGGGGTCGTCCAGCAGCTCCGCGATCGCCTCGGCCAGCGACGGTGCGTCGTCGCGCTCGACGGTCAGCCCCGCCTCGCCCGCGGAACGCCGGTTCTGCGTCAGGTCGTAGCCGACGACCGGCAGCTCGTACGCCATGTACTCGAGCGTCTTGTTCATCGTCGACTTGTCGGAGAAGGCGGTCTTCGGGTCGGGCGTGACGCCGAGGTCGGCGGTCGACAGCCAGCGCTCGATCTCGGTGGGCCCCACCTTCCCCGTGAACGTGACGTACTCGTCGAGCCCGAGCGTCGAGACCCGCGCGCGCAGCTCGTCGAGGCAGTCACCGAACCCCATGAGCCCGAAGTGCGCGTCAGTGCGCCCGAGCACGTTCACGTAGTGGTCGACGGCCTCGACCAGGCGGTCGACTCCGTCCTGCGGGCCCATGATGCCCAGGTAGCAGACGAGGTGCCGCCGCCCGTGCTTGAGGGCCGGCACCGGGGTGGACCGCCGCATCCTCTCGGGATCGGGTGCGCTCAGGACGATCGTCGTGCCCTCCGGCGGCACGTGCCCGCGCCCGGTCGCGATGGCCCGGTACGACTCGTTCGTCGAGATCACGTGGTCGGCGGTGCGGTACGTCGCCCGCTCGAGGAGGCGCAGGCCACGATAGAGCGGCCCGAACCGGCCGAATCGCGCCACGAAGACCTCCGGGCACAGGTCGTGCTGGTCGTACACGAACCGCGTCCCGCGCAGCGCCTTCCAGATGCCGCCCAGCAACCAGTACGTGTCCGGCGGGTTGCACGCCTGGAGCACGTCGAAGCCCTCGCGGCGAGCGACGTGCACGGACAGACCCGCGGTGCGCAGCCAGCAGTAGACGAACTCGGCGACGTACCCGGCGACCCCCGTTCGCGGTCGAGGCGGCCGGTACGTGTGGATCCGGACCCCGTCCAGCATGAAGTGCGCGGCCTGACCCTCGTCGCGCGGGCAGATCACCGAGACCTGGTGCCCCGCGGCGACGAGCGCCTGGCACTCGAGCCACACCCGCCGGTCCAGGGGGAGCGGCAGGTTCTGGACGACGATGAGGACGCGCGCGCGGTCGCGACCCTCAGTAGGCACCGGCACCGCCGACGATCGCCCTGCCCGTCTTCCAGAGGATGAGCAGGTCCATCGCGACGGACCAGTTGTCCACGTAGCGCAGGTCGAGCCGGACCGACTCCTCCCAGGAGAGGTCGGACCGCCCGCTCACCTGCCACAGGCCCGTGAGGCCCGGCCGGACATGCAGCCGGCGGAACACCTGGTCCTGGTACCCGTCGACCTCCTCCGGGAGCGGCGGCCTGGGCCCGACGAGCGACATGTCGCCGCGGGCGACGTTCCACAACTGAGGGAGCTCGTCGACCGAGAACCTGCGCAGCAGCCTGCCGACCGGCGTGATCCGGGGGTCGTGGTGCATCTTGAACATCAGACCGTCCCGGTCCGAGCTGCGCAGCAGCGCCGTGCGCCGCGCCTCGGCATCCGCGTACATCGAGCGGAGCTTGATCAGCGTGAACGGGCGCCCGTCGATGCCGACCCGGCGCTGCCGGAAGAAGACCGGTCCTCGGCTGGTGACGCGGACGGCCAGCGCCGCCGCCGCGATCGCGGGAGTCGCGGCCACCAGCAGCGCGGCACCGAGGACGTGGTCGAGCACGCTCTTCGCGAAGAGGCGGCGCCGCGGCGGGGTCGTCTCGACCCCGAGCAGGGAGAGGCCGACCGTCGGCCGCATGGTGACGCGCGGCCCGAGCACCTCGACGAGGCCGGGGGCGACGACCATGTCCGCCCCGGCGCGGCCCAACGCCCACGAGAGCCGCCGCAACGCGTCGCCCGTCAGGCCGCTACCGGCCACGATGACCGTTTCGACGCTGTGGTCGTAGACCACCTGGGCGATGTCCGCGAACGCGCCGAGCATCGGCACACCGTCCTGGGGCGGCCGGTCGGTCAGCGCCGGGAGGCAGACCCCCACGACGCGGTACCCGTGGTGGGTCGACTCCCGGAGCTGGACGATCGTCCTGTGGGCGGCCACGGCGTCCCCGACCACGAGGGTCCTCACCATGCCGAACCCCGCCCGGCGCGAGCGGTGCAGCGATCGGCGCAGCAGGCGCCGCCCGACGAGGCCACCCATCGTCATGAGGAGCGCGAGCACCACGATCTGGAGCCGGGGCAGCGGCCGCTGGACCAGCGCCGTCGCCAGCGCGGGGACGACGAACACGGCGACGCCCGCGCGCAGCACGGCCTGGAACTCGCGGGGGCCGTCGCCGACGACCTTCGCGTCGTACCCGTGCCAGACGCCGATCCCCACCAGGAACGCGACGCCCGCGAGGATCGCCGGCACGCCCTGCTCCATGGTGCGCGCGCCGCCCGCGAGGACGAGTGCGATGAGGGACAACGCGACGACGGCGAGGTCGAGCGATGCCGCACGGTAGACGTACCCGACGGACGCGCCACGCCAGGAGTCGGCCTCGGCACCCTCGAGCGGGGCACGCTCGCCGGCGATGAACGGTTCCGTCGACGCCCACGACCGCCGCGGGCCGGCGGAGGGCCGACGGCGTTCTGTCAACGCCTCCAGTTCCGCGGTCGTCGCCCGCGGCTCCTCGCCCAGCATCGTCATGGCCCGCTCCGTCCGTGTTGTCCGGATTCGAGCGTATTCGGCCCTGTCGAGCGAGTCAGCACGACATGTCCGATTTCACCCCATACGGACCAACCGTACGGGTCTCGGAGGTGAACAGCGGGCGAATTCGGCACGGCCCAGGAGTCGCGGGTTCGAGCACCCACCCGGGTAGCCACGCGCCCCCTCGCGGACCGGGTGACCCCGCGATGTCGTCGTGCGCCTCAGGCCTTGGTGTGGAACCTCAGCTGCGCCGCGTCGAGACCCTCGAGGACCACGGCCTCGACGGCGTCGGCGGCCCGGTCCACCAGCCACGCAAGGTCCTTGCGCTCGGTGGCAGAGAAGTCCTTGAGGACGAAGTCGGCCGCGTCCATGCGACCCGGCGGCCGGCCGATGCCGACGCGAACCCGCACGTAGTCCTTGGTGCCGAGGGCGCGCGACGTATCGCGCAGTCCGTTGTGGCCGCCCTCGCCGCCGCCCAGCTTCAGCCGGACGTCCGCGAAGGGGATGTCGAGCTCGTCGTGCACCAGGACCACCTGCCCCGGCGGGACGCCGTAGTACTTCGCGAGCGCCGCGACCGGCCCGCCCGAGACGTTCATGTACGTCGTCGGGCGGGCGAGCACCACGCGCGGGCCGGGCACCCCGCCCGGCAGGGTGCCGAGGCGCGCCTCCGCGGCCGTGGCCTGCGGCCGACGACCCAGCACACCGCCGGCACGCCCCAGCGTGACGCCGAGCCGGCGCGCCAGCTCGTCGACCACCATCGCGCCGACGTTGTGCCGGTTGCCGGCATACTCCGCGCCTGGGTTGCCCAGCCCGACGACCAGCCAGCGGTCCTCGGCCACGCGAGCACCTCCTCCTGGCGGCCCACCCTCCGGCGGGCCGGGCGCGACGGGTCAGTCCTGCGGCTCGGGTCAGTCCTGCGGCTCGACCGGAGCCTCTTCGACGACGGCCTCGGCCTCGGGCTCCTCCTCCACTTCGGCGCGCGGGACGGAGATCGTCAGGACGACGTGCTCGGGGTCGGTCAGGAGCGTCGCACCCGTCGGGAGCGTGATCGCGCCGGCGTGGATGATCGCGCCCTCCTCGAGGCCCGCGATGTCCACCACGACGCGGTCGGGCAGGTGCGTCGCCTCGGCCGCGAGGGTCAGCGTCTGGGTCTCGACGACGTGG
>CAZBIO010000321.1:0-11771 GCA_964491965.1 uncultured Cellulomonas sp.
ACCGGGCTCCGCCCACGCGCCGAGGCCCGGGCCGCGGTGTTCACCCGGAACGCCCGTACGCTGAGCCGATGCCCTCCGGCGCCACCCGCGCACACCGCGCCGTGCGAGCGCTGCTCGCGGTGTACCTCGTCGGGCTGGCCGCCATCACGCTGCTCCCGCAGCCCGCGCCCTCCGGCACCATGAGCTGGATCCGCCGCATGGCGCTGTGGCTCGCGGAACACGGGTTGCCGGTGACGTTCCTCGGCCTCGAGGCGGTCGGCAACGTGCTGCTCTTCGTCCCGTTCGGCGTGCTCGTCGGTGTGGTGCTGGGGCTTCGGCGCTGGCCCGCGGTGCCGCTGCTCGGCTCCGCGACCAGCGCCGCGATCGAGGTCGCGCAGCTGCTCTTCCTCCCGACCCGCTTCGCGGCGGTGCAGGACTGGGTGCTCAACACGGCGGGCACCGCGGTGGGCCTGGCCGTCCTCGCCCTCGTCGTGCGCCGCCGCGTGCCCGACGAGCCCACCGCCCCCGCCCCGGGGCACGACGAGCCCACCCCGGCCGGGCCCGAGCCCACCGCCCCCGGGCACGACGAAGGCCGGGCCCCACGGAAGGACCCGGCCCCGTCGTAGCGCCTCTCAGCCGACGAGCGTCTGGATGGGCCCGCGGATGAAGTAGAGGATGAACAGCACCGAGATCAGCCAGATCAGCGGGTGGACCTTCTTCGCCTTGCCGACCACCGCCTGGAGGATCACGTAGAGGATGACGCCGGCGCCGATGCCCACCGTGATCGAGTACGTGAACGGCATGAGCACCATGGCGAAGAACGCCGGGATGGCGATCTCCCAGCTCTTCCAGTCGATGTCCAGCACCTGGGTGACCATGAGGAAGCCGACGATGACGAGCGCGGGCGCTGCCGCCTCGGCCGGGATGATCTCGACCAGCGGGGACAGGAAGGTCGCCAGCAGGAACGCGATGCCGGTGACCACCGACGCCAGGCCGGTGCGCGCGCCGTCGCCCACGCCCGAGGCCGACTCGATGTAGCTGGTGTTCGACGAGACACCCGCCGCACCACCCGCGGCCGCGGCGATCGAGTCGACGACGAGGATCTGCTGGGTCTTGGGCGGGTTGCCCTTCTCGTCGAGCAGGCCGGCCTCGGAACCGACGGCCACCATGGTGCCCATCGTGTCGAAGAAGTCGGCGAGCAGCAGGGAGAAGATCAGCACGACCGCCGTCACCACGCCGGCGTGCGCGAACGGGCCGGTGAGCGAGAAGTGCCCGAGCAGCGAGAAGTCGGGGGCGTCCGCCACCGAGCTGGGCCACGCCGGGAGGGTGGAGCGCCAGCCGGCGGTGTTGTCGGCGGACGCGTACCCGACCTTGGCGATCGCCTCCACGACGATCGCGACCACGGTCATGGTGAGGATCGAGATGAGGATCGCGCCGCGAACCTTCTTCACCATGAGGATCGCCATGATGACGAGACCGACGACGAAGACGAGCACCGGCCACGTGCGCAGCGAGCCGCCCTGGCCCAGGTCGACGATTGTGCCGGCGCCTGGCTGGACGAACCCGCCGTCGACGAACCCGATGAACGCGATGAACAGGCCGATGCCGACGCTGATCGCCGTCTTCAGCCACTTGGGCACGGCGTTGAACACGGCCTTCCGGAACCCGGTGAGCACCAGGACCAGGATGATCAGGCCTTCCCAGACGACGACGCCCATCGCGTCCGCCCACGAGACTCCGGGCAGCGTGGCGATGGAGAACGCCACCACGGCGTTGATTCCGAGGCCGGTCGCCAGGGCGAGCGGGAAGTTGGCGACGAAGCCCATGAGGATCGTCATGACGCCCGCGACCAGCGCGGTCGTCGCCGCGATCGTGGAGGGCTCGGCCAGGATGTTCCCCCCGCTGTCCTGGCCACCGAGGATGATCGGGTTGAGCACGATGATGTAAGCCATCGTGAAGAAGGTGACCAGGCCGCCCCTGATCTCCGTTCCGATGGTCGAACCGCGCTCGGTGATGCGGAAGAAGCGATCGATGGGATTGGTGGGCCCGCCGCTACGCGTAGGGGCCGTCTCCGTGGCGCTGGCTGAAGACATGGCGGAAGTGTGGCAGAGGGGTGAACACGCCGAGGACGTGTCCACGACCTCGTAACCTGCCGGTAACGCAAGGCGAGCGCTGCACCGCCGACGACCCTCGCTCAGCCGTCGTAGCCGAGGTGTCCGAGTGCGATGACGTTGACACGGTCGGGCCGCGTGTGGCTCGTGGTTCCGGCGGTCAGTTCCTTGAGCGAGCACAGGCGCTCGGCCCGCTGCGCCGACACCTTGGCGGCAAGCTTCGAGAGGTTCGACGCGGCCGCATTGATGCTGGCAGTGCTCCCGAGCCTGACCTCGAACGCGGACCATCGACCGTCACGCAACTCGACGATGGCATCGACCTCGAGCCCCACTTCGTCCCGATAATGGAAGACGCTTCCGTCCAGAGACTGCGCGTAGACCCTCAGGTCGCGAATGCACAGCGATTCAAACAGCAGACCGAGCGTCCTCACGTCGTCGAGCAGCGACTGCGGCCCCGCGCCGAGCGCGGCCGCGGCCAGCGATGGGTCGACGAAGTGCCACTTGGGTTGTACTCGAAGTCGGACTCGGGATCGCAGGTGAGGCGCCCACGCCGGCTGCTCCTCGAGGACGAACACTCGTGTGAGCGTGTCGAGGTACTTGCGTGCGGACTGCGCAGACACACCGCGCGCCATGCGCGTTCCGTCCTCGATCTCGGCCTCCGTACCGAGCCTCGTCGCGGGCATCTCGGTCGCGACGTTGCGGGCTAGCGCCCGGATGAGAGCGCGCATGCGCAACGGATCAACGCGCACGTCCGCGCCGTCGAAGAGGCTGGCGAACGCCACCGCTCCCGTCGAGTCGCCACTCTCGGCGAGGCTCATCGGACGCAGGGTCACCCGATGGAACCGGCCCGCGCCACTGTGTCGCGTCACGTCGTCGGACGGTGTCGCCGAGCCCGTCAGAACGAACTGGCCAGGCACGCCGCGGATGTCGACCTCATGGCGAACCGCGTTCCACAACGTCGGCGCCAGCTGCCATTCGTCGACGAGCCGCGGCGTGTCGCCGACGAGCACCGCCTGGGGAGATGTCTCCGCGAGCGCAGCGAGCTCCGGAGACGCGTCGAGGCGCACCGAACTCGCAGCGAAGTGGAGGCCTGATATCACTTCTGCGATCTCGCCGATATCACTCCTGCGATCCTCTCGACATCACTCCTGCGATGCTGGAAGCATATTGGCCCCGACTCCCTGGGAGGCGTGAAGCGATGACGGAACCCACCACCCCGCTCCAGGTGGACCTGGCGCGCGTCGCGGGCGTCGGAGCCGCGCTGTGGGGTGTCGCGCTCGTCGTCGCCGTGATCCTCGCCGCGACCGGCACCACCGGCTGGATCCCCACCGCCGTCTGCGCCACCGGTGCCCTGCTCGGGCTGGTCGGCGTCTGGTGGTCGCACCGCCACGACACGATGGGGCGCCGGCTGCGGTAGGGCGTCAGGCTGCGGCAGGGCGTCAGAAGCCCAGCAGCACCTCGTCCGCGCGACCCTCGTCGGCCAGCACGATCTCGACCGCCCAGCGCCGCTCCCACGACCGCGCGGCCTGCGCCAGGCCGGCCGCCAGGCCGGCGATCGTCACGGCGTGCACACCGTCGCCGTCCACCCACCAGTCGACCTCGACGCCGTCGACGCGCAGCTCCTCGTGCTCCCACCAGTCGTGCGGCGCGAGGTCGCCGAGCAGCGCGCGCACCGCGTCCGGCACCGGCCGGCGCGCCCCGTCGCCGGTCACCAGGCCCTCGGCGAGCTCGCTGGCGAGCGGCAGGTCGAGCACGTCCGCGACCTCCGACGCGTCGAGCGCGGCCTGCACCATCACCAGCGCCGCGACGTCCGTGCGTTGGCACCACATCGGCGCGTCCGCGACCGCCGCGTCCTCCGCGTGCACCACCGTGGCGCGGCCCGGCGCGACGAGCGCGACGACGTGCTCCGGCGGCCCGCCCGGCGAATCGGGCGGCAGGCTCGACAGGGCGATCCACGCCGCGACCGCGTCCGCCGGCGCGACCGCACGGCCGGCGGGGAGCTCGTCGAACAGGCGGGTCCAGCCCTCCAGGTCGAGGGCCGCGACGTCCACGCCCCCGACGGCCCGCAGCACGTCCTCGTCGAACCCGGCCAGCCAGTCCGGCGCGGGCGGCAGCCAGCCGCTCGCGTGGAGGGCGAACGGCCGCCCGACCGGGCCACGCGTACGCAGCCACCACGCGGTGTAGCCCGGCGCGAAGCGCCCGCGCTCGTCGCGCACCGGCTGGTTCATCGTCCGCCGCAGGTCCGGGTCACCGGCGATAGCCCGCAGCACGTCCGGCCACGCGCCGTCGGCGACCGCGTCGAGGTCGGCGATCGCCTCGACGTCGCCCACGTACGCGCCCGGCGCGAGGACGCGCGCCAGGTGGTCGAGGTACTCCGGCCACCCGTCGAGCGGCTCGTCCGCGTCGCCGCCCGCGACGTCCTCGTCGGCCGCCTCCGGGTCCGCGATCACGTCCCGCCGGCGCACCACGACGAGCGACGACCGCACGCCGACAGCACGCAGCACGTCGGCGCCCCACCGGTCGACGGCCTCCAGCGCCACCGGCGCGAGCACGCGGTCGTCGAGCAGCCGCGACGCCGGCGAGCCCGGCAGCACCAGGCCGTGTGCCGGGGAGGCCGTCCCGTCGGCGGCCGCCAGCTCGACGAGTCCGAGCCACGGCGGGGCCACCTCGCCGCCGTCGTCCAGCACGCGCCCGACGAGGTCGAGCACCGCATCCGTCACCGCGGCGTCGCCCTCGTCCTGGTCGATCACCGCCTGCCGCACCGCCGGTGACGCCAGCACCTGCGCCGCGCCCGCCGGCTCCGCGCCGAGCCGCTCGAGCGCCGGATCGGCCGCCGCCGGGTCGACGATCCGCACGCCCCACGCCGCGAGCGCGTCGAGCGTCGCCGGGGCGAGCCGCCCCACCTCGTCGGCGTCCAGCAGCAACGTCCCGCGCACGCCGCGCACCACGCGGCCGCCGACGAGCGGCACGGGCAGGGCCGCGAGCGCCTCGCGGGCGGCGGGGTCGTCGGCGGCGTCGCCCAGTGCCGCGTAGACGTCGCTCGCCAGGCCGAGCGGCAGCTCGTCGACAACGTCGGCGAGCTGGCGCGTCTCGACACCGAGCGCCCGCGCCTGGCTGGCGTACCGCTCGGGCACCCGTACCAGCAGCGGGACGTAGCGCGCCAGAGCCGCGGCGGCGCGGCCGTCCAGCGCCGGCACCGTCGCCACCGACATCGCGCCGGGGTTGAGCCCACCGTCCGCCCCCGGCACCAGCGGGTCACCGGCCAGGTGCGTGACGATCCGCTCGACGAGCTCCGCATCCAGCGGCCCAGCCGGCAGGCCGATCGGCACCAGCCGCAGGGCGTCACCGCCCTCGGCCGCGATGTCCGTCGCCAGTCGCCCGTACAGCGCCGCCGCCTCGTCGAGCAGCGCGTCGGTCAGCGGTCCACGGGCCACGTGCCGTCGGGTCGGGTCGAGCGGCAGGGTGGCGACCAGCAGCGCCGGGAGGCTCAAACGGTCGTCGGTCGGCGTCGGGGCGTGTACCACGCGCGGCCACTCCTGAGCGCCTCGCGGCAGGGCCCACGTGGCGCGCCACGAGCGCGCGTCGCGCTCCTCGACCGGCCGGGCCGCCAGGAGGGCGAGCGGCAGCTCGCCCTCCTGGGTCACCACCCGCCACCGGTCCTCGACGTCGGCGATCCGCCGCACGCCGTCGTCGGTCTCGACGACCGCCTCGACCAGCCCCGGGAGCGCCAGCAGCAGCGGGTCACCGACATCCGCCAGCTCGCGCGCGACCTCCTCGGCCGCGACCTCGTCGCGGAGCCGGAGCACCACCGCGGTGTCGTAGCCGGTCGGCGGCGCGCCCTCGGCCGGCCACGGCAGGCGCAGCGCGGGCAGCGAGCCGTCGCGGCGGCGCACCTCGTCGGCCAGGGCCGGCACGTCGGCGGACGCCGCGCCGAGCGCGGCGGCGGCATCCGCCAGCGAGAACCGCACGCCGCCGCTCGTCGAGAGCACCGAGACCTCGTCGGACACCGCCCGCACGGCCGCGAACCCGACTCCGAACCGCCCGACGGTCCCGCCGTCGCGCTTGGCGGAGGCACGCATCGACGCCAGCGACGCGACACCCTCGACGGTCAGCGGCTCGCCCGTGTTGGCGGCGACCAGCACCGTGCCGCCGTCCGCCTGAGCCAGGCGCAGCAGCAGGCGGCCCGGCACTCCCGCGCGGGTCGCGGCGTCCGCCGCGTTCTGCGCCAGCTCCACCACCACGCGGTCGCGGTAGTAGCCGCGGGCGTGGTCCTCCTCCGTGTTCGCGTCCTCGCGCAGCCGCGCCGGGGACCCGCGCCAGGCCTCCAGCACGGCGGCGCGCAGGGCGGCGGTGCCGAAGGCGTCGGGCGTCACGGCTCGGCGGACTCCTCGTCGACAGTGGCCCCGGTCGACGGCTCCGCCGCCGGCACCTCGCCAGCAACGGCCTCATCCGCCGCCGGCTCGACCTCGCGCTCGACGACCTCTACGGCGCCGTCGTCGACGATCGGGTCGGGCTCGGGCCACTCGGTCACCGCGGACACGTCAGTCTGCGAGTGCGCCCCGCAGCCGTGGTCGAAGCTGACCACCTTGCCGTCGTCGGGCGACCACTCGTTGGCGCACACCCCGAAGATCTGCCCGAGCGATCCCTGCAGCGGCACCAGGAACCCGCACGAGGCGCAGGCCGCCTCCGATGCGAGAGCGCCCGCACTCGTCGGGCCACGCGACCCGCGGTACCAGCGCTGCGCGGCCTCCTCGCGGCCGACCGGCGAGAGGATCCGCTCGCGCGCGAGGGCCAGCTCCTCGATCGCCACCTGGTCGAGCTCGTCGTCCCCGGACGGCGTCCATCCCGGCACCAGCCGCGGGTCGTCGGGCCGGAACGGCAGCACGTCACCGGGGCCGATGTCGCCCGGCCGCAGCCGGTCCGCCCACGGCACCCACGTATTCGCCAGGATCGCTCCCGGGCCGGGCAGCAGCGCCGCCTCGCTGACGCTGGCGGTGCGGCCGCGCGGCACGCGCGCGACGGTGACCGTCCACTCCCATCCCTGGTAGCCACGCGCCACGTTGGCGAAGCGGTGCGAGACCAGCCGGTCGCCTTCCTCGACCGCGCCGAGGTAGTCGCCGACGTCGGCGGGGTCCTCGGCGAGTTCGACCGCGACCCCACGGGCGAGCTCGACGGCCTTGTCCAGGACGGCGTCTGCCATGTTCAGGCCTCGAGGTCGTCGGCGACGGCGCGGAGCAGCTGCGCGTACTTCGTGGCGCGGTCCTTCTCGGGGTAGCGCCCGCGACGCAGGTCGTTGCCCACCTTGTCGAGCACCTTGATGAGGTCCTCGACCACCACCACCATCTCGTCGGCCGGGCGCCGCTTCGCCTTCGCGACCGACGGCACCGGCTCGAGCAGCGTCACCGACAGCGCCTGCGGCCCGCGCCGGCCGTCGGCGACGCCGAACTCCACCTTGGCGCCGGGCTTCGGGGTGACCCCCGCGGGCAGGGCGGAGGCGTGCAGGAACACCTCACCGCCGTCGTCGCTGGCGATGAAGCCGAAGCCACGCTCGGCGTCGAACCACTTGACCTTGCCGGTGGGCACGGTGCTACCCCTGTCCTCGGTGGAAAACCTTGCCCGAGTTTACCGGGCGGGGGCCATCGGATTCCCGCGTACGGCTACCCGTCTGCGGCGGCGGGTTCCGAGTGCGGGCGGCCGCCCTCCGGCTCGTGGTCGGTCGGCGCGGCGCTGCGCCACCCGATCCTCTCGTGCGAGCCGTCGCAGAAGGGCTTGTTCCCCGAGTGACCGCACCGGCACAGTGCCGCCCGGGTCTCGACGAGCCCGCCCTCGTCCCCGAGCACCAGCCGCAGGTCGCCGCGCACCAGGAACGGCCCGTCCGGGACGGCGGTCACCGTGGTGACCGGATCCGGCACCTCCGCCGGGCCGTCGTCGAGCACGTAGTGCAGGGCCCCCGTCGGGCAGCGCCGGACCACCTCGGCGAGCAGTTGCTTGTCCTGCTCGTTGTCCGCGATGATCCACGGCCGCCGTCGCGGGTCGAACACCAGCGGCAGCCCGCGGACGCACTCGGCGACGTGGCGGCACCGGACGGCGTCGTAGTACACGGTGATGCCGGTGCCGGTGTACGGGCGGGCGGTCATTGCGCCTCCCCGGCGTCGCGGGTTCCCGGATCGGCGGGCCCGGCATGGGAACCGACCTCGTGCCCTACACGGTGCACACCGGTGGGGTGCGCGCCGCTCGTCGGCGGCGGCTGCCCGACGAGGTCCGCGTACTCCTCGTGGTTCTTGCGCAGGAACGCCCGCACGTACGGGCAGAGCGCCACGACGCGGAGCCCGCGCTGGCGCGCGGCGTCGAGGGCGGCTCGGACGATCTTCCCCGCGACACCCTGGCCCTCGAACTGGGCGCTGACCTCCGTGTGTGTGAAGACGATCGCGCCCTCGATCAGGTCGTACGCCGCCAGCCCGGCCACGGTGCCGTCGGCGGTCCGCCCCTCGAACTGCTTCTTCTCCGGCACGTCGACGACGCTCACGTCCATGAGCCGATCGTGCCGTGCGCCTGTGCACGACGCGACCCGGCACATCCCTGGCCCCGCTACGGTCCGCCGGTGCGCCCGACGCTCGACGACCTCGAACTCCGATCCGCCCACCTGCACATGCGCATCGGCCCCACCGCGCTCGCCCGGCTCCGCGCCGCCGCGGACCTGCGGCAGCAAGACGTGACCTCGTTCGTGCTCGGCGCCGCTCTCGACCGCGCCTGGCAGGTCCTCGACCGCGAGGAGCGCCTCGAGAGCTCCCGTCGCCTCGCTCGGGCCCGTTCACGCCGCAACGCCCCAGGCACCACGGCCGCCAACGAGCCCCCGCCCTCCCGCCCGGGCGGCGAGCCTCGCGGCACCCGCCAGCACGACGAAGCCCTGGGTACACCCGCGCACGATGGACCCCACGGCACCGACGACACCGAGAACACCGACGACGTGGACAACCTGGACGACTTGGACGACCTGAACGACTCCGACGACCTCGACGACTCCGACGACCTCGACGAGTTGGAGTTCCCCGACCCCGACGACCCCGACATCGACCTGTGGAACGACTACCGCGTGACGCGCGAGCTCCCAGGGCTTCGCATCGTCGTGTTCCGTGGGCTCAAGTCGCTCCGACAGCGCCAGCGGGCGCTGGGCCAGCCCGTCGAGCCGGTCAGGGAACCTCCGCCGTGGTCGCCGGTGCCGTGGTGACGGGCCGACGGGCCTCGACCTCGACTCACCTCGTGTCCCTCCACCCACACCGCCGGCTCCCCACCCGGGCCGCCCTCTCCTCTTGCCCGCACCGCCGCGTCCCCGACCCACACCGCGGCCTCCTCTTGCCGCACCGACCTCGTGTCTCTTTCTCGGCTGTGTTGACGTGGTGATCACCACGTCAACACAAGCGAGGCGTGTGTTGACCGTGTGATCACCACGTCAACACGCGCGCAAAAGGGCAACGCCCATGGAGCCCGCAAGCCCGGACTCCCCGAGCCCGCGAACCACTGAAGACGCCGGACTGAAACACCGCTAGTCAGACAGTCCCCGGGAGCCCGCAAGCCGGGACGCCCGAGGGGCCCGCTGCAGAGAAGCGCCGCCCCGGCGTCCTGGGAAAAACCGCAAGTAGGAGCGGGAGAGCGTCTGAGAACGCGAGCGAGGGGCCGCCCCCGTGTGGGAGTCGGCCCCTCGTCGCGGCGATACCGGAAGTCTCGGTGTCGCTGGTGTCCGGTGACACCGCGGTGTGCGTCAGCGGAGTACATCGGCTGCCGACCGCGTCGGCTACGGCAGCGGTGGGTGCATCAGCGGTGGCGAGTACGTCAGCGGTGGCGAGTACGTCAGCACTGGCGAGTGCGTCAGTGGTGCTCGTCGGGGCCGCGGAGGGCACGGGAGGCGACGACGAGTGCGGCGGCGATGAGCACCACGTTCTTCAGCACGTACTGCCCAGCCAGGGTGGGCCCGTGCGAGGTGAAGAGCATGTCGGGCAGCAGGACCAGCGGCGACAGGATCCCGACCTCGCACACCGCGAAGACGGCGAGGCCGAGTCGCGTCAGGCGACCGCCGAGGATCAGGGCCGCGCCGGCGAGGCACTCGGCGGTGGCTGTGATGATCATCGCGGCGGTGCCGGTGACGAGCCCGAACGTCAGCTTGTCGAACGTCGCGACGACGAGCGGCTCGGCCGGGCTGACGTCCGGGAAGTACTTGAGGATGCCGAACGCGAAGAAGATCGCCCCGAGCGAGACGCGTGCGGCGTGGACGCTCCAGCGCTGGAAGGACGCCTTGAGGCGGGCCTCGACGACTGCGCCGACAGCGAGCAGCCGGCCCACGGGCGACGGCTGAGCGGTCGACGACGGCTGGACGGTAGGCAGGGAACGTTCGGTGTCGTCCCGGACAAGCAGGGTGGTCATGGTGTGGCTCCTTGGGCTGAGGGTCGCGCGTGGCGGCCCCGTGCTGGCTGGTTTCCGCGGTGGCGGGCCAACGCATCAGGAGCACGACGTCCCCGTCGTGATGCACCTTTCGTCCAGAAATTTCTGACGAAACGTCATGTCGTGCTCTGCGAGGGGGGGAGCGACCCCGTGCCGGCGCCCCCGCGTGGGCGTACGGACGCCCCGCGTAGGGTTGTGCGGATGGGCATGTCCGGGTACCTCAGCGCGCTGGGAGACGACGACCTCGTCGTCCTCCTCCGCCGTAGGCCGGACCTCGCGACGCCCTCCCCCGTGACGCTGACGTCCCTCGCGGCGCGCGCGACCAGCCGCGCGAGCCTCGAGCGGGCGCTCGCCGGCGTCGACGCGGCCGTGCTCCAGGCCGTCGAGTCCGTGCTGGCCCTGAGCGTCGCGTCCGGCCCCCCGTCGCGTGACGACGTCGTGGCGGCGATCATCGGCGACGGACCCGGGACGGACGAGGAGCCGCAGCGGGAACGCGCATCCGACGTGGCGCTGGTCCGCCGGTCCCTCGACGAGGCGGTGGCACTCGCGCTCGTCTGGCCGGAGGGCGACGGGCTGCACGCCGCACCCGGCCTGCTCGAGCTGTACCGGCCGGGGAGCGGCGCCGTGCGCGACGGGCGCACCCACCGGCAGCCCGCACGCCCGCCGGAGCCGGAGGCCCCCGTGCGGCCGGCGGCGTTCGTGGCCGCCGAGTCGGCCGCGGCGGCCGAGCGGGTGGTTCGGCTCGTCGGGCGACTGGTGGCCGCCTGGGGCGAGGAGCCACCGTCGGTGCTCCGCGCCGGGGGCCTCGGCGTGCGCGACCTCAAGCGGGCCGCCCAGGCGCTGGAGTGCGACGAGGCCGAGGCGGCGTTCGTCGTCGAGCTGGCCGGCGCGTCGGGGCTCGTGGCCGACGACGGCGAGGAGCGGCCGGCGTTCGCGCCGACGGACGACGCCGACGTCTGGCTGCGCGGCGACCCGCCGGCTCGGTGGGCTCGTCTGGCCGCGACGTGGCTCACGACGGAGCGAACGCCATGGCTCGTCGGGTCCCGCGGCGACCGCGGGACGGTCGCCGCGGCGCTCGAGCCCGAGCTCCAGCGGCGTTGGGTGCCGCGCGTGCGCGCCGCGGCGCTCGACGCGCTGGCCTCGCTGGCAACCGGTGCCGCACCGGCCACCGACGACGTGCTGGCCATGCTGCGCTGGCGCACCCCGCGTGCGGTCCCCCCGGCGGGCGCCGCGACGGCGCTGCTC
>CAZBIO010000322.1:0-11861 GCA_964491965.1 uncultured Cellulomonas sp.
GCGGAAGCCCGTGCAGCTGGCGCCCTCCGCGTCGCACGAACCCCACGCCGAGCCGGCGAGGTTGAAGCCGATGATCATGACGATGGTGCCGGTCACCACCGGCGGCATCAGCACCTCGATCCAGCGGGTGCCGGCCAGGTGGGCGATGACGCCGACGAGCATCAGCAGGATGCCGGTGGCGAGGATGCCGCCCACCGCGATCTGCAGCCCCTCCTCCGGGGAGGCCCCGGAGGCCTTCGCCGCCGCGATCGGCGTGAGGAACGCGAAGCTGGATCCCAGGTAGCTCGGCAGCTTGTTCGCCGTGATGAGCAGGAAGCCGATGGTGCCGATCGCCGAGAAGAACAGCGTGGTCTGTACCGAGAATCCGGTGATCAACGGCACGGTCACTGTCGCGCCGAACATCGCGATGATGTGCTGGAGCCCGATCCCGATCGTCCGGGGCCACGTCAGCCGCTCGTCGGGAGCGACCACCTCCCCGGGCGCCACGGTGCGCCCCGTCCCGTGGATGCGCCAGCCAAGTCCGGCCATGTCTCCTCCTAGAGAACTCAGCCCGCCCCGCCCCGGGGCCGAGCGAACACTACTGAGTCCGGACGCGACGACGGGCCGGATCGCCCAGGCGACATGCAGGTACTTCCCCTACGGTGGACGGGTGCCCCGTCGTTCCTTCGATGAGATCGTCACGTCCCGCATCGACCTGACGCCGTTCCGTCGCCCGTCCGCCGTATGGGCGGCGTTCCTTGCGGTGCACGTGTGGATCGGCTTCGTCGGGGTGGCGTGGATCCCGAAGGCGGCGTTCTGGGACCTCGACCTCTACCGGTACTGGGTGTGGCTGGGCGTCCACACCGGGCAGTGGCCGGCACTCGACGTCGCGTGGGTGTACCCGGCGGGCGGCCTGCTGCCGATGATCCTCGCCGGGATCGGCGGGCTGGGATACGGCTCCGGCTTCGCCCTGGTGTGGTGCCTCATGGTGACGGCGCTCGACGCCGCCGCCTTCGCGGTGCTGCTGCGCCGCCGGCACGGGATCGTCGCCGGCTGGTGGTGGACCGCGTTCCTGCTGCTCCTGGGCCCGATCGCGGTCGGCCGGCTCGACGCGATGGTCGCGCCGCTCGTCGTCGTCGGCCTGTTGTGGGGGCTCGACAGGCCCGCCGTCGCCTCGTTCCTGCTGACCGCCGGGGCGTGGATCAAGGTCGCCCCCGGCGCGCTGGTCGCCTCGCTCTTCCTCGTGGCCCGACGCCCGTGGCGCGACGCCGTGGTCCCCGCGGTCGCGACGAGCGCGGTGGTGGTCGGGACCGTCGTCGGGCTCGGCGGCCGGGAGCACGTCGCCTCGTTCCTCCTCGAGCAGGGGGCGCGCGGACTGCAGATCGAGGCGGTCGGCGCGACGCCCTGGGTGCTCGGCGCGCTCTTCACGTCCCGCATCGAGCGGTGGTTCAGCGACGACATCGGCAGCTGGGAGATCCGCGGCCTGGGCACGGCGCAGATGGCCGACCTCCTCGGGGCGCTCTTCGCCATCGGCCTGATCGCCGCGGTGGGCCTGCTCTGGTGGCGCCGCCAGCGCCTGGGCCGGCGGCTGTGGACCGACCGCGTCGCGCGTTCCGAGGTGCTGATCCGCGGCGCCCTGCTGCTGACGCTGGCGATGCTCGTGTTCAACAAGGTGGGCTCGCCGCAGTACATGAGCTGGCTGACGGGTCCGGTGGTCGCCGCGCTGGCGATCGGCCTGCCCGGCTGGCGGCGCACCGCGGGGCTGGTGCTCGCCGTCGGCGCCGCGACGCAGATCGTGTTCCCGTGGTGGTACTGGGAGATCACGCACGGCGGCGCGGGGACCACGCTCATCCTCGCCGGCCGCAACGTCGCGCTCGTCGTCCTGCTGGTCTGGACCGTCAAGGCGCTCCTGCCGTCCGGGCACGACGAAGCCACGGGCCGGGTCGGGGCCGCGGCCGGTACCACGGAGGCGCTGCCCGACGAGGTCGCGCTGGCCGGTGTCGCGCTCGGCGAACGGTCCGTGCTGGGCCAGGGCTCGCTGGGCCAGGGCTCGCTGGGCCAGGGCGCGCTGGGTGCGGGTCCGCTGGGCGGGGGCTCGCTGGCCGACGAGGTCGCGCTCCTCGACGAGGTCGGCGGCGCGCCGGCGCGCGACTGACCGCCGGCGCGGCACGGGCCCGCCGGGGCCCCGTCACCCGCCCGGCCCTGGCGCGGCCGTCCGAAAGACTTTCGCGCTGTGCCGCGGTCCGCGACGGCCGCGGTGGTAGTGTCGAAAGACTTTCGGAAACGTGGGGGGCAACGGTGGCCAGGCCTTCCGCACCCGGCAGGGTGACGCTCCAGGATGTCGCGCGACGCGCCGGCGTCTCGCCGGCGACGGCCTCCAAGGTGCTCAACAACCGCGCCGACGTGTCCGCCACCACGCGGGACCGCGTGCTCGCGGTCATCGCCGACGTCGGCTACCGGCCCACCACCGCCCGCCGCGACCCCGCGCGCCCCGACGCGCTGGTCGCCGTCTTCGAGAGCCTCGAGAGCCTCTACACCGCGACGGTGCTGCGCGGCATGGTCTCAGCGGCCGGCGATGCGGGCGTCGACCTGGTGCTCCGGTACCTGCCGGCGGGCATCGCCGCGCCCGACGACGCCGCGGGCCGCGCCTGGGTCGAGGCGCAGAAGGCCTCCGGCGCCGGCGGCATCATCGTCATCACGGCGGCGGTGCCCGCGCCGGTGGCGGCCGCGGCCGAGGAGTCCGGCATGCCCTTGGTGGCGATCGACCCGCTCGACACCCTCGGCTCGCAGATCGTCAGCATCGGCTCGACCAACTGGGCGGGCGGCCGTACCGCCACGGAGCACGTCATCGGCCTGGGCCACCGGCGGATCGGCTGGATCGGCGGCCCCCTCGACTCCGAGGCGTCGATAGAGCGCTTCCACGGCTACCAGGCGGCGCTCGACGCCGCCCGCATCCCGCAGGATCCGGACCTGATCCGGGCGCACAGCTACAGCGCCGAGGCCGGCCGGCGCTTCGGCGACGAGTTCCTCGACCTGCCCGACCGCCCCACGGCGATCGTCGCGGCGAACGACGACATCGCGGTGGGCGTGCTCGCAGCAGCCCGCGAGCGCGGCCTCGTCGTGCCCCGGGACCTCTCGGTCACCGGGTTCGACGACACTCCGCAGACGCTGTGGTCCACGCCGCGGCTGACCTCGGTGCGCCAGCCGCTGCTCGGCATGGGCCGCATGGCGGTGGAGACCGCGCTGGCGCTCTCGTCGGGCAGGCCGCTCGCGTCCCGCCACGTCCAGCTGGCGACCGAGCTCATGATCCGCGAGTCGACCGCCCCCGCGCCAGCCTCGACGGCCCCAGCGCCCCGGTCCTGACCGGCTGCGTCTACTCCGCGGGCATCGAGCCCTCGTCGGGCACGCTCGTCGTGCCCTCGTAGAGGCCGATCGAGTTGCCCGCCGGGTCGCGGACCACCGCCCACCAGCTGGTGTCACTGATCGGCTGCTTCTGCTGGAGCACCGTCCCGCCGAGGCCGTTCACCGTCTCCAGCACGTGGTCGATCGAGTCGACCTCGACGTAGCTGCGCGGCTGCGAGAAGTCCGCGTCGCGCGGGGCGAGCCCGCCGCCACTGATCTTGTTGGGGGCCTGCCACATCGGGTAGCCCTCGTAGCCGGGGTATTCGACGAACTGCCAGCCGAAGAGCGTGGAGTAGAAGCTCTTCGCCTTGCCGAAGTCGTCGACCGGGATGTCGATGTGCGTGATGTCTCCGTGTGCCATGCGCCCACGGTAGGCACGGCCTCCGACACCCGCGCGGCGAGGCGTCAGCCCCGCCGGTCGGCCCCCGTCTCCCAGCGCCGGCCGTAGCGGACCAGCGGCTGGAGGGCCTCCATCAGCTCCCGCCCGCGTGGCGTCAGGCCGTAGCGCACGCTGACCGGCGTGGTCGGCTCCACCACGCGATCCACCAGCCCGGCGCGCTCCAGCTCCTTGAGCCGGACGGCGAGCAGGCGGTCCGACAGCCCGATGACCGACGCCAGCACCTCGCCGAACCGCGTGGCGCCGCGGGCCAGCGCGAACAGGATGCTGCTGCTCCAGCGCCGCCCGACGAGCTCCATGACGCCGGACGCGCGGCGGCACTCCTCGTCGTCGATGAGGTCCCACCCGGCGGGCAGCTTCTGGTCGATGGTCACTTATCAATAGTAAGTGACTTACCCATCCCTTGTCACGGCGCTCCCGCCACCACATGCTGGTCGCATGCCCGACTACGGACACCCGCTGCGCTTCGGCTCCTTCATCACGCCCGTCAACCGGCCCGCCGCCCAGCCGGTCCGGCTCGCGCGGCTCAGTGAGGAAGCGGGCCTCGACCTCGTGACGTTCCAGGACCATCCCTACCAGCCGGCGTTCCTCGACACGTGGACGCTGATGAGCTGGGTGGCCGCGCAGACCGACCGCATCCACCTCGCGGGCAACGTGCTCAACCTGCCGCTGCGCCAGCCCGCCGTCCTCGCACGGGCCGTGGCGAGCCTCGACCTGCTGTCCGGCGGGCGCGTGGAGCTCGGCCTCGGCGCCGGCGGCTTCTGGGATCCCATCGCGGCGATGGGCGGCACGCGCCTGACGCCGGGGCAGGCCGTCGACGCGCTCGACGAGGCGATCGACGTCATCCGCGGCATCTGGGACGCGGCCGAGCGCCGCCCGCTGCGCGCGGGTGGCGAGCACCATCACGTGGACGGCGCGAAGCGCGGCCCGGCGCCGGCCCACGAGGTACCGATCTGGGTCGGCGCGCTCAAGCCGCGCATGCTGCGGCTCGTCGGGCGCAAGGGCGACGGCTGGCTGCCGTCGCAGCCCTACCTCCAGCCGGGCGACCTCCAGCGCGGCATGGCGACGATCGACGAGGCGGCCACGGCCGCCGGCCGCGACCCACGCGAGATCACGCGCCTGCTCAACATCACGGCCGGGAAGTCCGCCGACGAGCTGGTGCGCCTGGCCGTCGAGGACGGCGTCAGCGTGTTCATCACCATGGGCGACGACCCGCGGGAGCTCGAGCGGTTCGCCCGGGAGATCGCCCCGGCCGTCCGCGAGGAGGTCGCCCGGGAGCGCGGCGCGCGGGGCACGACGAGCGCCGAGCGGGTGCGCGGCTCGATCGCGCTGGCCAAGCGGCGACCGGGCATCGACTACGACGGCCTGCCCGACTCGCTCGTCGGGCGCGCGGTGGAACCCGGGGACGCGGCGTACGCGCGCTACACGTCGGGCTATCTGCGCGGTGGCGCGCCCGGGCTCGTCGTGCGCCCGCGGACCGTCGCGGAGGTGCAGGACGCCGTGCGCTTCGCCGGCCGCCACCGGGACCTGCCGCTCGGGATCTTCAGCGCCGGGCACGGGCTGTCCGGCCGGTCCCTCAACGACGGCGGCCTGGTGATCGACGTCGGCGCGCTCAACGCCGTCGAGGTGCTCGACGAGGCCGCCGGGCGGGTGCGCGTCGGCCCGGGCGCGCGGTGGATCGACGTCGCGCGGGCACTCGCGCCGCACGGCCTGGCGATCACCAGCGGCGACTACGGGGGCGTGGGCGTCGGCGGGCTGGCAACGGCCGGCGGCGTCGGCTGGTTCGCGCGCGAGCACGGGCTGACCATCGACCACCTGCGCGCGGTGGACGTCGTCCTCGCCGACGGCACGCTGGCTCACGCGTCCGACGAGGAGAACGCCGACCTGTTCTGGGCGATGCGCGGCGCCGGGGCGAACTTCGGGGTCGCGGTGTCGTTCGAGTTCGAGGCCGCGCGCGTGGGCCGGGTCGCATTCGCACAGCTCGCGTTCGACGCCACCGACACCGCCGGGCTCCTGGAGCGTTGGGGCGCGGCGATCGAGGCCGCCGACCGGTCCGTCACCGGCACGCTGATCCTCGGCCGGGCGCGCCCCGGTCAGCCGCGCGTCGCACAGGCGATGCTCGTCGTCGACTCCTCCGACCCGGAGACGATCGTCGAGCGCCTGTCGCCGATCGCCGAGGTGGCGCCGCTGCTCGACCAGTCGATCGGGCTCGGCGCCTACGACGAGGTGATGGGCGTCCTGTTCAACGAGGCGCCGCAGCAGGGTCAGGGTGAACCGCTGTCGCACTCGGGGCTCGTCGAGCACCTGTCCGCGGGCTTCGCCGCCGGCGCCGTGGAACTGCTGGACTCCGGCGCCTCCTACTTCTTCCAGATCCGCGCCGTGGGCGGGGCGGTCGCGGACGTGCCCGACGACGCCACGGCGTACGCGGGCCGATCCGCCAACTTCTCGGTGGTCGCGATGGGCACCCGCGCCTTAGACCTCGACCGGTGGTGGGGGCGGCTCGAGCCGCACTTCGTCGGGATGTACCTGTCGTTCGAGTCCGCGACCGGGCCGGACGTGGTGGCGAAGGCCTTCCCGCCGGCACACCTGGCGCGGCTGCGGTCGCTCAAGCGGCGCTACGACCCGACGGGGTTGTTCCGGGACAACTTCTACGTCGCGCCCGACGAGGGCGCGGGGCCGGCTGGCGCGGCGCCGGGCGAACTGTCCGGCGCGGCCGACGAAGCGTTCGGCGCGGCGCCCGACGTGTCCGGCGAGGCGCCTGACGAGGAGGCCGCGGGCGCGGCCTGATGCACATCGACACAGCCACGGGGCGGGCCCCGGTCGGCTCGCGCCCGGCTCTCGTCGCGAGTGATGCAACGACGACCTGATGTTCGACACGCTCTCGGCGCACGTCCCGAAGCTGGTCGGCGACCTCGGGCTGGCGGCGTGAGAAGAGGGCCGACAGCGCCCGTCCTGTGACACCAGTCCCACGGCGGGAAGGGCAGCGGCCCCGACCGAACGTTTCCGCAGGTCGGGGCCGTGCTTCGCGGGCGGTGGCGGTGGGATTCGAACCCACGGTGGACTTTCACCCACACACGCTTTCGAGGCGTGCTCCTTTGGCCGCTCGGACACGCCACCTCGCCGGACGAGGGTACCCGGTCGCCGGGCCCTCCACCGAATCCGCTTACGGTTGGTTGGTGGGCACTCTCGACGAGCTCGTCGCCGTGCTGAGCGGGCACAGGCTCGTCGTCCTCACCGGCGCCGGTGTCTCCACCGACTCCGGCATCCCCGACTACCGCGGGCCCGACTCGCCGCCGCGCACGCCGATGACGTTCCAGCAGTTCGTGGGCGACGAGGGGTTCCGTCGGCACTACTGGGCGCGCAATCAGGTGGGCTGGCGACACGTCGCCACCCGCCGCCCGAACGACGGGCACCGCGCGCTGGCCGAGCTCGAGCAGCGCGGCATCGTGCTGGGCGTCATCACGCAGAACGTCGACCTGCTGCACCGGGCCGCCGGCAGCGCGCGGGTCGTCGACCTGCACGGCACCTACCGCGACGTCGTCTGCCTGCGCTGTGGCGCCCGGTACACGCGCGACGAGGTCGCGGGCCGGCTCGACGAGCTCAACCCCGGGTTCGTCGAGCGGGTCGGTGACGTCGGCGACGTCGAGATCGCGCCCGACGCGGACGCGGTGATCGAGCGGACCGCCGGCTTCGTCGTCGCCACCTGCTGGGCGCCCCGGTCCGACGCGGCCCGCGCGCCCCGGTCCGACGAGGATCGGGTGGACTTTCGTTCGCCAGGCGACGGAAAGTCCACCCACAACGGCGACGCCGGTCCCTGCGGCGGCATCCTCAAGCCCGACATCGTCTACTTCGGCGAGAGGGTGCCCGCGCCCCGGGTCACGGAGGCGTACGCGCTGGTCGACGAGGCCGACGCGATGCTCGTCGCGGGATCGTCGCTCGCGGTGCAGTCCGGGCTGCGGTTCGTCCGGCACGCCGCGGCCGCCGGCAAGCCCGTGGCGATCGTCAACCGCGGGGCCACGCGCGGCGACCGGTTCGCGACGGTGACGGTGCACGCCGGCACGTCGGAGACGCTGCGCGAGCTCGTCGGGCGGCTGCCGGTGCCCGTGGCTCGTTGACGAGCGCTCGTCGGGCGCGAGCTCGTCGCACCCGGCCGCTGCGCCAGGCAGGCGCCGGGCACGACGCCGCTCAGTCGCTGACCCGGTGCTCCTCGAAGAAGTGCTGCAGCAGCACCGCCGACTCGTCCGCGCGGACCCCGCCCACGACCTCGACGGTGCGCAGCGCGCGCCGGTCGCGCACCACGTCCCACTGCGAGCCGACCGCGCCGGCCTTGGGGTCCCACGCCCCGAACACCAGCCGCTTGACGCGCGCCAGCAGCGCCGCGCCGGCGCACATCAGGCAGGGCTCGAGGGTGACGACGAGCGTGCAGTCGTCGAGCCGCCAGCGCCCGAGGTTCGCGGCGGCGTCGCGCAGCGCCAGCACCTCCGCGTGCGCGGTCGGGTCGGAGTCGTCCTCGCGCGCGTTGTGGCCCCAGCCGACCACGTGCGCGCCGGGCGCGACCACGACGGCGCCCACCGGCACGTCGCCCGTGAGCAGCGCCCGCCGGGCCTCGTCGAGGGCGACGCCCATCGCCCACGCGTCGACCTGCTGCACCGGCCTGCCGGGCTGGTTCATGGCGTCATCCTGCCGCAGCGCGACCCCTAGGCTTGGCGCATGCGCCTGCACGTCGCCAACCACCCGCTCGTCACCCACAAGCTCACAGTCCTGCGCGACGAGAAGACGCCGTCACCGACCTTCCGCCAGCTCGTCGACGAGCTGGTCACCCTGCTGGCCTACGAGGCGACGCGCGACGTGGCGACCCACCCGGTCGAGATCCGCACGCCCGTCGCGGCGACCACCGGCCGCAAGCTCGCGGACCCGGCGCCGATCGTCGTCCCGATCCTCCGCGCCGGCCTGGGCATGCTCGAGGGCATGACCCGCCTGCTGCCGACGGCCGAGGTCGGCTTCCTCGGGATGAAGCGCGACGAGGAGACGCTCGAGGCGATCACCTACGCCAACCGCCTGCCGGAGGACCTCACCGGCCGGCAGGTGTTCATCCTCGATCCGATGCTCGCCACCGGCGGCACGCTGGTGGCCGCGATGGAGTACGTGTTCGAGCGCGGCGCGCGCGACGTGACGGCGGTCTGCCTCATCGCGGCGCCCGAGGGCCTGGCCACGGTGGAGCAGTACGTCGGCGAGCGCGCCGACGTCACGGTGGTGGTCGCGGCGCTCGACGCGCGGCTCAACGAGAAGGCGTACATCGTGCCCGGCCTGGGCGACGCGGGCGACCGGCTCTACGGGATCGTCTGACCCGGGCGCGGGCCGCACGGCCCGGAGCTCGTCCGGCCACCCGGCGCTTGCGGGGCCCGGGAACCGCCCCTACTCCCCGGCCGGCTCCACGCGCACCGTCACGGCGCCGAGCAGGTACTGGTCGCCCGAGGTCGACGCGGTCAGCGCGCTCGTCGCGCCGCGCGTGAGGACGGGTGCGAAGCCCTTGGCGTCGACGCCGAACGAGTTGCCGCGAAGCCAGCCATTCGCCGTCGAGTCGAACGTGTTGGCCTGGTAGAGGGGCCGGTCACCGCAGCCCGGCGACAGCAACGTCGTGTCGAGAGCGAGGCAGTCGCCCGTGGTGCCGCGATCTCCGTCCCACGCAACGACGCCGATCCGGACCGACGCGTCCGATCCGGTGGAGATGCCGACGCCGCGGGACGAGTTGGAGGCCACCCAGGCGGCGCCGTCGTAGACGCTGACGGTGGACGTCGTGTGCTGCCCGGTGTCGTAGACCACGATGAGCGACCAGCCGGCGTAGTACGTCCGATTGTCGTCGGTGCGCCCCAGCGCCACCCCGGCGTCGGCGAGCGACCACGTACCCCCGCCGAGGCGCCGCACTTGGTCGGTGACGTCGGCGATCGACTGGTAATAGGAGCGGCCACTGGAGTCCGAGACCGCAGGCGTGCTGAGGGCCTCCACCGCCTCGTAGCCTCCGCCCGGGCCCCGCAGTTGCGCCGTTCGCAGGCTCTTGGTCCAGCGGTCGCCCGCTGCACGATCGGCCGACCAGTACAGCCCGGCGAACACCACGTCGTCAGCGCCCACGCCGGTCGGGAGCGTCAGGTTGGTCGACGACGACACCGGGCTAGTCGCGCCCGGTGCCGGAGCGACGTCGATGGGCACCATGTCGACGTCGTTGTCGTTCGGGTGTCGCGTGTCGTCCCAGCACGACGACATGACGCTGGCGCTGCAGCCGAGCAAGGGCGCTCCGACCTCGGTGACGTCGAGCGACCCTGTGCCGCGGTAGCGCAGGCCGAGGTCGGACACGGCCGTCGGCACTTCGAGCCGGGCTGCCGGCATGGCATCCCCGTTGGCAGTCGCGGTGACGACGAGCGCGCCCGGTTCGATGAGCACAGGCGTCACCGGGTCGAGCGCCACCGGGAGCCCGAAATGAGCTCCGGCGGCGAGCGTCCAGCGCGTGCAGACGATGGTCCGGTCAGACGGCCGGACGCCGTCCTGCGTGGGGTCAGACGGCCGGCAATTCGCCGCGAGTGACGCGACATCCCACACCGCGCCGTCTGGACGCGTCAGCGTCACCCGAACATCGGTCGCTTCGGCGTCGCCGGTGTTCGTCACCGTGATCGTCGTCGTTGCGGGGGTGCCAGGAACCATGGGCAGCGTGCCGGCTGAACTCGTGGTGACCAGCCGCGCCGGGGAGCTGACGGCGTAGCCGATGTCGGCGGTGTCCGACCGGCCACTCTCTGCCGGCGTCAGGGCCAGGCCGATCGTGCCGTCGACGGCCTTTTCGCCGACCGCAAGCGTGATCGTCAGCCTCGACGTCTGTCGCGCGCCGAGCGCCGGGTCGATACATCGGGCATCGCCGCTCGAGAGCGTGACACAGCTCCAGTCGCTCGCCGTCGTGGAGACCGAAAGGCCCGTGGGCAGCGACAGGTCTACCGTCGCCGGCGCGGTGGAGGTCGTCGATACGCCTCCCGCGTTACGCACGTCGATGCTGAAGGTCGCGCTCTGGCCGCGCACGACAGCGAGGTCAGAGGGCTGGTCACCGACGAAGGTCAGCCGCGCCGGGGCGGGGGCGATCGCCACCGTCGTCGCCCTGCTGGTCGCGTCCAGTCCGGCGCCGGCGACGTGCCAGACGACCTCGCCGTGCTCGTCGGCGAAGGACTCGGCGACAGCCACCTGCACGGCCAGGCGGGTCGAGGCGCCGGCGTCCAGCACCGGGAGCGCACACGAGACCCCGCGGTCGACGATCGCGCAGGACCAGCCGGCCAGGGCGGCCGGGATCCCGGACGATCCTCCGGCGTTGGCGGTCACGCCCGTCACGGCGACACCGGCCGGCAGGTCGACGGACGCCGTGAGGCTGGTCGCCGGGGTGCCGCCGTCGTTGCTGACGCTGATGGCGAGCTCCTGGTCGTCGATGCCGGCGTCGAGGCTCGTCGTGCCGGCCGCGAGCACCAGGTGCGCGGGCGCGGGCGGCGGCGGGGTGGGCTCCGTCGTAGGGGTGGGCTCGTCGGTCGGCGGCGTCGTCGGCTCGCTCGTCGGGGGTGCGGTCGTCGGGGCCGGGGCCGGCTCGGTGGTCGGCGTGTCACCCGACGTGTCGGTTCCCGCGCCGGCGGAACCTCCCACCGGGGGCGTCCCGGTGCCGCTGCCCGACGAGCCCGCGCCGCCCGTGCCCTCGTCGGCCGGATCGTCGGTCGTCGCCGGGGTCTCGCCCGTCGCGGTGTCCGTCGGTTCCCCCGGCGCTGTCGGCGCCGTGGTGCCCGCGGCGTCCGACGAGGCCGTGGGCGCCGCGGTCTCGGCAACCACCGGCGGCTCGTCGTTCCCGACCAGCTGCGCGATGCCGACCGCCGCGCCGGTGACCACCGCTATGCCCACCACGCCGGCCAGGATCGCCGCGGGGATGGCGCCGATCGCGCCGACGATGGCGGCGATCACGCCGCCCGAGGCGGCAGCCCCGGCGGCCCCCGCGGTGCCTGCGACCGCGAGCCCTGCCGCGCCCGCTCCGGCAGCACCGGTCGCGGCGGCGCCGACGGTGGCGGTC
>CAZBIO010000323.1:0-7848 GCA_964491965.1 uncultured Cellulomonas sp.
CATCGCCTGCATGGCCGTGCTCGCGGCGGCCCTGGTCGCCGCGCTGCTGCTCAACACCTCGACCGCGGGCGCCGCGTTCGAGCGGTACACGCTGACCAACCAGCTCTCCCGGCTCCAGCAGGACCAGCTGGACCTCCAGGCGCAGCTGGACGCGCGCTCCGCACCCGACCAGCTCGCCGCCGCCGCCCGCGCGATCGGCATGGTCCCCGCGAACGGCACGGGCTGGCTCCGGCTGGCCGACGGCAGCGTGCAGGGCGCCCCCGGTCCAGCTCAGGCGGGCTGATGACCCCCGGGACCCGCACATCGCCCCGGAACCCGGACGCCGCGCGCGTCCCGGCACGGCGCTCCGGCCCTCCCGGTGCCCGCCCGCGGCCGGTGCCGCCGCCACCACCCGAGCCGGGGTCCCGGCGGCGCGCCACGGCGATGGTGCTCGTCGTCGTGCTGGTCCTCGCCGTCTTCGCGGTGCGGCTGACCTGGGTCCAGGGCATCGCCGGCTCGAGGATCGCACAGGAGGCGCTCGACGCCCGCCTGACGACGGTGAGCCTGCTCGGGCAGCGCGGCGAGATCACCGACGCCAACGGCGTGCCGCTCGCCGTCTCCGTCGAGCGCTACGACGTCGCGGTCGACCAGCGCCAGGTCGCGGACTACACGGGCAAGGACGGGGTTCCCGACGGCGCGGCGGGTGTCGCCGCGCTGCTGTCGCCGATCCTCGGGATCAACCAGGCCGAGCTCGGCGGCAAGCTCGTCGGCGACTCGACCTTCAAGTACGTGACCAAGGCCGTGGTGCCGGACGTCGCGCGGCAGATCCGGGCGCTGCGGTTGCCCGGCGTCATGGTCGACATGGTGGCGGACCGCGTCTACCCCAAGGGCACGCTGGCGGGGAACCTGCTCGGGTTCGTCAACGCCGACGGCGCCGGCGCGCAGGGCCTGGAGCACACGCTCGACGGCCGGCTGGCGGGCGCGCCGGGACAGGAGACGTACGAGCGCGGCCTCGGCGGGCAGCCGATCCCCGGCGGGTACACGCAGGAGACGCCCGCCACGACCGGGGAGTCCGCCCGGCTGACGCTGCTCACCGACGTGCAGTGGAAGGCGCAGCAGGCCGCCGACGCGCAGGTCGCGGCGACGGGGGCGGCGTCGGTCGCGATCGTCGTCATGGACGCGCGCACCGGGGCCGTCTACGCGATCGCCGACTCGGGCTCCATCGACCCGAACAAGCCGGGCCAGGCCGGTGCCGGAGCGCTGTCGCGCGCGGTGTCGGACGTGTTCGAGCCCGGGTCCACCGGCAAGATCGTCACGATGTCGGCCCTGCTTGAGGAGGGGCTGACCACGCCGACCGAGCAGTTCGAGGTGCCCGACCGGTTCACCATCCCCATCAACGGCGCGGGCGTCATCAAGGACTCGCACGACCATGCCGCCGCCCGCTGGACCACCACCGGCATCCTCGCGGAGTCGTCGAACGTCGGGACGGTGACCGTCGGCCAGCGGCTGAGCACGCAGCAGCGCTACGACTACCTGACGAAGTTCGGGTTCGGCTCCCGCACGGGCATCGAGCTGCCCGGTGAGTCCGGCGGCATCGTGCACCCCGTCGACGAGTGGGACGGCCGCACGCAGTACGTCGCGATGTTCGGCCAGGGCATCTCCGTCACCGCGATCCAGGCGGCGAGCGTCTACCAGACGATCGCCAACGGCGGGCTGCGCGTCACGCCGCACCTCATCGCCGGGTGGACCTCGCCGGACGGGACGTTCACGCCGGCCGACCCCGCGGCCACCGAGCAGGTGGTCTCGCCCGAGACCGCCTCGCAGGTGCTGACGATGCTGGAGAGCGCGGTGGACGACGGCACGGGCGACCAGGCCGCGATCACCGGCTACCGGGTCGCCGGCAAGACCGGCACCGCCCAGGAGCTCGGTTCCGGCGGCATCACGGCGTCCTTCGTCGGGACCGTGCCGGCCGACGACCCGCGGATCGTCGTCGGCGTGTTCGTGCGCGACCCCCACAGCTCCATCTACGGCGGGACGGTCGCCGCTCCGGTGTTCGCCGACGTCGCCGGGTTCACGCTGGCCGAGCTGGGCGTGGCCCCGTCCGGCACGCAGGCGACGCTCTACCCGACCACCTGGTGAGCGCCGAGGCTGGTCGGGCGGTCCGGATGGTCCGGGTAGATTCTGTCGCCATGGCCGCCCCTGTTCTCACCCAGGGCTCGTTGCGTCCCGAGCACCCGACGCCCCACAGGGCGGTCGACCTCGCGGCGGCCTTCGGCCTTCCTTCGTCGGGCCTCCCGGCGGGCCTGGAGATCACCGGCGTGACCGTCGCCTCGGGCGACGCCCGGCCCGGTGACCTGTTCGTCGCCGTCCCCGGCCTGAGGGTCCACGGCGCGCGGTTCGCGGCCCAGGCGGTCGCCTCCGGCGCGGTCGCGGTGCTGACGGACGACGACGGCGCGGGGCTCGCCGCGGCGGCGGGGGTCCCGGTCCTCGTGGCGAGCGACCCGCGGTCCCTCGCCGGCCCGGTCGCCGCATGGCTGTACGACGAGCCCGCGCGGCGCCTGGTGACCGTGGGCGTCACCGGCACCAACGGCAAGACCACCACGAGCTACTTCGTCGACGCCGCCCTGCGCGCGGTGCACCCGCTGACCGCCGTCCTGGGCACGGTGGAGCTGCGCATCGGCGAGGACGCGATCGAGAGCCCGCGCACCACGGTCGAGGCGCCCGTGCTCCAGGCGATCTGCGCGCTGGCCGCGGAGCGCGGCGCCACGGCGCTGACCACCGAGGTGTCGTCGCACGGCCTCGCGCTGAACCGCCTGGCCGGCATGACGTTCGACGTCGCCGGGTTCACCAACCTCCAGCGCGACCACCTGGACTTCCACGGCGACATGCCGGGTTACTACGCGGCCAAGGCCCGGCTGTTCGAGCCCGAGCGGGCACGGCGCGGCGTCGTCGTGGTCGACGACGAGTGGGGCCGGCGGCTGGCGGGCGAGGCGCCGATCCCGGTGCAGACGGTCGCCACGCACGCCGACGACCCGCAGGACGCGGACTGGCGGGTGGTCGAGGCGCAGATCGGCCTCGACGGCGTCGGGTCGACCTTCGTGCTGCGCGGGCCGGACGGCGCGCGCCACGAGGCGTTCAGCCCGCTGCCGGGCCTGGTCAACGTGTCGAACGCGGCGGCCGCGATCGTGCTCGCCCACGCCGCCGGCGTGGACCTCGACGTCGCCATCGACGCGATCGCGCACGCCCACGAGATCCCCGGCCGCATGGAGCGGGTGGTCGAGCGGGGCGGCGGGTTCCCGCTGTGCCTCGTCGACTACGCGCACACTCCCGACGCGCTGGTGCTCGCCCTCGAGGCGGTCCGGCCGATCACGCCCGGGCGGCTCGTCCTCGTCTTCGGGTCCGACGGTGACCGCGACCGTGGCAAGCGGCCGATCATGGGCGCGATCGCCGCCCGGCTCGCCGACGTGCTCGTCGTCACCGACGAGAACCCGCGCTCGGAGGACCCGGGCAGCATCCGGCGCGCGATCCTGTCCGGCGCCCGCGACCAGCGGCCGGACGGCCGCGACATCGTCGAGATCACGACGAGCCGCGCCGACGCCATCCGTTACGCACTGTCCATCGCCGGGGACGACGACACCGTCATCGTCACCGGCAAGGGACACGAACCGACCCAGGAGATCGCCGGGGTGTTCCACCGCTACAACGACCGTGACGTCTTCCGCGCTGCGCGCGACGAGCGGCCGGCCCGATGATCGCGCTCACCGCGACGGAGCTGGCCGCCGTCACCGGCGGCTCCCTGCACGGCCTGGACCCGGCGACGGTCGTCACCGGGCCGGCGGTCACGGACTCGCGCGAGGTGGTGCCCGGAGCCCTGTTCGCCGCGATCGCCGGCGAGCACACCGACGGTCACGGCTATGCCGCGGCGGCCGTCGCCGGAGGCGCGACGGCGGTCCTCGCGTCCCGCGAGCTGTTCGACGACGCCGGGCGGGCCCTGCCGGTGGTCGTCGTGCCGGACGTGGTCGTCGCGCTCGGCGCGCTGGCGCGCGAGGTGCTGTGCCGGCTGCGCGAGGCAGCCGCCGAGCCCGGCGGCTCGGGCCTGCGCGTGGTGGCGGTCACCGGCTCGGTCGGCAAGACGACGACGAAGGACCTGCTCGCCCAGGTGCTCGGCGCGGACGGGCCGACGGTGGCGCCGGTGCGGAGCTTCAACAACGAGCTCGGCCTGCCGCTGACCGTGCTGCGCGCCGACGAGACGACGCGCCACCTGGTCCTCGAGATGGGCGCCAGCGGCATCGGCCACATCTCCTACCTCACCGGCATCGCGTCGCCGGACGTCGCGGTGGTGCTGGTCGTCGGGAGCGCGCACGTCGGGGAGTTCGGGGGCATCGAGGCGACGGCTCGCGCCAAGGCGGAGATCGTCACGGGCCTGGCGCCGGGCGGCGTGGCGGTGCTCAACGCCGACGACCCGCGCGTGGCAGCCATGGCCCCGCTCGCGCCGGGCGACGTGGTGACGTTCGGGCAGTCGGAGGCCGCGCAGGTGCGCGCCGTCGACATCGCGCTCGACGGCGGACGGCCGCACCTGACGCTGGTCGACCGGCGGCGCACCCCGGCCCGCGAGGCGAAGGTCGCCCTGCGCCTCGTCGGCGAGCACCACGTCAACAACGCGCTCGCGGCGGCGGCCGCGGCGCTCGTCAGCGGCCTCGACCTCGACGCGGTTGCCGCGGCCCTGTCGGCGGCCGACGCCCTGAGCCCCCACCGGATGCACGTCGTCGAGCGGCCGGACGGCGTCACGGTGGTCGACGACTCCTACAACGCCAACCCGGACTCGATGCGCGCGGCCCTCAAGGCGCTGGCGACGCTCGCACGGGGGCGGCGCTCGGTGGCGGTGCTCGGCGAGATGCTCGAGCTCGGCCCGCAGTCGCGCGAGGCGCACGACGCGATCGGCCGGCTGGCCGTCCGCCTCGACATCGGCCTGACCGTCGTCGTCGGGCCCGGCGCCAAGCCGATCGCCGACGGTGCCGCACACGAGGGCTCGTGGGGCGACGAGGTGGCGCTCGTCGACGACGTCGACGCGGCCGCTAAGTTCCTTCAGCACGAGCTGCGCGCGGGCGACGTGGTGCTCGTCAAGTCGTCGTACGGCTCCGGGCTGTGGCGCCTGGGCGACCGCCTGACGGGGGCGGGAGCATGAAGGCCCTGCTGATCTCCGGCGGCCTGGCGATGCTGCTGTCGCTGCTGGGCACGCCGCTGTTCATCCGGTTCCTGGTGAAGAAGCAGTACGGCCAGTTCATCCGGCAGGACGGCCCCACCGCGCACTTCACCAAGCGCGGGACGCCGACGATGGGCGGCGTCGTCATCATCGCCGCGACGCTGCTCGGCTGGGCCGGTGGCCTGATCGCCACGGGGTCGGCGCCCACCGCGTCGGCCTCGCTCGTCCTCTTCCTCATGACGGGCCTGGGGATCGTCGGGTTCCTCGACGACTTCATCAGCGTCTCGCGGCAGCGCAGCCTCGGCCTGTCGCCGTGGGCGAAGATCGTCGGGCAGGGCTTGGTGGGCGTGACGTTCGCCATCGGTGCCCTCCAGTTTCCCAACGCCCTGTCGCGCACGCCGGCGTCGACGCGGATCTCGTTCATCCGGGACACCGGCTTCGACCTCAGCTTCGCCGGCGCGGGCCTGGGGCTGGCGCTCTTCGTCGTCTGGGCGAACTTCCTCATCACCGCGTGGTCCAACGCGGTCAACCTGACCGACGGGCTCGACGGCCTGGCGGCGGGGGTGTCGCTCTTCGTCTTCGGCGCGTACGTGCTCGTCGGCGTCTGGCAGAACAACCAGTCGTGCCAGGTGCTGGCCTCGGCCGGGCCCCGGTGCTACGAGACGCGCGACCCCCTCGCGCTGGCGGTCGTCGCCGCGGCGCTGACCGGCGCGCTGTTCGGGTTCCTGTGGTGGAACGCCAGTCCGGCGCAGATCTTCATGGGCGACACGGGCTCGCTCGCCCTCGGCGGGGCGCTCGCGGGGCTGTCGATCCTCACTCGCACCGAGGTCCTCGCGGTGATCATCGGCGGGCTGTTCGTCCTCGAGGTGCTCTCGGACGTCATCCAGATCGGCTTCTTCAAGCTGACCCGAAGACGCGTGTTCAAGATGGCGCCGCTGCACCACCACTTCGAGCTGTCGGGGTGGGGCGAGGTGACCATCGTCATCCGTTTCTGGATCATCGCCGGCCTGGCCGTGATGATCGGGGTGGGCATCTTCTACGCGGAGTGGGTGACGGGGTAGGTGTTCGTGCTCGACGGGGCCCGGGTGCTGGTGGCAGGCCTCGGCGTCTCGGGCCGGGCGGCGGCGCGGGTCCTCGCCTCCCGCGGGGCGTCGGTGACCACGTACGACGACCGGGCGGCGGCCGACGAACGGGATGCCACCGCATTCCTCGCGCGTGACGGCCTGGCCAGCGTCGACCTGGTGGTGACGTCCCCAGGGCTGTTCCCCAGCCACCCGCTGCTCACGGCTGCCGCGGCGCGCGGCACCGAGGTGATCAGCGAGGTGGAGCTCGCCTGGCGGCTGCGCGTCGGGCGCTCGTCGGGCGGCGGACCGGCGCCGTGGCTGGTGGTGACCGGGACCAACGGCAAGACGACCACGGTCGGCATGCTCGCCTCGATCCTGACGGCGGGCGGGGAGAACGCCGCGGCGGTCGGCAACGTCGGTGACCCGCTGGTGCTCGGCGCGATCGACCCGTCGCTGGACGTCCTCGCCGTGGAGTTGTCGAGCTTCCAGCTGCACTACACGTCGTCGATCTGCGCCCAGGCCGCGGCGGTGCTCAACGTCGCGCCGGACCACATCGACTGGCACGGCTCGCTCGAGGCGTATGCGGCCGACAAGGGACGCGTCTTCGAGCGGGCCCAGGTGGCGTGCGTGTACAACGCGGCCGACCCGGTGACGCGGCGCCTGGTCGAGGACGCCGACGTAGCGGACGGCGCCGTGGCGATCGGGTTCACGCTCGGCACCCCATCGGTGGGCCAGGTGGGGCTGGTCGAGGACGTGCTCGTCGACCGCGGCTTCGCGGCGCTGCGCCACACGCACGCCGCCGAGCTGGCGACGCTCGACGACCTGGCGCACCTCGCCGGCCCGAACGGCCACGTGCCGCCGCACGTCGTCGCCAACGCCCTGGCGGCCGCCGCGCTCGCGCTGGCCCACGGCGTGGAACCGCGCGCGGTGCGCGACGGGCTGCGCGCGTTCGGCCCGGGCGCGCACCGGATCGTCACGGTGGGGGTGGTGGACGGCGTCGCGTACGTCGACGACTCGAAGGCGACCAACGCGCACGCCGCGGCGGCCTCCCTGGCGGCGTTCCCCGGCGGCTCCGTGGTCTGGATCGCGGGCGGGCTGGCGAAGGGCGCGACGTTCGACGAGCTCGTCGTGCAGCGCGCCGACCGCCTCGCAGGTGCGGTGCTCATCGGGGTCGACCGCGCCCCGCTGCGCGACGCGCTGGCCCGACACGCGCCACAGGTGCCCGTGATCGAGGTGGAGCCCGGCGAGACTGGCCAGGTGATGCCCCTCGCCGTGGCAGCTGCGCGTCGCCTCGCCGCCGACGCGCCCGTCCCGTCCACCGTGCTGCTCGCCCCGGCGTGCGCGTCGATGGACCAGTTCGTCTCGTACGCGGACCGGGGCGACCGGTTCGCAGCCGCGGTCCGGGACCTGGCCGAGGAGCCGTAGCCGTGGCGACGCCGACGACGGCGACCGCCACCCGGACGGCGGCCCCGGCGCGGTCCGCGCTCGGCCAGTGGAACAGCGCCGTCCCGAGCTACTACGTGCTCGCGGGTGCGACGGCGCTGCTGCTGGTGCTCGGCCTCGTGATGGTGCTGTCCAGCTCGAGCGTCGACTCGCTGTCCG
>CAZBIO010000324.1:0-12531 GCA_964491965.1 uncultured Cellulomonas sp.
ACTTCACGGTGGTGGTTGCGGACGTCGACGACCTGTACAACCGGGCGGACGTTTCCGCCCCCAGCTGGGCGGTGACGGTCGGCGGCGCGGCCGCGGCCGCACGCACCCCGCCCCCCGCCGCGGCGGACGGCCCCGCGGCGAGGGCCGCGAGCCTGACGAAGAAGCCCGCGCCCGACGAGGACGGGCAGGAGCCTGCCGAGGACGAACCCGTGGCGGGCGCGCGCGGCCGCGGCCTGCTCGCCGTGTGGGGCATCGCCCTCGCGGTCGTCGTCCTGGTGCTGACCGGCGGCTACGCCTGGTCGCAGGGCCAGTACTTCGTCGCGGCCGACGACGGGGTCGTGGCGATCTTCCGGGGCCTGCCCACCGGCATCGGTCCCGTCAGCCTGTCGCGCGTCGTCGAGCGCAGCGACGTGGCGGTCGACGACCTCCCCGACTACCTGCGCGGGCGCGTGACCGACGCGATCCACGCCGACTCCCTCACGGACGCGCGCCGGCAGGTCGAGCTGCTCGCCGAGGCGCAGCAGACGCCGGCGCCGACGCCGAGTGCCGTGCCGACGTTCCGGCCGAGCCCCACCCCGACGTTCTCCGTGGCGCCCACGCCGCGCACCACCGGCACCCCCGCGGCGGGCGGCGGGTGATGGCGACCGTCCAGCCCGTGCGGGTGCGGGCCGGCCGCGGGGTGGAGCTCGGGCTGCTGCTGCTCGCCCTGGCCGTCGGCTGGGCCGCCTACGCGCTCGTCGGGCTGGGCACGGCGGGCACCATGCCCGCCAACGCGCTCGGCTACGGCGTGGCGATGACCGCAGTCGCGCTCGCGATGCACCTCGTGGTGCGCTGGCGCGCGCCGTACGCGGACCCGGTGATCCTGCCCGCCGTGGTGGCGCTCAACGGCATCGGCCTGGCGATGATCGAGCGGCTCGACTACGCCTACGAGCTGCGGGACAAGCCGCACGACTTCGGCGGCAAGCAGCTGGTCTGGACCGCGCTGTCGATCGCGATCGCCGCCGCGGTGCTCGTCGTGCTGCGGGACCACCGCACGCTGCGCCGCTACACCTACACCGCGATGGTGGTCGGCATCGCCCTGCTCGTCTCGCCGCTGCTGCCGCTGGTCGGGCACGAGGTCAACGGCGCACGGATCTGGGTGCACCTCGGCCCCGCCAACCTCCAGCCGTCGGAGCTGGCGAAGATCGCGCTCGCGGTCTTCTTCGCCGGCTACCTGGTGACCCACCGCGACACCCTGACGCTGGCCGGGCCGCGCTTCCTCGGCCTGCACCTGCCCCGGCTGCGCGACCTCGGGCCGATCGCCGTCGTCTGGGGCCTCTCGCTCGCCGTCCTGGTGTCGCAGAAGGACCTCGGGACGTCGCTGCTGCTGTTCGGCCTCTTCGTCGCGATGCTCTACCTGGCCACCGAGCGCGTCTCCTGGGTGCTGATCGGCCTGGTGCTCTTCGTCGGCGGCGCGGTGCTCGCGGCGGTGACGTTCGCGCACGTGGGCGACCGGTTCGACGCGTGGCTGAACGCGCTGTCGCCGGAGCAGTACGGCAAGAGCCCGGGCGGTTCCGGGCAGCTGGTGCAGGGGCTGTTCGGGCTGGCGAACGGCGGGCTCTTCGGCACCGGCCTCGGCGAGGGCCGGCCGGACATCGTCCCGTACGCCGAGTCGGACTTCATCATCACCGCGCTCGGCGAGGAGCTGGGGCTGACGGGCCTCCTGGCGATCCTCATGCTCTACGTGGTGCTGACCGAGCGCGGGCTGCGCACGGCGATCGGCGTCCGCGACGGCTTCGGCAAGCTGCTCGCCGGCGGCCTGGCGTTCGTCATGGCGTTCCAGGTCTTCGTCGTCGTCGGGGGCGTGACGCGCCTGATCCCGCTGACCGGCCTGACCACGCCGTTCCTGGCGTACGGCGGGTCGTCGCTGCTGGCGAACTGGATCATCGTCGCGCTGCTGCTGCGGGTGTCCGACGACGCGCGCCGCCCCGCGCCCGCGGTCTCCACCGTCAGCGGCGACGACCAGCCGACGGAGCGGGTGGTGATGTCGTGAACACGCCGCTGCGCCGCCTGGCGACCGTTGCCATCGTGATGTTCCTCGCCCTCATGGCGGGGGTGACGTGGGTGCAGGTGGGTCAGGCGACCGCGCTGAACGACGACCCGCGCAACGTCCGCACGCTCTACCGGGCGTTCGGCTCGGCGCGCGGCCCCATCGTCGTCGGCGGCACCGCGGTGGCCTCGAGCACGCCGGTCGACGACCCCTTCAACTACCAGCGCCAGTACGCCGACGGCGACCTGTACTCGGCCGTCACCGGCTTCTTCTCCATCACCAACGGCACCAGTGGCCTGGAGCGCGCGGAGAACGAGTCGCTGACCGGCCGCGGCGACAGCCTGTTCTTCAGTCGCGTGCGCGACCTGCTCACCGGGCGCCGGCCCGAGGGCGCCGCCGTGGAGACGACGATCGTCCCCGCGGCGCAGAAGGCGGCGCGCGACGGGCTCGGCGACCAGCAGGGCGCCGTGGTGGCGATCGAGCCGTCCACCGGCAAGATCCTCGCGCTGGTCTCGACGCCCGGCTTCGACCCCAACGCGCTGGCCTCGCACGACACGGCGGCCGCCGGCAGCGCGTACGCCCAGCTCGCGGAGGCCGACGGCAACCCGCTGAGCTCCAACGCCAACCGCGAGCGCTACGCCCCTGGGTCCACGTTCAAGCTGGTGACCGCCGCCGCCGCGCTGGCCGCCGGCCGCACGCCGGACACGCCCGTGGCCTCCCCGCGTGAGCTGGCGCTGCCCGGCACCAGCGCGACGATCCAGAACTTCGGCGGCTCGTCGTGCGGCGGCGACCAGATCAGCCTCGCCGACGCGCTGCGCGTCTCCTGCAACACGGCGTTCGCGCAGCTCGGCATGGACGTCGGGGCGGACGCGATCGCCGCGCAGGCGCGGGCCTTCGGCTTCGGCGACGCATCGCTGACCGTGCCGCTGCCCGTGGTGTCCAGCGTGTTCCCGGAGCGACTGAACCAGCCGCAGACCGCGCAGGCCGCGATCGGGCAGTTCGACGTCCAGGCGACGCCGATGCAGATGGCGATGGTCGCCTCTGGGATCGCCAACGGCGGCGTGGTGATGCGCCCCTACCTGGTGCAGACGGTGCGCGCCGCGGACCTGTCGGTGGTCTCCGAGGCGAAGCCGCAGACGTACTCCACCGCGATGACCCCGGCGAACGCGTCGGCGCTGCGGGACATGATGGTCGGCGTCGTCCAGGGCGGCACCGGCACCGCCGCCCGGATCTCCGGCGTCACGGTCGCCGGTAAGACCGGCACCGCGCAGACCGTTCCGGGCGAGGCGCCGCACGCCTGGTTCACCGCGTTCGCCCCCGCCGAGGCGCCACGGGTGGCCGTCGCGGTGCTCGTCGAGCACGGCGGCTCCCTCGGCAACGACGCCACCGGCGGCCAGGTCGCGGCACCGATCGCGCGCGCCGTCATCGAGGCGGTGCTGAACCAGTGATCACCGGACCGGGCGTGGCCCTCGGCGGGCGGTACCGGCTGGAGCGCCGGATCGCCGTCGGCGGCATGGGCGAGGTGTGGCAGGGGTACGACGAGGCCCTGACGCGTCCCGTCGCGGTCAAGGTGCTCAAGGACGAGTTCGCCGGCGACTCCGGGTTCCTCCAGCGGTTCCGCACCGAGGCCCGCAACTCCGCCGCGCTGTCCCACCCCAACATCGCGACGCTGCTCGACTACGGCGAGCAGCACGGCTCCGCGTTCCTGGTGATGGAGCTGGTGGTCGGCGAGCCGCTGTCCGACGTGCTCGAGCGCACCCCGGTGATGGCGGCGGCGCAGCTGATCCCCGTCCTCGCGCAGACCGCGCGCGGCCTGGCCGCCGCCCACGAGGCGGGCGTGGTCCACCGCGACGTCAAGCCGGGCAACATCCTCATCGCGCGCGGCGGGCGCGTGAAGATCACGGACTTCGGGGTGTCCCGCGCGGCCGGGCAGCCGACGATGACCGCCAGCGGCATGGTGATGGGCACCGCGCAGTACCTGTCCCCGGAGCAGGCGGTCGGCCGGCCGGCGACCCCGCTGTCGGACCTCTACTCCCTCGGGGTGGTGGCGTACGAGGCGCTCAACGGCAAGCGCCCGTTCACCGGCCCCACCGCGGTGGACATCGCGGTGGCGCACGTCAACGACCCGGTGCCGCCGCTGCCGGTCGCGGTCGAGGCCGGCCTGGCCGCGCTCGTCATGCGCCTGCTGTCCAAGGACCCGGTCCGCCGGCCGCAGTCGGCCGACGAGCTCGCCGAGCTGTTCGACGCGCTGACCGCGCGGACGCCGCCGTCCGGGGTGCCGGTGGTCGTCGGGCCGCCGAGCCCGGCCGCCGAGTCGAGCGACGAGGCCGCGGCGCCGCCGCGGCGGCCCGTGCCGCCACCGTCCTATCCGCCGGTGCGGCCGGTGCGCCCGCCGATGCCGCGGCAGCGCACCACCCCCCGCCATGGCACCACTCCGATCCGGCCGCCCGCACCGACGCCCGCGGCCGTGGGCACCCGGCTGGGCCGGTGGCTGTGGCCCGTGGTGATCGTGACGCTGCTGCTGCTCGTCGTGCTCGGGGCGCTCCTGGCGAACCGGATGACGGGCGCCGCGGGTGACCCACCCGCGCAGTTCCTCGTGGCCGCCGCCGGCGGCCGAGTCCCGATCGTGACCCTCGACTCACGGCCGAGGATGGGATGATCGGGCAGGATGACGGGCGGGGTCTTCCCGCCGACGGACGAAGGGCACGACGAGTGGACGACGGATCCCGGATCCTCGCCGGACGGTATGAGGTCGGCGAACTCATCGGGCGTGGGGGCATGGCCGAGGTTCACATCGGCTACGACCGGCGGCTGGGCCGCACGGTCGCCATCAAGATCCTCCGTTCCGACCTGGCGCGCGACCCGTCCTTCCAGAACCGCTTCCGCCGCGAGGCGCAGGCCGCGGCGGCCCTCAACCACCCCGCGATCGTCGCCGTCTACGACACCGGCGAGGACGTGGTCACCGAGCCGACGGGCGTCGTCGCGCACGTGCCGTTCATCGTCATGGAGTACGTCGAGGGGCACACCGTCCGCGACATCCTCCGCGACGGCGCCGCCGTGCCGATCGAGGAGGCGGTCGAGATCACCGCCGGCGTGCTGTCGGCGCTCGAGTACTCGCACCACGCGGGGATCGTCCACCGCGACATCAAGCCCGCGAACGTCATGCTCACCCCGACCGGCGCGGTCAAGGTGATGGACTTCGGCATCGCGCGCGCCGTCGCCGACTCCGCCGCGACCATGACTCAGACGCAGGCCGTCATCGGCACCGCGCAGTACCTGTCCCCGGAGCAGGCCCGTGGCGAGCAGGTCGACGCCCGCTCGGACCTCTACTCCACGGGCTGCCTGATCTTCGAGCTGCTGACCGGCCGGCCGCCGTTCACCGGCGACTCACCGGTCGCGGTCGCCTACCAGCACGTCCGCGAGAACCCGCCCGCGCCCAGCACGGTCGCCTCCGACGTGCCGGAGTCCCTGGATCGCGTGGTGCTCAAGGCGCTCGCCAAGGAGCGCGAGCTGCGCTACCAGACGGCCGACGAGTTCCGCGCCGACCTCGAGGCCGTGCTGCACGGCGGCCCGGTGTCCGCCCCGGCTGTCGGGGTCATCGGCGCCGCGGTCGCCACGATGCCCACCACCGACGCGACCCAGGTGCTCGCGCCACCCGCGGCCGCCACGCAGACGCTCCCGCCGGCCACCACCCCGCCGTGGGCGTCCACCGGCGTGGCCACCCCGGGCGCCGGCACCGGGTACCGCGAGGACGAGGACGGCGGCCGGCCGTGGGTGATCTGGCTGCTGCTCGCCGTCGCCGTGCTCGCCGTCGGCGCGATCGTCGCGCTGCTGGTCAACAACCGCGCGCCGTCCGGTCCCCAACAGGTGATGGTGCCGGACGTCGTCACCTTCCCCGAGGACGCGGCGGCTCAGGAGCTCCGGGACGCCAAGCTCAACCCGGTGCGCGCGGAGGAGGCGTCGAACGACGTCCCCGAGGGCCAGGTCACCAGGACCGACCCGGAGGCCGGCAGCGAGGTCGACCAGGACTCCGACGTGACCTACTACGTGTCCACCGGGCCGTCGGAGCTGACCGTCCCCAACGTCGTCGGCCAGACCGTCGAGGAGGCGTCGCGCACCCTGTCGGCACTAGGGCTGACGATCGATCCGGTCCAAGAGCCGGACAACAACCCGGACTTCGACAAGGGCAAGGTCACCAAGACTGTCCCGGCCGCCAACGCGGCGATCCAAGCAGGCGGCGCCGTCAAGCTGTCGGTGTCCACCGGCAACGTCGAGCTGACCAACCTCGTCGGGAAGACGCAGGCGGAGGCCATGGCCGAGCTGGACCGGCTCAACCTCGTCGGGAACCCGACCCAGCGGGAGGACCCGACTGCCGTGCCGGGGACGGTCCTCGAACAGGAGCGCCCGGAGGGCAGCCTGCTCCCGCAGGGCACCACGGTGAACTTCGTCGTCGCCGCCCCGCCGACCACCGCGCAGGTGCCGGATGTCGCCGGGCAGACGTACGACCAGGCCGTCGCCACGCTGAACGGCGCCGGGTTCGCCAACGTCACGCGGGGGCCGGACCAGGAGTCCGAGGACTTCGACCCCGGCACCGTCATCCGAACCGACCCGTCCAAGGGCACCAACGTCTCGCTGACGCAGACGATCACGGTCTACGTCGCGAAGGCTCCGGCGCCGCCGACCAGTGGGACCGTGCCCGACGTCACCGACCAGAACAGCTTCGACGCCGCGAAGGCGGAGCTCAACGGCGCGGGCTTCACGAACGTCGTCCAGGGGGACGCTCCCGCCGGCACCGCCGCGGGAGACGTCTACGGGACCAACCCGCAGGCCGGTTCGACGGCGAAGTACACCGACAAGATCACGGTCCTGATCGGCAAGGGTTAGCCCCGGCCGCGCTGGACCGCCCGGTACGGCCCGGTCGGGTCGGGCTACGCCCGAACCGGCGGAGTCAGCTACGCCCGCACCAGCGGGTGCAGCCCGGCCGACCGCCCGACGGCCTCGGCGTCGCCGCAGATCGCCAGCCAGTTCGCCAGCAGCCGGTGGCCACCCTCGGTGAGCACCGACTCCGGGTGGAACTGCACGCCGTGCAGCGGCAGCGTGCGGTGCGCCAGGCCCATGATGATGCCGTTCGCGCGGGCGGTGACCTCGAGCTCGTCGGACACCGTGCCGTCCACCACGGCGAGCGAGTGGTAACGCGTCGCGGTGAACGGCGACGGCAGACCCGCGAGCACGCCCTTCCCGGTGTGCTCCACCTGGCTCGTCTTGCCGTGCATCAGCTCCGGTGCGTGCGTGACCACGCCGCCGAACACCTCGCCGAGCGCCTGGTGACCCAGGCACACGCCGAGCATCGGCGTCCCGGACGCGGCGCAGTCGCGGATCACCTGCATGCTGGCGCCGGCCTCGGCCGGCATTCCCGGTCCCGGCGAGACGAGCACGCCGTCGAACCCGGTGCGCAGCTCGAGCGGCGGCACCGCGTCGTTGCGCACCACCACGGTGTCCGCGCCGAGCTGGTTGAGGTAGCCGACGATCGTGTAGACGAACGAGTCGTAGTTGTCGACGACCAGGATCTTCGTCATCCCTCACCCACCGTTGTGTCGTTGAAGGGCATGTACGGGGCGACCGCCGGGAACAGCCAGACGAAGCACGCCGCGAGCACGGCCGCGACGAGCGCCGCCGCCAGCAGCACGCGCACGACGAGCGGCCCGGGCAGGTGCCGCCACAGCCATCCGTACATCAGAACCTCCCCCTCATGATGCGACGAGCTCGGCCGGAACGGAGGTCCCGTCCACGGGCGCCCAGTAGTCGAGCTCACCGTGCACGATGTAGCGCTGCCGGGCGGAGAACATCGGATGGCACGTGGTCAGGGTGATGGTGCGGGCCGTCGGCTGCTCGCTCGGCCGGCCGGGCACGGGCGCGATGACGCCGACGTTCGACGGAGTGACCACCTCGGTGGACGTCACGCGGTACACGTACCAGGCGTGCTCCGTCTGGACGACGAGCGGGTCGCCGACCTGGAGCTCCTCGATCCGGTTGAACGGCTTGCCGTACGTCGTGCGGTGGCCCGCGATCGCGAAGTTTCCCATCTCGCCGGGCATCGCCGTGCCCTCGTAGTGGCCGACGCCCAGCACGTCGAGCACGGTCCTCTTGTCGGTGCCCTCGCTGATGGGGCGCGCCGGCTCGCCCGCCCACCGCGGCACCTGGAGCGTCGCGAAGGTCGTCGCGTGCGCCGGTGCCGTCTCGGCGGGCGGCTCGTCGTGCCGTGGGGTGGCGACCGCCGGGCCGCTCGTCGGTCGCACGCCACCGGACGGCCCGGGCTCGTCGTCCGCGGCGACCGCCCAGGTCAGACCGGAGACCACGTCCGCCTGCTGCCGGTCGGCGACGACGTCCGTCCACCACAGCTGCCACGCGAGGAAGGCGACGATGAGCAGGCCGAACGTGATGAGCAGCTCGCCCACCACGCCGAGCGCGCCGTAGCCGACGCGGGCGGCGCGCGAGGGCCGCCGAGTCCACACCGCAGACGTCACCGGCCACCCTCCGTGCCGGAAGTACCGGCGGCGCGGTCCGACCCGGCGGCGCCCGCCGCCTCGTCCGCGCCCGCCGCCAGCCCGGGCAGCACCTCGACGCCCTCGGGCACCTGCGCGTGCCCCAGCTCGGTGGCCGCGTACGCCGGCAACTCGATCGTCGGCTCGTCGACCACCTCCCACCCGAGGCCCACCCGGCCGACGTCGCGCACGTAGGCACGCACCGCCGCCGAGGCGTCGAGTGCCGCGCGCAGCGCCGCCGGGTCGCCGATCGCCCGCACCTCGTAGGGCGGGGAGTACACGCGGCCGTGGAGCCGCAGCACGTTGCCGACGCAGCGGACTGCGCTCGTCGCGACCACGCGCTGGTCCTGCAGCCCCATCGCCTCGGCGCCGCCGGCCCACAGCGCGTTCATCACCGCCTGGATGTCCTGCTGGTGCACCACCAGGTCGTCCAGGCTGGCGCCGGCGACCGCCTGGTCCGCGGGCGCGTCGTCCAGCCGCACGACGAGCCCGGGCCCGGTGACCGGCGCCGCACCCGACTCCACCGCGAAGCCGCTGGGGACGGAGTCGAGGGACGTGTCCACCGGCCCGGCGTTCTCCGCGGTGAGCCGCTCCACCTCGGCGCCCAGCTCGTCGACCTGCGTCGTCAGCCGCTGGACCCGCTGCGACTCCGCCTCGATCAGCTGGCCGAGGTTCTGGGGGTGGCGGGTGCCGGGGTCGCGCGCCTCGCGCGCGGAGATGACGAACAGCGCGGTGGCGAGCATGAGCACCACCGCCACCGAGAGCCGGCCACGATTGAGCAGGTGGTGGCGCTCGGCGTGCGGATGCTCGCTCACCTTGGGCTCCCGGGCCAGGGCCGGCGCGCGGGGCCGCCGGACGTTCCGTCTAGGCTAAGGGACGTTACGCCCGGATCCTGTTGGGCCCCGGACCCCCCTGGGCAGGCCGCGGCGTCGTCTGCCAAGGAGAGCACGGACGTGCCGGAGTCTCGGTCCCGCAAGAAGGCCACCTACGTCGCCCCTCCCACCAAGGCCGCGGCGAAGAAGCCGAACCCCCGCTGGTTCGTCCCCGTCATGGTGGGCCTCATGGTGTTCGGCCTCGCCTGGGTGGTGGTGACGTACCTGTCGCGGTCGGAGTTCCCCATCCCCGGCGTCGGCCAGTGGAACCTCGCCATCGGCCTCGGCTTCATCATGGCCGGGTTCGTCATGACGATGCGGTGGCGCTGACCGGCCCATCTTCCCCAGGCGTGGACAACCCTGTGGATAATCACACCGGTGTGATTCACCCGGTCGGCGTCAGAGGAGGCCGTTCGCCGAGTAGGTGAGCACGACCGCGCCGACGAGCACCACCGCCGCCGCGACGCCCGCGACGGCCGACACCACCTGCTGGCGCCCCTTGGGTGCGTAGGCGAACGCCGCGCCGAGGGCCGCGCCGACGACGAGCCCGCCGAGGTGCGCCTGCCAGGCGATGCCCGGCAGCACGAAGCTCAGCACCACGTTCAGCACGATCACGCCGACGATCCCGCCGGCGTCCCGGCCCAGGCGCCGCAGCACGACGAGCACCGCGCCGAACAGACCGAACACCGCGCCCGACGCGCCGACCATCGGCGTCCCCCACGCGTGCGTCAGCGGTGCGAGCACCAGCGCGCCCACCGAGCCGCCCAGGGCGGACACCAGGTACAGCGTCACGTAGCGCGCGCGGCCGAGCGCCGCCTCGAGGTACGGCCCGGTCATCCACAGAGCGAGCATGTTGAAGACGATGTGGAACAGCGACCCGGGGGAGTGCAGGAACGCGGCCGTGAGGAAGCGCCACGGCTCCACGGACCCGGCGACGGGGACGAACCACCACCGCTGCGTCCACCCCGGCACGGTCAGCTGGAGCACGTAGGAGAGCGCGCACAACGCGATGATCCCCAGCGTCACCACCGGCCGGCCGCCGCGGACCCGCCCGCCGAACACCGTGTGCGTCGGCCGGGTGGCCCGCGCCGCGGCGGCGACGCAGTCGACGCACTGCACGCCGACCGGCGCCGGCCGCTGGCAGTCCGGGCAGACCGGCCGCCCGCAGCGCTGGCAGCGAACGTAGGAGACGCGGTCCGGGTGGCGCGGGCACACCGGAGGCGCGGAGGCCTCCGGCGACCAGGCGGGGGTCGGGGCGGAGATCGTCAGTCCTCGACGGTGATGGACGAGATGACGACGTCGTCGACCGGGCGGTCGCCCCCGCGGGTGGGCGTCGTCGCGATCGCGTCGACCACCGCCTTGCTGTCGTCGTCGGCCACGCGGCCGAAGATCGTGTGCTTGCCGTTGAGCCACGGCGTCGCGGCGACCGTGATGAAGAACTGGGAGCCGTTGGTGCCGGACAGCTTGCCGGTGATGCGGTCCGGGCGCTTGCCGGCGTTGGCCATCGCGAGCAGGTACGGCTGCGAGAACGCCAGCTCCGGGTGGATCTCGTCGTCGAACTGGTAGCCCGGGCCGCCCGTGCCGGTGCCCAGCGGGTCGCCGCCCTGGATCATGAAGCCGGAGATGACGCGGTGGAAGATCACGCCGTCGTACAGGGGCGTCGACTGCTTCTGCCCGGTGCGCGGGTCGGCCCACTCACGCTGTCCGGTGGCGAGCCCGACGAAGTTCTCGACGGTGCGCGGCGCGTGGTTGGGGAGCAGCTCGACGCGGATGTCACCGGCGTTCGTGTGCAGGGTGGCGAACATGCGCACAGTCTCGCACGGGGCGCTAAGGCCCTGCGGCGGGACCGTCGCAGTGGCAGAGTGGGCCACACAGTTCGATCGGAGCCGGGGGTTCGCGATGCGCCACAACGTCAACGACATCGACACCGAGAAGCTCAAGACGCAGGCCACCGAGGTGGGCGCCGCGCTGGCCGACGCGGCCACTCACGCCAAAGACTGGGGCGCGCCCAAGGTCGAGGCGTTCGTCGCCTGGCTCGGTCCCCGTCTGGAGCACGCCTACCAGGAGAGCGTGAAGGCCGCCGCCCCGAAGGTGGAGCGCGCCGCCGAGAAGGCCGGTCCGGTGATCGACACCGCACACGACAAGCTGGTCGACGAGCTCCTGCCCAAGCTGGTGGCCGCCTTCAACGAGGCCGCCGACAAGGCCGCGCATGCGGCGGACACCGCGGCCGACTCGATCGCCACGAAGGCCGGGGCCGTCGGCGCTGCCGCCGCGGTCGCGGCGGACTCCGCGGAGGAGAAGAAGAGCCACGCCGCCGCGAAGGCGTTCTTCGTCATCGCCGCCATCGCCGCCGCCGGTGCGGCCGGCGCCGCCTGGTACAAGTCGCGCTCGACGGTGGACCCGTGGGCCGAGCCGTGGGAGCCCACGGACCCGACCGGCGCCGACTCCCTCGCCACCCGCCCGCACGATGGCCACGGGTTCAGCGACGCGGTGGGCGACGCGGCGGACGCGGTCGGCGAGGCGGCCGGCACCGCCGTGGCGAAGAGCCGCGAGGCGGCGCACAAGGCCCAGGAGAAGGCCGAGGGCGTGCGAGAGGCCGTCGAGGAGAGGGTCGCCGAGGTGCGGGGGGCCGCCGCCGAGAAGGCCGAGGAGGTCCGGGACGCCGTCGAGGGCACCGCGCGCAAGGTGACGCGGCGCGGCAAGGCGGCCGAGCCGACGGAGCCCAGCCAGCCGGACGAGCCCACCAAGCCTGCCGAGCCCACCGAGCCAGAGGCCTGATCGCTTCGCGTGGATCGCGGGCGCCTGACCGTTCCCGATGACCACGGCGCTCGACCGTTCCCGTTGCCTGGGGAAGGCGACGCTCTGACGAGTGCTCCGCCCGTCTCGTCGACGCGCGCCGAGTCCTCGCGGCGGACTCGCACACGGCGCTCGACGGGAGTGGACTTACCAGCTAGGCGTCCGACGAGGTCGTGTTCCCGACTGGCGTTCGACCAGTGTTTGAGCTGGTCGCGGAGGCCTTGTCAGTGGTGGCTCGTACGGTTGTTCGTATGACAACGCTCCTTGCGGAACCTGGTCGGCCGATGCCGAC
>CAZBIO010000325.1:0-32573 GCA_964491965.1 uncultured Cellulomonas sp.
CGCCGCGGAACGTCTGCACCGCGGCATCGGGGTCGGCGAGGAGCAGCAGGCGGGCGCCGTCGTCGGCCAGCACGCGCAGCAGGCGGGCCGTCGCCGCCGTCGACTCCTGGTGGTCGTCGACCACGACGAGCCGCCAGGACGGGCGCGGCGTGCGCGGCACCTCGTCCTCCCAGGCGACCAACGCCGCCGCGGCCTCGTCGACCACCACCGCCGGGTCGAGCCGACGACCCAGGTCGGGTGTGCCGGTGCTCAGCGCCGTGACGTCGAGGTACTCGCGGTACAGCCCCGCCGCGGCCACCCACGCGTCCCGGCCACGTTCGCGGCCGAGCCGCTCCAGCTCGTCGGGCGACAGCCCGCGTTCCGCGGCGCGCATCAGAAGGTCCCGCAACTCGTCGCGGAAGGCACGCAGCCCGAGCGCCTCCGGCCGCACGCCGGCCGGCCAGGCGACCGGCACACCCTCACCCGCGGCGTGGCCCGCGAGCAGCTCGGCGAGCACCCGGTCCTGGTCCGGCCCGGAGACCAGCACCGGCGGCGGCTCACCGAGCGCGGCGTCCCTGGTCCGGAGCACCGAGAACGCCGCGGCGGCGGCCGTCTGCACCATCGGCCGTCCCGCGGTCCGCGGCCAGCGCGCGGCGAGCCGGTCCCGCAGGTCGGCCGCGAGCCGGCGCCCGGCGGTGAGCACCAGCACCTCGTCGGGCTCCAACCCCGCCTCGCCGGCGGCGACGGCCGCCTCCAGCGCGACGGTCGTCTTGCCCGTGCCCGGCGCGCCGAGGACCAGCAGCGCGTGGTCGTCACCGGCGGCGACGGCCTCGACCGCGGCGCGCTGCCCGTCGTCGAGCCCGACCGGCGCGCCGGGGCCGTTGCGCGGCACGGCGGCCAGGCGGGGCCTGGACAGCAGCGGGGAGGTGGGCACGACACCGATCTCACCACGGGGCACCGACGCTGCGGTGGCCCTCCGGCGTGCGTGCCCCCGGAATCCCGGCCGCGCGCGTCGGTGGCGCTCGTTAGCATCGGCGCGTGGCCGAGACGCCGGGTGACGTGGCCGAGACGCCGGGTGACGTCGTCGAGCCCGGCGCGCGCCTGGGCCGGGCGCAGCGGCGCGCCCAGCTGCTCGCCGTCGGTCGCCGCCTGTTCGCCGCCCAGGGCTACCACCACGTCGCGATGGACGACATCGCGGAGCAGGCCCGGGTGACCAAGCCCGTCCTCTACCGCCACTTCCCGTCGAAGCTCGACCTCTACCTCGCGATCGTCGACGAGGCGGGTGAGGAGCTCCTGGCGGCGATCGACCGGGCCGTCCGGCCGGTCGTCGACGGGACCGTCGACAGCGGCCACGACGTCGTCGCCGCGGTCGTCTCCGCCTACATCGCCTACGTGGACGCCGCGGGCGAGAGCTCGACGCTGCTCTTCGAGTCGGACGTCACGCACGACCCCGACGTGCGCGACCGCGTGGACCACGCGTCGCGGCAGGCGGTGCTGCGGGTCGCCGGCGTGCTCGCCCACATCGCCGGCTTGCCCGACGCCGACGCGGAGGCCGTCGCCACGGCGCTGGTGTCCGCCGCCGCCGGCGCGGCCGTGTTCCGGATGCGGCGCGGCGAGCCCAGCTCCGCGCACACGGCCGAGCTCGTCACCCGGCTCGCGTGGGCGGGCATCGCCGGGCTCGTCGAACGCGGCGCCGGGACCGCTCGTCCGACGACCTAGGATCGACCCACCGGTTCACGACAGGAGGCCAGGGCCGTGGAGATCACGATCGGCGTGCGGGACCTGCCCCGCGAGATCACCCTCGAGTCGGAGCAGTCCGCCGACGAGGTCGCGGCGGCGGTCGCGGCGGCGCTGGCCGGCAAGCCGGCGCTCGAGCTGGTGGACGACCACGGGCGACGGGTCATCGTGCCCACCGCGGGCATCGGGTACGTGCAGATCGGCGCGGAGGCCAAGGCCCCCGTCGGGTTCGGGTCGCTCTAAGCCGCAGGGCGCGCCGGCCGGTCCGCGTCGCCGCCAGTCGGTCAGCGTCAGCCGCGAGGTGCCGGCCGCCCTCAGGCGGTCAGCCGCAGCCGGTCCATCCGGCGCGCGTGCTCGGCCGTGAGCTTGCCGAAGAGCGCGCCGCGACCGACCCCGGCCAGCCGCTCCATCGCCGGCTTCTGCTCGAGCACCGACTGCACCACGGTCAGCGCCTCGCCGACGAGCCGGCGCCCCCACAGCGCGAGCCGCGAGGTCAGCACGTGGTCGTGCGCACAGGCATCGTCGAGCTCGCCCACCGCCAGGTCGGCGTTCGGGGCCGCGTCCAGCGCCCCGTGGACCAGCGCGCGGGAGCCCTCGTCGAGCCCGTCGGCCGCCAGGCGGCAGAAGTCGTCGGCCACGCCGTAGCCGAGATACGGGACCAGCAGCCGCTCGGCCCACGAGGTCGACGCCGTGCGGGCGTCGAACCCGTCGAACACGTGCGTCCATGCCGCCATCGCGGCCTCCGGTTCACCGCCGATCTCGCCGATCCGCACCAGGAGCTGGTCACACGCCTCGACACGCTGCGCGGCAGTGCGCGCGAGCGCGAGCCGCTGCGTCGTCCCGGGCGCGACGCGCGAGTAGGCCGCCAGCCGGGTGAACTGCGTGTGCTCCACCTGCGCCGCGAACCCGAGGAGCTCGATCGTCGCCTCCAGGTCGGAACCGGTGCGATCGACCTCGGGAGCCAGAGCCATCCGGCGATGGTAGCCCCGGCGAGGCTCCGAGGCGCCCCGAGGGGACGCCGGCCCGCTCACCAGGAGCTCCGTGCGGCGGTTCACCCCCGGTCGTCCGACGACCGTCCGGTAGACTCCCGACGTACATCGGTTGCCCGGTCGTCCAGCCTCTTCGCCCTGATGGGCACCTCGCACCGCTCCCACTCGGGGGCGCTCCGTGCGAGACGACGTTCACGATCGGCTGCCGGCCCATCCGCATGGCGACGACGCCGCGGCTGGTGACGGGTTCGCGCGAGCGGCCGGCGTCCCAGCCGCCCCCGAGCGCCGCCACGCCGCACCGAAGGGTCCTGCGTGACCACCTCCGACCAGACCAGCACCATCGAGCTCCACACCGCGGCGGACGCCGTGCCGACCCCCGTCGGCGCCGCCTCCCGCGCGCATCACTCCGTCCAGGCCGTCGACGCGTCGTTCGCCGACTTCGAGATCCGTCCCGAGACCGTCGCCGCGCTGGCGCGCCACAACATCGTCAACCCGTTCCCCATCCAGGCGATGACCCTCCCGGTCGCCCTGGCGAGGCACGACATCATCGGCCAGGCCAAGACCGGCACCGGCAAGACCCTCGGCTTCGGCATCCCGCTCCTCGAGCACGTCGTCGCCCCCGGCGAGCCCGGGTACGACGACCTCCCCGCGCCCGGCAAGCCGCAGGCGCTCGTCGTCGTCCCCACGCGCGAGCTCGCCGTGCAGGTGGCCGGCGACCTGGCGATGGCCGCCGCCACGCGGCGCGTGCGCATCGTGCAGGTGTACGGCGGGCGCGCGTACGAGCCGCAGGTCGAGGCCCTCGCCCGCGGCGGCGAGGTCGTCGTCGGGACGCCCGGGCGCATGATCGACCTGCTCAACCAGCGCGCGCTGATCCTGGCGCACGCCCGCACCGTGGTGCTCGACGAGGCCGACGAGATGCTCGACCTCGGCTTCCTCCCCGACGTCGAGCGGCTCCTCGGCGCCACGCCGGCCAGCCGCCACACCATGCTGTTCTCCGCGACGATGCCCGGCGCGGTCGTCGCGATGGCGCGCCGCTACATGACGCAGCCGACGCACATCCGCGCCTCCGACCCCGACGACGGCGGCCAGACGGTGAAGAACATCACCCAGGTCGCCTACCGCGCGCACGCGCTCGACAAGGTGGAGCTGCTCGCCCGCATCCTCCAGGCGCGCGGCCGCGGACTGACCATCGTCTTCGCGCGGACCAAGCGCACCGCCGCCAAGGTGGCCGACGAGCTCGTCGAGCGCGGCTTCGCCGCCGGCGCGATCCACGGGGACCTCGGCCAGGGCGCACGCGAGCAGGCGCTCCGCGCGTTCCGCCACGGCAAGGTCGACGTGCTCGTCGCGACCGACGTCGCCGCGCGCGGCATCGACGTCGAGGACGTCACGCACGTCATCAACTACCAGTGCCCCGAGGACGAGAAGATGTACCTCCACCGCACGGGCCGCACCGGCCGTGCGGGCGCCAAGGGCACCGCGGTGACGTTCGTCGACTGGGACGACATGCCGCGCTGGGGCCTCATCGACAAGGCGCTCGAGCTCGGGATCCCCGAGCCCGTGGAGACGTACTCCTCGTCGGCGCACATCCACACGGACCTGGAGATCCCCGAGGGGATCACCGGGCGCCTGCCCGAGTCCCAGCGCACGCGCGCGGGGCTGGCGGCCGAGGAGCTCGAGGACCTCGGCGAGACCGGCAAGCGCACCGGGCGTCCCGGCGGTGGCAGCGGACAGGGCAGCGGACACGGTGGCGGCCGAGGCGGCGACTCGGGTCGTGGCCGGGGCGAGCGGTCCGACGGCGGGCGCAACCGCAACCGTCGCGGCGGCAAGGGTCGCGGCGGCGAGGGCGGCCGGGCGCACGACGAGCCCACGCGTCCCGCACGGTCGACCGAGCCCGCGCGGCGAACCGGCGACTCATCGGCGGCACCGGCCACCGCGGCCTCGTCGGGCACTGCGTCGTCGTCGGCCGCTGCGTCGTCGTCGGGCGCGGCCGTCGCCACGTCCGGCACTGCGTCGTCGTCGGGCGCGGTGGCTTCGTCGGGCGCGGCCACCACGGAGCGAACGGGCGACCCCACCCGTCGCCGTCGGCGCCGCCGCCGCGGCGGGAGCAGCTCAGCGGCCACCACCGACTCCGCCGCCACGCCGTCGGAGTAACCCCTCCCCTCACGTCCCCGGCCCCATCGGTCACGCCCGCCCGGGGGCGGCACCATCCCCCCGTCGGAGCAACCCCTCCCTCTCACCGCCCACCCGGGCCGCCGGCCGTCCGTCGGAGTACCCCTCTTCGCCGAGTGCACCCGAAACCTGTCGAGCGCCACCGTAACTTCGGGTGCACTCGGTCGGTTTCGGGTGCACTCGGCGAATGAGGCAACTACACCTGGCGGGCGAACGTCAGGATGGCGTCGGCGAGCAGCTGCGCGGCGATCGCCGCGAGCAACAGGCCCGCGATGCGGCTGACGAGCAGCGTGCCGGAGTCGCCCAGCACGCGGTGCACCCCCGACGCGAACCGCATCGCCACCCACAGGCACACGTGCACCAGCACGATGCCGATCGCCAGCGCGATCCAGTCGGACGCATCGGTCGACTGCTGGACGAACACCATGGTCGCCACGATGGCGCCCGGCCCGGCCAGCAACGGCGTGCCGAGCGGCACCATCGCGACGTTGCCCGCCGCGACGTCGTCCGCCGGGGGCTTGTCGGAGGCGCCGGTCAGCAGCTGCATCGCGACGAGGAGCAGCAGCAGGCCGCCGGCGGCCTGGAGCGCGGGCAGCGAGACATGCAGGTACGACAGCAGCTGCTGGCCGAAGAGCGCGAAGCCGACGATCACGCCGAACGCCACCGCGATCGCCTGCCAGGCCGCGCGGCGACGCTGCGGTGCCGTCATCGTCCGGGTCAGCGCGAGGAAGATCGGCACGGTTCCCGGCGGGTCCATGATGACGAACAACGTGACGAACACCGAGGCCAGCAGGCGCCAGTCGATCACGGGCGGATCACCTCGACCGTCCCCTCCCGCTCGATCTGCGCCAGCACGTCGGGCTCGGTGAGATTCTCCCCGAGCCGGTTGAGCTTGCCGGCGCCGTGGTAGTCGCTCGACCCCGTGACCAGCAGCCCGAGCCGTTCCGCGATCGCCGCCAGGCGGGCGCGCTGCGCCTCGTCGTGGTCGCGGTGACGCACCTCGAGCCCGGCCAGCCCGGCGTCGGCGAGCTCGTCGAACACCTCGTCGGGCACGATGCGCCCCCGACCGTCCGCGCCCGGGTGCGCGAACACCGGGACGCCGCCCGCGGCGCGGATCAGGCGCACCGCGGTCGCCGCCTCGGGGGCGTAGTAGGGCACGTAGTAACGCCCGCGCGAGTGGAGCAGCCCGACGAAGGCGGCGTCCCGGTCGGGCACCACGCCGTTCGCGACGAGCACGTCGGCGATGTGCGGGCGCCCGACGGCTGCCGCGTCGCCGGCCTGTGCCACGACCTGCTCCCACGTGATCGGGACGTCGCGCGCGAGGGCGGCGACGATCCGCTCCGCGCGGTGCACCCGCGCGTCGACCACCCGCGCGAGCTCGTCGGCCAGCGCCGGGTACGCCGGGTCCTGCAGGTAGCTGAGCACGTGCACCGACACGCCGCCCGCGCGCGCCGACACCTCCGTGCCGCGCACCAGCGCGATGCCCTCCCGGCGCGCCGCGTCGGCGGCCTCCGCCCAGCCGGCGGTGGTGTCGTGGTCGGTCAGCGCGACGACGTCGAGCCCGGCGGCTGCCGCGGCCGCCACGAGCTCGGCGGGCGGCTGCGTGCCGTCCGAGGCCGACGAGTGGGTGTGCAGGTCGATGCGCACGCGTGAACCGTAACGTGGCCGGTGGCGCCGCCGGTCCCGCACACGAAACGCCGAGTGCACCCGAAACCCGCCGAGTGCGCCCGAAGTATCGGTGGAAGTGGGCACGTTTCGGTGGCACTCGGCGAGGTTCGGTGGCACTCGGCGAGGGGGGACGAGTTGGTGGGGGGCGTGGCGACCGGGGGGACGGGGGGCGAGGCGCCTGCGGCCCGAGTGGGAGGATGGCCGGGTGACCGACGACCCCCAGCCCCTCGCCGCGCGCGGCGACCGCCGCTCCGTGCGGCCCACCTCGAAGCGGTTCCTCGAGTTCGTGACGTCCGGCTGGGGGCCGCGGCCCGATCTCGGAGTCACGCGGGCACCGGTCGCCGACTTCGCCGCGCAGCGGCGTGCACGCCTCTCGCAGGAGTTCCCCGGCCGCCGGCTCGTCGTGCCCGCCGGGCGCCCCAAGGTGCGCTCCAACGACACCGACTTCCGCTTCCGCCCGCACGCGGCGTTCGCCCACCTCACCGGCCTGGGCATGGAGCAGGAGCCGGAGGCGGTGCTGGTGCTCCACCCGGTCGACGAGGGCACGGGCGACGGCGGCTCGAACCACAAGGCCGTGCTGTACCTGCGCCCGCCGGCGGGCCGCGACACCGAGGAGTTCTTCGCCGACTCCGCGCACGGCGAGTTCTGGGTGGGTGCCCGGCCCGCGCTCGACGACGTCGCCGAGCTGACCGGCCTGACGACCGCGCACCTGGACGACCTGCGTGACGCGCTCGCCAAGGACGTCGGCGCCGACGGCGTGCAGATCCTGCTGGTCGGCGACGTCGACGAGGCGGTCGACGAGGTCGTCGGGCAGATCCGGGCCGACGAGGCCGCGGGGCGGGTCGACGAACGGCTGGCCGAGGCGCTCTCCGAGATCCGGCTCGTCAAGGACGCGTGGGAGCTGGAGCAGCTGCAGCTCGCGGTCGACGTGACGATCGCCGGCTTCGAGAAGGTGGTGCGCGCGCTGCCCGAAGCAATGGAGCACCGCCGCGGCGAGCGCGTCGTCGAGGGCGCGTTCCTCGGCCACGCCCGCCAGGAGGGCAACGACGTCGGCTACCACACGATCGCCGCATCCGGCGAGCACGCGACGACCCTGCACTGGACGGACAACGACGGCACCGTGCGCGACGGCGACCTCCTGCTCCTGGACGCCGGCGTGGAGGTCGACTCGCTCTACACCGCCGACGTCACGCGGACCCTGCCCGTCGACGGCACCTATACCGAGGTGCAGCGCCGCGTCTACCAGGCGGTGCTCGACGCGGCGGACGCCGCGATCGCCGCGATCCGGCCGGGGATCCGGTTCCGTGAGGTGCACGGCGCGGCGATGAAGGTGATCGCGGCGCGCGTCGCCGAGTGGGGCCTGCTGCCGGTCAGCGCCGAGGAGTCGCTGGACGACGAGGTGCAGTACCACCGCCGGTGGATGGTGCACGGCACCAGCCACTACCTGGGCCTCGACGTCCACGACTGCGCGCAGGCCCGCGCGGAGATGTTCCTCGACAAGGTGCTCGAGCCGGGCATGGTGTTCACCGTCGAGCCCGGCCTCTACTTCAAGGCCGACGACCTGCTGGTCCCGGAGGAGTACCGCGGCATCGGCGTGCGGATCGAGGACGACGTGGTGGTGACGCAGGACGGCGCGCGCCTGCTGACCAGCGCCCTCCCCCGCGATCCCGCCGAGGTCGAGGCCTGGATGGCGGCGCTGCGCGAGGGCTGAGCTCCGGGCTCCACGGCCCACCGTGGGCCTCAGCCCGTGATGCGCCGGGCCTTCGGCATGCGCGAGCGGGTGCGAAGCCCCGCCACCGGCGACCGCTCCGAACGTGCCCCCCCGGATTGGGTGGACTTCGGTCCGCCGGGCGACCCGAAGTCCACCCGCAGAGCCCGGACATGCGCTCCGCGACCCGTCGCGTGGCCGGCCCGGCGCTGGCACCATCGAGTCATGCGCCTCGCGCCGTGGCACGTGGTCACGCTGCTGGCCGTGCTCGCGATCGGGACATGGCCGTGGCCGAGCAGCGGTGCAACGCGCCGGCGCGTGCGGTCGTCGGGCAGATCGGGGTCGACGCGAGGCGCGAGGTCGTCGCGCCCCACCGCGCCGAGCTGGAGGACCTCCTGGCCACCTGGCCGAACGGGTAGGCCGGCCTCACCGCGGGCGGCCTCGCGGAGGCGGCGTTACCCTCGTCGCGGAGGCCCGCGATGACGCAGGAACCCACGCTCATCGTCTCGGTCCGGCGCGCGTTGCACCTGCTCGACGCCGTCGGCGATGCCGGTCGGCCGCTGCCGGCCAAGGTGCTCGCGCGGCGGGTCGGCCTGCCCCTGGCCACCACCTACCACCTGCTCCGCACGCTGGTGCACGAGGGCTACCTCGTCCGCGTCGACGGCGTCGGGTACACGCTGGGCGACCGGGTGTCGGCGCTCGTCGGAGGGCCGGCGCAGACCGCCGCGGCCGCGGTCCGGAGGCGCGAGATCCTCGCCGGGCTGCGCGACGAGCTGTCGGCCGCCGCGTACCTGTCGGTGCTGTCGGACGGGGAGATCCGGCTGGCGGAGGTGGTCGACTCGGCGATGACTCCGTGCGTCGACCTCTGGGTGGGCTTCGAGGACGCCGGGCACGCGACGGCCGTGGGAAAGGCGGTCCTGTCCGCCCTTCCGGCCGGCGACCGCCGGGACTACCTCCACCGCCACGGCCTCGCCGACCTGACGCCCCACACAGTCACGGACCCGAGGGTCCTGCTGCGGCAGCTGGACGCGGGCTCGTCGTACGCCCTGGACCGCGAGGAGTACGCGCTGGGCACCGCCTGCGTTGCCGTCGTCGTGCCGGCGGCCACGCCACCGGCGGCCGTCGCGGTGTCCGTGCCGACCCGCCGGCTCCCGGGTGTGCTCGGCCGGGGCGACGCGCTGCGGCGCGCGGCGCACGGGCTCGCCCTGGTGTCGCGACCGATTGTCACCATCTGAACACGTCGCGCTGGCCTGCGACGACGCGCCGGCGCACGCTGGGGATCACGACAGCGACGTCGAGGGAGGCGCGTGACATGACGACGACCACACCGACGCGGGGCGCCACGGGCCTGGACCCGTCCGTCCGCCGCGAGCTGTACCGCACGATGGTGCTCATCCGCACGTACGAGGAGGCCATCAGGCGCGACTACTACGCCGACAAGGGGCCGGGCTTCGACATCGGCAAGGGGCTGGTGCCGGGTGAGATGCACCTGTCGGCCGGGCAGGAACCGGTCGCTGCCGGCATCTGCGCCCACCTGACGGCCGACGACGCGGTGACCGCCACCCACCGGCCGCACCACCTGGCGATCGCCCACGGTGTCGACATGGTCGCGATGACCGCCGAGATCTTCGGTCGCGAAACTGGGCTCGGGCGCGGCCGCGGCGGGCACATGCACCTGTTCGACCCTGCCACGCACTTCTCCTGCTCCGGCATCATCGCGGAGGGCTACCCACCGGCGCTCGGCCAGGCGTTCGCCTTCCAGCGGCGCGGCTCGGACCAGATCGCGGTCGCGGTCACCGGCGAGGGCGCCGCGAACCAGGGCGCGTTCCACGAGTCGCTCAACCTGGCCGCGCTGTGGAAGCTCCCCGTGGTGTTCGTCGTCGAGGACAACGACTGGGGCATCTCCGTGCCGCGCTCCGCGTCGACGAGCGTGCCCTCCAACGCCGACCGGGGCGCGGCCTACGGCATCCCGGGCGCGCGGGTCGAGGACAACGCGGTCGAGGCGGTGTACGCGGCCGCGGGAGAGGCGGTCGCGCGTGCCCGCGCCGGCGGCGGGCCCTCCCTCATCGAGGTCCACACGCTGCGGCTGTGGGGCCACTTCGAGGGCGACGCGCAGGGGTACCGAACCGACCTGGACGGGGTTCCCGGCCGGGACCCGCTGCCCACGTACCGCGCCACGCTCGAGGCCGACGGGGTGCTCGGCGCGGGCGAGGCCGACGACATCGCCCGTGAGGCGACCGACCGGGTCGAGTCCGCGATCGCGGCGGCCAAGGCCGCCCCGCTGCCGGACCCGGCGCAGGCACAGTCCTACGTGTTGGCGTGAGGAGGAACGATGACCACGACGCAAGAGCCCCTGGCGACCGTCCCGCACGGCACGCACCGGCTGACCACCGCGAAGGCGGTCGCGGAGGCGATCGCGCTGGAAATGCGGACCGACCCGTCGGTCGTGTACCTCGGGGAGGACGTCGGCGCATACGGCGGCATCTTCGGCGCCACCACGGGGCTGCTCGACGAGTTCGGGCCACAGCGGGTGATCGACACGCCGATCTCGGAGACGGCGTTCATCGGGCTGGGGATCGGCGCGGCGGTCGAGGGCATGCGGCCGGTCGTCGAGCTGATGTTCGCCGACTTCATGGGCGTCTGCCTCGACCAGATCTACAACCACATGGCGAAGATCCACTACGAGTCCGGCGGCAACGTCACGGTGCCGATGGTGCTGACGACGGCGGTCGGCGGCGGGTACAGCGACGCGGCCCAGCACTCGCAGTGCCTGTGGGGCAGCTTCGCGCACCTGCCCGGCATGAAGGTGGTCGCGCCGTCCAACCCGTACGACGCCAAGGGCCTGATGGCCTCGGCGATCCGCGACGACGGCCCGGTGGTCTACATGTTCCACAAGGGCGTCATGGGCCTGGCATGGATGGCCCGCAACGACCGCGCGGTCGCGGACGTGCCCGAGGAGGCGTACACCGTGCCGATCGGCGAGGCCGCGGTGGCGCGCGAGGGCAGCGACGTCAGCGTGGTCACCATCTCCAAGTCGGTGCACCACGCGCTCGACGTCGCGGAGCGGATGGCCGCGGAGGGCGTCTCCGTCGAGGTGCTCGACCTGCGCAGCCTGGTCCCGCTGGACCGCAAGGCGATCCTCGCCACCGTCGCCAAGACCGGGAGGCTGGTCGTGGTCGACGAGGACTACCAGTCCTTCGGGCTGTCGGGTGAGGTGGTGTCGACCGTCACCGACGTCGACCCCGGCCTGTTCCACGCGGCGCCGGTCCGGGTGGCCAACCCGGACACACCGGTGCCGTACTCGCGGCCCCTGGAGCAGGTGGTGCTCCCCGGACCCGACCGCATCGAGGCCGCCTGCCGGCGGGTGCTCACCGCATGACCGACGTGCTCTTCCCGCCGCTGTCGACGCAGCGGCCCGATGCCGAGGGCCTCGTCACACGGTGGTTCGTCGCCGACGGCGAGTCCGTCGGCGCCGGGCAGCTGGTCGCCGAGGTGCAGGTCGACAAGGTGGATGCGGAGGTCGTCGCGCCCGCGAGCGGCGTCCTGCGGGTGCTGGTGCCCGAGGACGGCACCGCGCGGCAGGGCGAGGCGATCGGACGGGTCGACGAGGCCTGACTGCGTCGCCGATCGAGACCGGAGGCAACCTCGCGGGCTCGTCGTGCGTGTCTAGGGTGTGGCGACGATGAGCGAGACGAACGACGAACTCGCCGAGGTCCGCGTCATCGCCTCCGGCGACCATGCCGCGCCGGACCGCGACGCGGAGTTCGCCGCGTTCATGGCCGACCACGCCGACGAGCTGCTGCGCACCGCCTGGCTGCTGACCGGCGACCCGCACCGCGCCGAGGAGCTGACACAGGAAGCCCCTGGTCCGCACCTACGTCGCCTGGTCGCGGGCGCGCGAGGGCGAGCCCCTCGCGTACGCGCGCCGGGTCCTCGCGAACCTGCGGGTGGACACGTGGCGCCGGCGGCGCCGAGAGGTGCTCGTCGCGCCGGACGGCATCCCGGACCGGTCAAGTGGGGGCGGAGGGCAGGCCGTGGCCGACGACCGCGACCAGCTGGTGCGCGCGCTGGCCACGCTGACGCCGCGCCAGCGCCGGATCGTCGTGCTTCGGCACTACGCGGGGCTGTCGGAGGCGGAGGTGGCCGCGGACCTGGGCATCAGCGTCGGCGCGGTGAAGTCGATGGGTTCGCGCGCCCTCGCCGCCCACCGCGCGCACACCGAGAGGGGCTGTGATGGCCGACGACGACCTGCGCCGCGCGCTCGAACGCGCCGCAGCCGCCGCTCCGCCCATGTCGCTCGACGTCACGCGCCAGCTCGCGCTCGGCGCGCGGCGGCGGCGCGCCCGCCGCTGGGGGGCGAGTGTCGCGGTGGTGGTGAGCGTGGCAGCACTGGGCGTCGGCGGCGCCGCGGCCGTCGACCTGGTCCACCGTCCCGCGGGTCCGGCTGTCGTCGGACCGGCGACCGAAGGACCGGCGACCGAAGGCCGGCCGATCGGGCGCTGGCCGGTGGGCGGCGACGCCACGGCCGTCCCGCCCGCTCCCGAGCCGACACCCGGGTGGTACTCCACCGACCTCGACGAGCTCTTCGTCGAACACCCCGACGAGTGGGGCGGCGCGTACTACGACGGCGAGACGCTCGTCGTGAAGGCCGTGAGCCGACCGGCGCCTGACGCGGCCGCGTACCTCCAGGCGCTCGGCGTGCCTGCCGACACCGTCGTCGAGCAGGCGGGTCCGGCGATCTCCGACTACGTCCGCGTGGCGGACGCGCTGACGGCAGACGAGCAACTGGCCCTGCAGGTGGTCAACGTGGAGGCCGACTACGGGGCGGGCGGCCTGCTGATCACCGCGCGCGCCGACGCAGACCGTGAGGCGGTGACCCGCCGGATCTCCGACGTCGTCGAGGCGACCGGGAGCACGATCCCGGTGCTCGCGGTGCGGTGGGAGGGCTGATCTCACGCACCTTCTGAGGTTTCGGGCGCGAATCGCGCGCGGAACTTCAGGAAACTGAGCTAGGTGGGGTGTCAGGCCGACGGCGGGGCCGGCGGTGTCGGGTTCGGCGGTGTCGGGTTGGGCGGGGTGGAGCCCGGCCCGGCCGGCCCGCCGGGCGGCGGGTAGGCGGATCCCGGGGCCGACGGCGGCGCGCCGAACGGCGGCGTCGGGGCTGTGGCCTGCACGCCCGGCCACCCCGACACCACGCCGCCGACGGACGACAGCATCTGGCGCGCCTTGCCCGCGTGCTCGGACGCGCACATGACGGCGTACGACGTCGCGACGATCTGGCTGGTCGACTGGAAGTCGCGGCGCCCGCGCGTGAACGAGTAGGTGATGATCGAGAACAGCAGGCCGAAGGCGCCGCCGAAGAGGATCGCCGGGATCATGATGCCCAGCGCGGACGGCGAGAACAGCGTGAACACCAGACCGACGAACAATCCGAACCACGCGCCCGACGCGAACCCGCCGAGCGCCACCGACGGGTAGGACAGGCGCCGCAGCACGCGCTCCACGGTCTTGAGGTCGGACCCGACGATCGACACCGTCTGCACCGGGAACTGGTTGTCGGCCAGATGGTCCACGGCCTTCTGTGCCTCGAGGTAGGTGCCGTACTGCGCCACCGTCTCCCCCTGGGGCAGCGTCGGGACGCGGGGAACTCGGTTCGCGCTGCTCATGCTCATACGCCGATCCTCTACCACGGCGCGGGGCCCTGCTAGGCGCAACGGCGGGCCGTAGGCTTCCCGCGTGGTCGTTCACCAGCCGATCGGCGGCTGTGCGCACGATCGTCCGGGGGCCTGCAGATGAGCTCCGTGGGGACCCGGGTGTTCGTCGCGCGCCTCGCCGGCACCGCCGTCTACGACCCGTCCCGCGACCAGGTGGGGCGGGTGCGCGACGTCGTGCTCGTCGAACGGCTCAAGGGCGCGCCGCGCGCCGTCGGCCTGGTGGTGGAGGTGTCCGGCCGGCGCCGCGTGTTCCTGCCCATCACGCGCGTCAGCTCGATCGCCGCGGGCCAGGTGCTCATGACCGGCCTGCTCAACATGCGCCGCTTCGAGCAGCGCCCCGCCGAGACGCTCGTCGTCGGCCAGCTCCTGGAACGCCCGGTGGAGCTCGCGGACGGTTCGGGCCAGGCGGTGGTCGACGACGTCGCGATCGAGTACCAGCGCAACGGCGACTGGCTGGCGACCAAGCTCTCGGTGCGCCACAAGGGCGGCGGCCTGCTGCGGCGCCGTGGCACCACGCAGACGGTGGAGCTCGACGAGGTCGCGGGGCTGTTCCGCCACGGGCAGCCGCAGGGCGCCGAGCTGCTCCTGGCGCACTACGAGGACATGAAGCCGGCTGACGTCGCCGACGAGCTGCACGAGATGGAGTCACGGCGCCGCATCCAGGTCGCCGCCGCGCTGTCCGACGAACAGCTCGCCGACGTGCTCGAGGAGCTGCCGGAGGACGACCAGGTGGCGATCCTCGCCGGCCTGGAGATCGACCGCGCCGCCGACGTCCTCGAGGAGATGCAGCCCGACGACGCCACCGACCTGCTACGCGAGCTGCCCGACGAGACCAAGAACCAGCTGCTGGCGGCGATGGAGCCGGACGAGGCCGCCGACGTGCGGCGCCTGCTGACGTACGAGGACAACACCGCCGGCGGCCTGATGACCACCGAGCCGGTGGTCCTGGGGCCGGAGACGTCGATCGCCGCCGCCCTGGCCCACGTGCGCCGCACCGACCTCAACCCGGCGCTCGCGTCCACCGTCTTCGTCGTGCGCCCACCCCTGGAGACGCCGACCGGCCGCTTCATCGGCGTGGTCCACCTCCAGCGCATGCTGCGCCACCCCCCGCACGAGTCGATCGGCGCGATCGTCGACAGCGACATCCAGCTGCTGACGACGCACACCCCGCTGCTGACCGTCGCGCGCGAGCTGGCCACGTACAACCTCCTCGTCCTGCCGGTGGTCGACGAGGGCCGCCGGCTCCTCGGCGCCGTGTCGGTGGACGACGTGCTCGACCACCTGCTGCCGGAGGACTGGCGCGAGGTGGACGACGAGCCCGGCGGGACTACCCGTGGCTGACCGCCTGGACCAGCCGCGGGAGAGCCGCCGCCCGCTCCTGCCGCGCGTCCAGATGGAGCAGGACGCCTGGGGCAAGATCTCGGAGTCGATCGCGCGGTTCCTCGGCACGCCGCGGTTCATCCTGTGGCTGACGGTGTTCTGCATCGCGTGGCTCGGGTGGAACACGCTGGCGCCCGAGAACCTGCAGTTCGACAAGGCGAGCCTCGGCTTCACCGCGCTGACGCTGGTGCTGTCGCTCCAGGCGTCCTACGCCGCGCCCCTGATCCTGCTCGCGCAGAACCGGCAAGCGGACCGCGACCGCGTCCAGGCCGAGCAGGACCGCCAGACCGCGGAGCGGAACCTCGCCGACACCGAGTTCCTCGCCCGCGAGATCGCCGCGCTGCGCATCGCGCTGTCCGAGGTGGCCACCCGCGACTTCGTCCGCTCCGAGATCCGCGCGCTGCTCGAGGACCTCGAGCCCCAGCGCGCCAACGGCGAGCAGGACGATGAAGGCAGGGCCGAGGCCTGAGCACACCGGACACCGGGCGACGTCTCGTCGCCGGCCCCCTCGTCGTCTCGCTCGCGGCCCTGGCGACCTACGCCACCGTCTCGGTGTCGCAGTGGCGGCGGCTCGTGGCGCCGTCGTGGGACCTCGGCATCTTCACGCAGCTCGCGCGCCGGTACGCCCACCTGCAGGCGCCGATCGTCGACGTCAAGGGCGCCGGGTACGACCTGCTGGGCGACCACTTCCACCCGCTGCTGGTGCTGCTGGGCGTCCCCTACCGGATCTGGCCGAGCGCCCTGACGGTGTTGCTGGTCCAGGACGTGCTGCTGGCGTTCTCGGTGTGGGTGATCGCGCGCGTCGCGGTCCGGCGGCTCGGGTGGTTCCTCGGGTCGCTCGTCGGCGTCGCGTACGGGCTGAGCTTCGGGATGGTCGGCGCCGTGGTGGCCCAGTTCCACGAGATCGCGTTCGCCGTGCCGCTGCTCGCGCTCTCGCTCGTCGCGTTGCTGGACCGCCGCTGGCTCGCCGCCGCGCTGTGGGTCGCGCCGCTCGTCTTCATCAAGGAGGACCTCGGGGCGACGGTGGCGGTGGTCGGCGGGCTCATCGCCTGGCGCGGCCGCGGCGAGGGCCGGCGGGTGCTGTGGACCGGCGGCGCGCTCGCCGCGTGGGGCGTGCTCTGGTTCGCCCTGACCACGCGCGTGATCCTCCCGGCGCTCAACCCCGACGGCGAGTTCGCGTACTCCGACAGGGTGGACGTCGCGGCGATCGCCCGCCAGCCGTGGATGGCGGTGGTCCACCTCGTCGACGACGGCAACAAGCTCGCGACGCTGGCGCTGCTCGCGCTCGCTTGCGGGCTCGTCGGGTTCCGGTCGCCGCTGATGCTCGCTATGGCGCCGACGATCGCCTGGCGGTTCTGGTCGCCCGACCCGGTCTACTGGGGGCACGACTGGCACTACAGCGCGGTGCTGATGCCGATCGCCGTCGTCGCCCTGCTCGACGGGATCGAACTGGCCACGGACTCGCCGCGCGGGTGGGTGCGGCGGGCCGGGGAGCTGTCCGTCGCCGTGTGCGTCACGGCGGCGGTGACGCTGACGCCGCAGCTGGGGTTCGCGCAGATCGGGCGGCCATCGTTCTGGCAGCCCAACCCGCGCGCGGTCGCGGCGCAGCGCCTGCTCGACGAGGTCCCCGCCGGCGCCTCGGTGGAGACCGACGTCGGGCTGATGAGCTACCTCGTCGACACGCGCGACGTGTACTGGTTCGGCAACGAGGGCAACCCGGCCGCGGACTGGCTGGTGTTCGACACCGTCTGGGGCGGCGGCGCACCGCAGACGCCCGAGGCCGTGGTGCAGTGGGCGGACCAGCACCACCCCGAGGCGACCTACCGGGTGGTGTTCGACGAGGACGGGTACTTCGCGGCGCAGCGCGTCAGCCCGTGACGAGAGCCCCGAAGTCCCCGAGCCACGTCACTTTCCACGTCTGCCGCGCAGGCGACGAACCCGACGCCGGCGGCCCGCCCTCGCCCGCCGAGAGGAAGCGCGTCACTACCACGCCGATCACCCGCCGTGCCCGTCGACCGTCCCGCCCATGGCACCCTCCTGACTGTGCACGGCGTGTCGCCATCCACAAGGTCGAGGAGACGCCGCCTCCGACGTCGCCGGATTCGCCCCCGACGACGGCTAGGGTCGGACGCGTGTCGAACACCTGTTGCAAGAGGTCGATCCGTTGACCTCTTCGTGGGTGTCGGCGTCCGACGTGCGTCGCGAGGTACATCCGGCCATCTACGAGGTGATGGTCGAGCTCGAGTCACGCCAGTGGCGGCTGAAGCGCCAGGGGCACAAGTTCCGCGCGTACTGCCCGTGTGGTCCTGACGGCAGCACGGTGCGGATCGATGGCACCCCGAGAAACCCCGAGGGTCAGGCGCGGCGCTTGCTGCGCGAAGCGGCCCACTGCCCGAACAGGCACGAGCTCGACGGCTGACGTGCGTGAATGCCGGCTGTCGAGGACGGGTGAAGGGTTGTGTTTCCAATTGACAACAGGCCTCGTGACCGAGCATGGTGACGCCATGCGCCAGTTCGAGCTCACCTTCGAGGTGCCCGAGATGGCAGAGGAGATCGAGGACGCCGTTGCGGAGGATCTGGACGCCGTCATCGCCACGCACTGGGGCGTCACCGCCGTCACCGTGCTGTTCTCGGCCGCAGACTGCATCACGGCGGCTGGCACGGCGATCGAGGCGTTGACTCGTCTCGGCGCCGCCCCGCGCCGGCTCGTCGACGATCTGGTGACGCGCGGGCAGATCGCCGAGCGGGCTGGCGTGACGCGGCAGGCTGTCGGCCTGTGGATTCGCGGCGAGCGCCACTCGCAGGACTCCTTCCCGGCGCCGTTCGTCCTGACCGGTGGCGGTCTGTGGCTGTGGGGCGAGGTCGTCGTTGCCCTGGCTGCGCGGGGCTTCGTCCTCGATGAGGGCGTGGAGTACCCGACTCGCCGCGATGCGCAGTTGATCGGCGGAATGCTCGCGGCGCGCCAGGAGCCATGGAGCGGGTCTGTTGCGCACTCGACCTGGCTCGCCGCGACGCCCGCCAACGTGCACTTCGCGGTGACGCCCGGGACGGTCCACGACATGCGGCCCGTCGCGGCCCCCGAGACGTTCTCGACCGACTTCGCTCTCGGCGCATGAGCGAAGCGAGAGTCGTCTCGAGTGCGGCCGAGATGCTGCCGCTCGCCGAGTTGACGGGCATCAAGGTGTTCGAGATCGCCGGTCGGCGCGTGGAGCGGGCCGAGGACGAGCCGGCGCGCGAGCCCTCTGAGAGTTTCAGCGTGCTCACCCGTTCAGGCGCCACCTGGTTTGAGACGCGCAGCAAGATGGTCGTCAGGACCGCGGACGCCGACCTCGTCGCGGACGCCGCCGCGATCTTCAGCTACTCCGAGCCGCTCGATGTCCCGCAGAATGTGGCAGGGGAGTTCGTCGAGAAGGTCGGACTCATGGCCGTCTACCCGTTCCTGCGCGAGCAGGTCTTCACCGCGGCGAGCCGCCTCGGGGTCGCGCCACCGGTGCTCGGCCTGCTGCGAGCGGGAGGCTTCACGGTCGGCCCCGCCACTGTCGACGACGCGACCAGTGAATCGGAACCCGCGCCGACGGAGCCGACCGAGGACTGACGGGGTCCCGGGTGGGCCCACGGGAGGCCCCTTTCGCACCGCATACGATGGCCGCATGCCCTCCTCCCCCACGCAGCCGGACGGCCTTGCCGCGGCGGTCCGCGAGGCGCTCGCAGGCGTGCTCGACCCCGAGATTCGCCGCCCGATCACCGACCTCGGGATGGTCCGCTCGGTGCTCGTCGACGGTGGGTCGGTGACGGTCCGCGTCGACCTGACGGTTCCCGGCTGCCCGCTGAAGGACACGCTGGTCAAGGACGTCACCGCGGCGGTGGAGCCGCTCGACGGGGTGACCGGCGTCACGGTGGAGCTCGGCACCATGAGCGCGGAGCAGCGCCAGACGCTGCGGGAGCGGCTGCGCGGCGGGCCGGAGCCGGTGATCCCGTTCGCCCAGCCCGGCTCGCTGACCAAGGTGATCGCGATCTCGAGCGGCAAGGGCGGCGTCGGCAAGTCGTCGGTCACGGCGAACCTCGCCGTCGCGATGGCGGAGCAGGGGCTGTCGGTCGGCGTCGTGGACGCGGACATCTACGGCTTCTCGCTCCCCCGCATGCTCGGGACGGACCAGCCGCCCACCCAGGTGGACGACATGCTGCTGCCGCCGATCGCGCACGGCGTCAAGGTGGTGTCGATCGGCATGTTCGTGCCGCCGGGGCAGCCGGTGGTGTGGCGCGGCCCGATGCTGCACCGCGCGCTCCAGCAGTTCCTCTCGGACGTGTTCTGGGGCGACCTCGACGTGCTGCTGCTCGACCTGCCGCCGGGCACCGGCGACATCGCGATCTCGGTGGCGCAGCTGCTGCCGGGCAGCTCGCTCGTCGTGGTCACCACGCCGCAGGTCGCCGCCGCCGAGGTCGCGGAGCGCGCCGGCGCCGTCGCGGTGCAGACGCACCAGCGGATCGCCGGCGTCATCGAGAACATGTCCTGGCTCGCCCAGCCCGACGGCTCCCGCCTCGAGGTGTTCGGCTCCGGCGGCGGCGCGCGGGTGGCGCAGGGCCTGTCCGACCTCATCGGCGCCGACGTGCCGCTGCTCGGCCAAGTGCCGCTCGACCTGCAGCTGCGCGAGGCCGGCGACGCCGGGACGCCGGTGGTGGAGTCCGCGCCCGACTCCCCCGCAGCCGCCGTGCTCCGCGACGTCGCCCGTGCCCTCGTCGCCGGCCCGCGCGGGCTCGTCGGGCAACCGCTCGGCCTGACCCCCGTCACCCACTGACGCCTCATCGAGGAGCCCTCCGTGACCGCTGCGACGCTGCAGCCTGCCTGGACGCATGACGAGGGGGCCGCGCGGGCGCGCGCGCTGTTCGCCGCGGCGTTCGACGCGACGCCCGACGGCGTGTGGTCCGCGCCGGGGCGCGTCAACCTCATCGGGGAGCACACGGACTACAACGGCGGGCTGTGCCTGCCGATCGCGCTGCCGCACCGCACGTTCGTCGCGCTCCGCGCGCGGGACGACGAGTCCGTGCGGCTGGTGTCGGCGCAGGAGGGCACGACGATCCGCTCTGTGTCGCTGGCCGACGTGGCGCCGGGCGCCGTGGCGGGCTGGCCGTCGTACGTCGCCGGGGTCGCCTGGGCGCTGCGGGAGCTGGGGCTGCCGGTGCGCGGGTTCGACGCCGCGGTGGACTCGTGCGTGCCGTACGGCGCAGGCCTGTCGTCGTCGGCGGCGATCGAGGCGGCGTTCGCGGTGGCGTTCGACGAGGTGTTCGGCCTGGGTCTCGCGGCCGACGACGCGGGCCGCGCCCGGCTGGTCGCCGCATGCGTCCGGGCGGAGAACGAGATCGCCGGCGCGCCCACCGGCGGGTTGGACCAGTCGTCGTCGCTGCGGTGCGCGGAGGGGCACGCGCTGCTGCTCGACTGCCGCGACGGCTCGGCGCAGCAGGTGCCGTTCGACCTGGCCGCGCACGGGCTGGCGCTCCTCGTCGTCGACACGCGCGCGGAGCACTCGCACGCGACCGGCGAGTACGGCGCACGGCGCGCGACCTGCGAGGAGGCGGCGCGGATCCTCCGGGTGCCGACGCTGCGCGAGGTCACCGACCTGCCGGCCGCGCTGGCGGTGCTGGAGGACTGCACGCCTGCCGGCTCGGTGCGGGCGCGGCGGGTGCGCCACGTGGTGACCGAGATCGCGCGCGTCGAGGAGTTCGTCGGGCTGCTGCGGGCCGGGCGGCCCGAGGCCGTCGGGGCGGCGATGGATGCGTCGCACGCGTCGCTCCGGGACGACTACGAGGTGACGGTGCGCGAGCTCGACCTCGCGGTGGAGGTCGCCCGGGCGGCCGGCGCGCTGGGCGCGCGGATGACCGGCGGCGGCTTCGGCGGCTCGGCGATCGCGCTGGTGCGCGCCGGGACGGAGGGCGCCGTGGCCGGCGCGGTGGCGGCCGCCTTCGCGGACGCGGGGCTGCGGGCGCCGGCGTTCCTGGCGGCGTTGCCGTCGGCGCCCGCGTCCTGAGGGGCGGTTCGCGGGCGGGTCCTGCCGGGTGCCCCGCCGCCTCTTGCGTTGCGTCCGAGGAAGTCAGGGGTAGAGGCCTGGGTTCCTCGGACGTTGTCGTGATCCCCAGCGTTCGTCGCGCCTGTACACCAGGCCGGATCCGAAAGATGGGACCATCTACCCTTCTGCCGATCCGCGGACGCGGTGCTTGGCGTCGCAGCGTCGTGAAGTTCGTCACAGAGCCAACGGCGCGCCTCCCCCGCGGACGGCCGTAGCCGCTACGTTGCGCTTGTTCGGTTTTTCACAAAGTGGAGACTGGCGAGCCAATGACGACGACGCTGCTTCAGCCCCTATCGGTGGACGGTTCCGCTCGGCCCGATTCGTCGGACGACATGAGCGAGGAAGTCCGAGCGCGGCTGCGAGAGATCGTCGACGGACACCGCGAGTGCCCCGACGAGCTGATCCAGGTGCTGCACGAGGCCCAGGCGCTGCTGGGCTGGCTGCCGCACGAGATGCTCGCGACCATCGCCACCGAGATGGGCCTGCCCTACTCGAAGGTGCTCGGCGTGGTGACGTTCTACTCGCTGTTCACCACCGAGCCGAGAGGGCGCCACGCGGTCAACGTCTGCCTGGGCACCGCCTGCTACGTGCGAGGCGGCCGCGACGTGATGGCCAAGCTCAGCGAGACCCTCGGCGTCGACCAGGACGAGACCACGTCCGACAGGCGGTTCTCCTTGGCGGTCGTGCGCTGCGTCGGCGCGTGCGGACTGGCGCCGGTGGTCACCGTCGACGACGACGTCCACAAGCGCGTCAACCCCAACCGGGTCAACGACATGGTGGAGGCGTACGAGTGACCGCCATGGCCACGGCTCGGCCGATCGTCACGGCGGCCGACCTGGATGCCGTGCGCGATGACTACGTCGAGCGCACGAGGGACGTCGCCTTCACGATCATGCTCTGCTCCGGCGCCGGCTGTCTGTCGTCGAAGGCCGCCGAGATCGCGAAGGCGCTGGAGCGCGAGCTCGCCGCGGCCGGGCTCGCGGAGCGGACCCTCGTCAAGCACACGGGCTGCATCGGCGCCTGCGGGCTCGGCCCGGCACTGATCGTCGACCCCGGTGGGATCTTCTACTGCCATCTCGAGCCGGACGACGTCCGCGAGATCGTCACCGAGCACCTGGTGAACGGGCGCGTCGTCGAGCACCTGTGCTACCGCGACCTCGAGACCGGCCGGGCCGTCCCGGCGTTCGCCGACATCGCCTTCTTCGCGCGGCAGCACCGCATCGTGCTGCGCAACTGCGGGAGCGCCGACCACGAGGACCTGGGCGAGTACGTCGCCCGCGGCGGCTACCGGGCGGCGCACCAGGCGATGACCGAGATGACGCCGCAGGAGGTGGTCGACGAGATCACCGCGTCGGGGCTGCGCGGGCGAGGCGGAGGCGGCTTCCCGACGGGGCGCAAGTGGGCGGCGGCCGCCGTGCGACCCGGACCCGACAAGTACGTCATCTGCAACGCCGACGAGGGAGACCCCGGCGCGTTCATGGACCGGAGCGTCCTCGAGGGCGACCCGCACAGCGTCATCGAGGGGATGCTGATCGCCGGCTACGCCATCGGCGCGACCCACGGCGTGGTCTACGTCCGCGCGGAGTACCCGCTGGCCGTGGAGCGGCTGGAGAACGCCCTGGACCAGGCGCGCGCGGTCGGACTGCTCGGCGAGCGCGTCTTCGGCACCGACCACGCCTTCGACATCGAGATCCGGATCGGCGCCGGCGCGTTCGTCTGCGGCGAGGAGACCGCCCTGATGAGCTCTGTCGAGGGCCGCCGCGGGGAGCCCCGCCAGAAGCCGCCCTATCCGAGCGACTCGGGGTTGTTCCGGCGCCCGACGATCATCAACAACGTGGAGACCCTGGCCAACGTCGCGCCGATCATCGCTCGTGGCGGGGAGTGGTTCGCGTCCATCGGCGTCGAGGGCAGCACGGGCACCAAGGTGTTCGCCCTCGCGGGCGACATCGAGAACACCGGCCTCGTGGAGGTGCCGATGGGCATCTCGCTCGGGGAGGTGATCTTCGACATCGGCGGCGGCGTCCCGGGCGGCCGGCAGTTCAAGGTCGCCCAGACCGGCGGCCCGTCCGGCGGGTGCCTGACCCCCGAGCACCTGAAGACCCGGATCGACTACGACTCCCTCGTCAAGCTCGGGGCGATCATGGGCTCCGGCGGGCTCGTCGTCATGGACTCCAACACGTGCATGGTGGACGTGGCGAAGTACTTCATGCAGTTCTGCGCCGACGAGTCCTGCGGCAAGTGCGTCCCCTGCCGCGTCGGCACCACGCGGATGCTGGAGATCCTCACGCGGATCTCCGAGGGCGAGGGGCGCGAGGGGGACGTCGAACGCCTCGTCGAGCTGTGCGACGTGGTCAGGGACACCGCCCTGTGCGGCCTGGGCCAGACCGCGCCCAACCCCGTGCTCTCGACCATCCGCTACTTCCGCGAGGAGTACGACGAGCACATCCGCGACCGCTACTGCCGGGCCGGGGTGTGCTCGGCGCTCGTCACCGCGCCCTGTGTGAACGCGTGCCCCGCCCACGTCGACGTGCCCGGGTACCTGTCGCTGGTCGCCGCCGGACGCCCGCTGGATGCCTACCGGCTCATCCGCCAGGAGAACCCGTTCCCCTCGGTGTGCGGGCGGGTGTGCACGCATCCGTGCGAGCTCGTGTGCCGGCGTGGACAGCTCGACGAGCCCATCGACATCCGGGCGGTCAAGCGGTACGCCGCCGACGTCGCGTACGAGTCGGGCACGGTGGGCGCCGAGGCGATCCCGAGCCCGCGTGACGGGTCCGTCGGCATCATCGGCGCGGGCCCGTCCGGCCTCACCGCCGCGTACTACCTGCGGCTGCGCGGGTACGAGGTGGACGTCTACGAGCAGCAGCCGGTGGCCGGCGGCATGCTGGCCGTCGGCATTCCCGAGTTCCGCCTGCCGAAGAGCGCCCTACAGCGCGAGATCGACACGATCCGGGTGACGGGCGTCCGCATCCGGACCGGCGTCGAGGTGGGACGCGACGTGAGCTTCGACGAGCTGGTCGCGCTTCACGACGCCCTCTACGTGGCCGTCGGCACGCAGCGGTCCTGGACGCTGGGCATTCCCGGCGAGGACCTGCCGGGGGTGGTCCACGGGCTCGACTACCTGCGCCGGGTGAACCTGGGCAATGCCTCGCCGGTGTCGGGCTCCGTGGTGGTCGTCGGCGGCGGCAACACCGCCGTGGACGCCGCCCGCACCGCGCTGCGCGAGGGCGCGACGCAGGTCACGATCCTCTACCGGCGCCGCGTCGTGGACATGCCCGCCGACGCGGAGGAGATCGCCGGAGCGCTGGAGGAGGGCATCGTCGTCCGCGAGCTGCTCTCCCCCGTCGCGATCGAGGCCACGGACGACCGCCTGACCGTGCGGTGCCGGCACATGGGGCTCGGTGGGTTCGGCGCCGATGGCAGGCGGCGCACGGTTCCCGGGCCGGACGGGGAGGAGCTGCTCACCGCGGATCTGGTCATCCCGGCCGTCAGCCAGTTCGTCGACACGTCCTTCACCGAACCCGTCGGCGTCCGCGTCACCTCGCTGGGGACCTTCGAGGTGGACAGCCGCACGTCGATGACCAACGTGCCCGGAGTCTTCGCGGGCGGCGACGCCATGCGCGGTCCCGACGTCGTGATCGCCGCGATCGCGGACGGCAAGCAGGCCGCGAGCTCCATCGACCGGTACCTGGGCGGCGACGGCGACCTGTGGAAGGGCGCCGCGATCCCCGTCCCCGAGCCGGGTCTCGACGACGGGGACACCAGAGAGCACGGGCGCTTCGGGATGTGCTACCTGGCTCCCGAGCTGCGCGGCCGGAGCTACGACGAGGTCGCACAGGGCTACCACCGCGTGGATGCGGTGGCCGAGTCGATGCGCTGCCTGCGCTGCGACCGGCGATAGGAGGGGCCGTCATGGTTCGTCTGGAGATCAACGGCCACGTCACCGAGGTCGAGCCCGGGACGACGCTCCTGCAGGCCGCGCGGCAGGAGAACATCGAGATCCCCACGATGTGCTACCTCGAGGGGGTGAACGAGGTCGGCGCGTGCCGGATGTGCACCGTCGAGGTGGACGGCCGTCCTCGTCTGATGACGGCGTGCGAGACCGAGGCGGCGGAGGGCATGGTCGTGCGGACCAACAGCCCCCGCGCCCGTCACGCGCGTGAGGTGCTGTTCGAGCTGCTGATGTCGGACCACCCCGCGGACTGCCTCCACTGCGCCCGGGACGGCGACTGCGAGCTGCAGAGCCTCGGGCGGACGCTGGGCGCTTCGCAGTCGCGGTTCGCCGGGGACCGGTCGCGGTGTCGGATCGACGACAGCTCCGGCGCGATCGTCCTCGACGCCAGCAAGTGCATCCTGTGCCGGCGCTGTGTGTCCGTCTGCAACGAGGTGCAGGGCGTCGGGGCCCTCAACGTCCAGAACCGTGGCTTCCGCAGCCAGGTGGGTCCGGGCGGCGACCTGCTGCTCGATGAGGCGGCGTGCGCCCTGTGCGGGCAGTGCACGGTGGTGTGCCCGGTCGACGCGATCCACGAGGCCGACGGAACGGAGCGCGTCTGGCGGGCACTGGCGGATCCGTCCACGACCGTGATCGTCCAGGCGGCTCCGGCCGTGCGCGCGGCGCTCGGGGAGGAGTTCGGGCTTCCCGCCGGCACCCTGGTGACCGGGAAGATGGTGACGGCCCTGCGCGAGCTCGGCTTCGACCACGTCTTCGACACGAACTTCGCCGCCGACCTCACCATCCTGGAGGAGGGCTACGAGCTGCTCGGACGCCTCGTGGCGCACTTCCGCGAGCTCGGTGTCGTCGAGGACGACGAGGTGGCGGCCCTCGGGCTGGCCGACCTGCCCGAACCCGTGCTGCCGATGATCACCAGCTGCAGCCCGGGCTGGATCAAGTACGTCGAGCACTTCTACCCCGAGCACCTCGCTCACCTGTCGTCCTGCAAGTCCCCGCACATGATGCTCGGGGCGCTGACGAAGACCTGGCTCGCGCAGCGGTCGGGGCTCGACCCGCGTGACATCGTCACCGTCTCCGTCATGCCCTGCACGGCCAAGAAGTTCGAGGTCGACCGGCCCGAGATGTCGCGGGACGGCATCTCCGACGTCGACGCCGTGCTCACCACGCGCGAGCTCGGCCGGATGCTCCATCAGGCGGGCGTCGACTTCACCCGGTTGCCGGACGGCGAGTTCGACAACCCCATGGGCCTGTCGACGGGCGCGGCCGACATCTTCGGGACCACCGGCGGCGTCACCGAGGCGGCGTTGCGCACGGTGTACGAGGTGGTCACGGGCCGGGTGCTGCCCGACGACGCGGTGCAGCTCACGGCCATCCGCGGCCTCGAACGGATGAAGTCCGCGACGATCCGGTTCACGGACGTGCTGCCGCAGTGGTCGTTCCTCGAGGGCGTGGACGTGCCGATCGCGGTGACCAGCGGCCTGAAGGGCGCCGCCGGGCTCATGGATCAGATCGTCCTCGACGAGAGCCCCTACCTGTTCATCGAGGTGATGGGCTGCCCGGGCGGGTGCATCAGCGGAGGCGGGCAGCCCCGTCCCACCACCGACGAGATCCGGCGCAGTCGCATGGACGCGCTGTACCGGGAGGACGCCGGCAAGCCGCTGCGGAGATCGCACACCAGCCCGGCGATCCAGCAGGTGTACGCGGACTTCCTCGGCACACCCGACGGGCACCTCTCCCACGAGTTGCTGCACACCCACTACACCGCGCGAGCACGAGCCTGAGGAGCCTCGTCGGCGCGCAGGCGGGCGACGATCGCGCTCGCCTGGTCCGGCGTGACGCGGCCCATCGCCTCGCGGTCGAGCAGCATCGCGGGCGGCCGGTCGCACAGGCCGATGCAGTTGGCCCACTCCAGGGTCACCGCGCCGTCGGGGGTGGTGCCGCCGAACGGGACACCCGTCTCGTTCTCCAGGCGCGCGGCGATCGCGCCCATGCCGGCCATCGCGCAGGAGATCGTCCGGCACAGGTGCACCACGTGCCGCCCCGTCGGCGCCATGCCGAGGAAGTGGTAGAAGGTGACCACGCCCTGGACCTCCACGGGCGCCAGGTGCAGCCGGTCGGCGACCACCTGCATGGCGACGTCGCTGATCTGTCGCCGCTCGTCCCGCAGTCCCTCGAGGATCGGCAGCAGCGCGCGCCGCTGATCGCCGTGTTGCGCGACGAGAGCATCGATGGCCGCGACGAGGTCGCCGTGCTCGGCCAGCACGTCCGCCGGGATGGTGCTCATCGCGTCGCCTCGCTCCCCACCGCCGCGGCGATGAACCCACCGCGCGGCGTGTACGTCGTGTGCAGCAGGTGGTGACTGAGCCGGCCGCACGGACCGTCGGTGAGCAGCTCGTCGTACAGCCGCAGCACCGCTGGGTTCTCGTGGCTCTTGCGGACCCGCCCGGTCTCGCCGTAGTGCGCGTCCTCGGCGTAGATCGCCCGCGCACGGGCGGCGCGGATGCCCGCGTCGGTCGGCACGGGCTGGCCCCCGCCGCCGAGGCAGCCGCCGGGGCACGCCATGAACTCGATGAAATGGCACCGGCTGAACACCCCACCGGCCGCGATGTCCGCCATCACCTTCGCGGCGTTCGCGGTGCCGTGCACCACGCCCACATTGAGCGTGACGCCCCGCAGCCAGTCCCAGTCGGGGATCAGACGGGCGAGCATCGGCGGCACGGGGCCGAGCTCGTCGGGCAGCGTGATCTCGGCGTAGCGCGTGTCGTCGAACCCGCGGACCGGCTGGATGTCGGCGTGGACGAAGAAGTCCTCCACCGGCCGGCCGGTGACGAGCTCGACGACGGTGCGCAGCGCGGCCTCCATCACGCCGCCCGTGGCTCCGAAGATCACGCCCGAGCCGGTCGCCGTGCCGAACGGGTCGTCGAAGTCGGACTCCGGCAGGTCCGGGAGGTGGATGCCGCACTCGCGGATCATCCGGGCGAGCTCGCGCGTCGTCAGCGAGACGTCGACGTCGGCGTACCCGGAGTCGGTCATCTCGGGGCGCGCCGCCTCGAACTTCTTCGCCGTGCACGGCATGAGCGACACCGACACGACGTTCGCCGGGTTCACGCCGGCGCGCCGGGCGTACCACGTCTTGAGGAGCGCGCCGAACATCTGTTGCGGGCTCTTGCAGCTCGACAGGTGGCCGATCGACTCGGGGAACCGGTGCTCGAGGTACTTGATCCAGCCCGGGCTGCAGCTGCTGAACTGCGGCAGCGGCCGGCTGTGGTCGCCGAACGCCAGGTTGTCGTAGAGGCGCTCGAGCAGCTCGGCGACCTCCTCGATGATCGTCAGGTCGGCCGAGAAGTTGGTGTCGAACACCGTGTCGAAGCCGATCTCCCGCAGCGCGGTGTTGAGCTGCCATGTCACCGGCGTGCCGGGCGCCAGGCCGAACTCCTCCCCCATCGCGGCGCGCGGCGCCGGCGCGGTCTGGATCACCACGTGCTCGGTGGGGTCCTCGATCGCGCGCCACACCACGTCGGTGTCGTCGTGCTCCTGGAGCGCACCCGTGGGGCAGCGGTTGATGCACTGGCCGCAGTTGATGCACACCACCTGCGAGATCGGCAGGGTGAGGTACGGCGACATGGTGGTCGAGTCGCCCCGGCCGATCACGCCGAGTGCGCCGACCCCCTGCACCTGCGCACACGTGCGGATGCAGCGCGTGCAGTGCACGCACTTGTTCATGTCGCGCACCACGGAGGGCCCGACGAGGTCGAACGGCCGGGTCGGTGAGGTGCGGCGGCCGTACCGGTAGTGGTCGGACGCGTACTCCTCGGCGAGGTCCTGCAGCTCGCATGAGCCGTTGCGACCGCACGTCTGGCAGTCGCCGTAGTGCTCCGAGAGCATGAGGTCGACGATCGTCTGCCGCGCCTGGCGCACGCGCCGGCTGTAGGTGCGGATCTCCATCGGTCCGGTGATCGGGTAGGCGCAGGCCGCCTGCAGCGCCCGCTGCCCGACGACCTCCACCAGGCAGATCCGGCACACGCCGACGTCCGGCAGGTCGGGGTGGTGGCAGAGGGTCGGGATGCGGCGGCCGGCCTGGTGCGCGGCCTCGAGGATGGAGGTGCCCGGGGCGACCTCGACCTCGTGGCCGTCGACGACGACGGTGACGGTCTGCGTTGCGAGCGTGGTCATCGTCGTCCCCTCACCGTGCGCCGGCCGGGATGTGGCCGAGGATCTCGGGCTCGTAGGTGCGCACGAGCGACAGGAAGACGTTCGGCGCGGCCTGCCCCAGCCCGCACTTCGACGCGATGCGCATGGTCTCCCCGAGCCCGACGAGGTCGTGAAGCTCCGCGAGCGTGCACTCGCCGCGCCGCAGCCGGCGGATGCCCTCGAGCAGCTTGAGGCTGCCGACCCGGCACGGGGTGCACTGCCCGCACGACTCGTTGACGAAGAACCACTGGAGGTTCTCTGCCACCTCGAGCAGGTCGCGCCACGGGCCGAGCACGATGACCGCGCCGCCCGTCGACACGTCCTCGTAGCTGATGGCCCGGCCGAAGTCCCGCGCGGGCACGCACGTCCCCGCGGCGCCGCCGACGATCACCGCCTTCGCGTCCTCGCCGCCGGCGGCATCGACCACGTCCCGGATCGGGACGCCGAGCGGGAACTCGTAGACGCCCGGCCGCGCCACGTCGCCGGAGACGGAGAGCAGCTTGGGCCCGGTGGAGCGGTCGGTGCCGATCGCGGCGAACCAGTCCGAGCCGCGAGCGAGGATCGCCGACGCCCAGGCGAACGTCTCGACGTTGTTGACGATGGTCGGCGCGCCGTCGTAGCCGGAGACCACCGGGAAGGGCGGGCGGCTGCGCGCCTCGCCGCGACGGCCCTCGAGGCTCTCGATGAGCGCCGTCTCCTCGCCGCACACGTACGCGCCCGCGCCGAGGAACACCGTGATGTCGAACGCGAAGCCGCTGCCGAGCACGTCGTCGCCGAGCAGCCCGGCCTCACGCCGCCGCGCGAGGCACGCCTCCAGGCCGGCCAGGAGGTAGACGTACTCGCCGCGCAGGTAGCAGATGCCCTCGTGGGAGCCGATCGCGTACCCGGCGATCGTCATGCCCTCGAAGACGAGGTCGGGGAGCTCGTCGAGCAGCACGCGGTCCTTGAACGTGCTGGGCTCGCCCTCGTCGGCGTTGCACACCACGTAGCGCGCGCCGGTGACCGTCGGGGCGGAGGCGGCGAGCTCCCACTTGCGCCCTGTGGGGAAGCCGGCCCCGCCGCGACCCTTGATGCCGGAGTCCTTGACGGTGGCGACCACCCCCGAGGGGCCGAGGGCGAGTGCGGCGCGCAGCCCCGCCTCGGCCTCGATCGTCGCGAGGGTCATCGGAGTCCGAATGCTCACAGCCGCACCCCTTGCACTCGTCGCGCAAGGCACGCCGCGCGACCTCTTCGGCGCGCTTCACGCTGTCCTCAACGGGAGTACAGCCCCGCGCGCGCGATCAGCGGCAGGGCCTTACGTCCCAACTTGTGAACCTTGTCACAAAATGCTGGAAGGGGTTGACAGCGGGGGGCCCGCCATGGCGCCGGACGTGCGGGCTCGCCGGCGGGGCCGTCGGCGAGGTGCGAGGGCGACCTACACGTCGTAGTCGACGACGAACGGGGCGTGGTCGCTGAAGCGCTCGGCGTAGCTCGGCGCGCGGTCCACGCTCGCCGCGCGCGCCCGGTCGGCGAGCGCCGGCGTCGCCATCTGGTAGTCGATGCGCCAGCCGGTGTCCTGGTCGAACGCCTTGCCGCGCCAGGACCACCACGTGTACGGCCCGGGCCCCGGGCCGCCGAGCTCGCGGCCGACGTCGCGCCAGCCGAGCTCGTCGAACCACCGGTCCAGGTAGGCGCGCTCCTCCGGCAGGAAGCCGGCGTGCGTGAGGTTGCCCTTCCAGTTCTTGATGTCCACCTCGCGGTGGGCGATGTTGAGGTCGCCCGCCACGACGGCCGGGCCGCCCGCCGCGCCGATCTCCGCCAGGCGGTCGGTGACGCGGTCGAGGAACGCGTACTTGTCGTCCATCGACGCCGTGCCGGCCGTCCCCGAGTGGACGTATGTCGAGGCGACCGTCAGTCCCCCTCCGTCTGGGAGCTCGAGCGTGGCCTCCACCCAGCGGCCCGAGTCGGTGGGCAGGCCGGTGCCCATGCCGATCCGGATCGCCGACATCGGCAGCCGCGACGCGATCGCCACCCCGGCGCGCCCCTTGGCGACCGCCGCCTCGTGGGCGAGGCGCCATCCGGCCGTGTCCAGGTGATCGGCGAGGATCTCGTCGTCGGCCCGGACCTCCTGGAGCAGCAGCACGTCGGGCGCCGAGCGCGTGAGCCATGCGCCCATCCCCCGCCGGAACGCCGCCCGGATGCCGTTGACGTTGACCGTTGCGACGCGCAGCATCCGCACATCCTGCCGTGGGCGTCCGACACGGCGTTGGCGCCGTCCGCCGCCGGCCCATCCTGCGCCGACCCGCCCGTCGCCGGTCCGCCGAACGCCGACGGCGAGACGACCTGGGAGCCGGACTACTCGCCGCGGTAGGCGGCCTCCAGTGCGGCGATGTCGAGCTTGCCCATCGAGAGCATCGCCGTCGACGCGCGGGCGACTCCGTCGGCGTCGTCGCGGCTCATGATGTCCTCGAACTGGACCGGGACCACCTGCCAGGACAACCCGAACCGGTCGACGAGCCAGCCGCACGGGCCCGGCTTGCCGCCGTCGGAGCTGAGGACCTCCCAGTAGTAGTCCACCTCGTCCTGGCCGTCGACGTTGAGGAGCACCGAGAAGGCGTCGTCGAGCGTCAGCGCCGGCCCGGCCGTCAGGAACGTGAACGGGACCCCGGCGAGCTCGAGCTCGACGACGAAGGGCGAGCCCTCCTCGACGTCGGGCAGTCCGGGTGGCGCGCTGACGACCCGTGTGATCGTCGTGCCCGGGATCACCGACGCGTAGAACTGTGCTGCCTCGTAGCCGTTGTCGTGGAACCAGAGGTGCGAGCGGACGGCGACCATGGCGGCCTCCTCACTTCCGGAATGTCATCGATCCATGGTCACCGACCACCCCCGTCCCCGCGACCGCTGCGGCCGCACCCCCACGCGCCCAACACTCCGAACCCGCCGGACGCCCCTGGCGCCCCGAACTCGTCGCCCCTCCCCGGCGCGGGCACCCGCGACGCGGCGCGGGCGCCCCCAGATGAGGGGGGCGCGCGCGCGGTTGGGTGGGGG
>CAZBIO010000326.1:0-11643 GCA_964491965.1 uncultured Cellulomonas sp.
GACCCGCTCGTCGCGCGCGCCGCGATCGCCGCGCTGTGCGAGCCGCCGATCCTGACGTCGCCGCTGCTGCGCGCCGCCGCCCTCGACGCGTGCGCGGCCGCGACGGACCTGCTGCGCGCGGTCCCCGCGGAGCACCGGCGCGACGCGGATGTCCGCACGCTGCGCCAGGGCCTGGCGTACTGCTGGAGCGTCGCGGTCGCCGCCGACCCGACCGCCGGCCTGCCGCGCTTCCGGGCCCTGCAGACCGACCCCGACGCCGACGTCGCCTGGGTGGCCCGCGAGAACGCGAAGAAGAACCGCCTGTCGCGGCTGCTCGCCTGACCCATCTCGCCCCACCGGTGCCCCGGCGCAGATCAACCCCGCCACACGGGTGACTGGTGTGCCAGGAGTGACGAGCAGGACGCCTCACCAGCCACATGCGCACCACGTGTGGCGGGGGAGGACGGCGGCGGGACGATTTCGGAGGCCGCCGCTGTTCTGGCATCATGGTTCGCCGGTCTGCCGGTTCACCGGGCGGTCCTCGCCCGGACCCGGAGACATCCTCGACAAGGAGCATCCCGTGAAGTCAGGTATCCACCCGCAGTACGTGCCGGTCCAGGTGGTCTGCACGTGCGGCAACAGGTTCGTCACCCGGTCCACCGTGACCACCGGCGTGATCCACGCCGACGTCTGCAGCGCCTGCCACCCGTTCTACACGGGCAAGCAGAAGATCCTCGACACCGGCGGCCGCGTCGCCAAGTTCGAGGCGCGCTACGGCAAGCGCTCGGCCAACTAGCTTCCCGGCAGCGCCGGTGCCTCGGCGGGGACACCCGCCCGGCACCGGCGCTGCTGCTTTGTCCGGCACGTCCTGTCGAGGTCGCGGTCCGCGCAGTCCGGAGGAGTCCAGCGACGCGGGGGAGAGGGAGGAAGCGGTGGCAAGCGAGACGTTCGCGGCGGTGACGCCCCTGCTCGACGAGCACGCGGCGATCGAGGCGCAGCTCGCCGACCCCGCGGTGCACGCCGACCAGGCGCGCGCGCGGCGGCTCGGCCGGCGGTACGCCGAGCTCGGCCGGATCGTCGGCGCCTACCGCGCGTGGCGTTCCGCCGACGACGACGCCCGCGCCGCCACGGAGCTCGTCGAGCTGGCGGACGGCGAGGAGGCCGCGGAGCTGTCGGCCGAGCTGCCCGCGCTGCGCGCCGCGGCCGACGACGCCGCCGAGCACCTGCGCCGCGTCCTGGTGCCGCGCGACCCCGACGACGCGCGCGACGCGATCCTCGAGATCAAGGCGGGGGAGGGCGGCGAGGAGTCGGCGCTGTTCGCCGGCGACCTGCTGCGCATGTACACGCGGTACGCCGAGCGGCAGGGCTGGACCGTACAGGTGCTCGACGCCACGGAGTCCGACCTCGGCGGCTACAAGGACGTCCACCTCGCGGTGAAGTCGCGCGGGTCGGTCGGGCCCGAGGACGGGGTGTGGGCGCACCTGAAGTACGAGGGCGGCGTGCACCGCGTGCAGCGCGTGCCGGTGACGGAGTCCCAGGGCCGCATCCACACGTCGGCCGCCGGCGTGCTCGTCTTCCCGGAGGCGGACGACGAAGGAGACGTGGAGATCGATCCCAACGACCTGCGGATCGACGTGTTCCGCTCGTCGGGCCCGGGCGGGCAGTCCGTCAACACCACCGACTCGGCGGTCCGCATCACGCACCTGCCGACGGGGATCGTGGTCTCGATGCAGAACGAGAAGAGCCAGCTGCAGAACAAGGAGGCGGCGCTGCGCGTGCTGCGCGCGCGGCTGCTGGCGGCCCGGCAGGAGGAGGCCGCGGCGGCGGCGAGCGAGGCGCGCCGGTCCCAGGTGCGCACCGTGGATCGCTCGGAGCGGATCCGCACCTACAACTTCCCGGAGAACCGGATCGCCGACCACCGCACCGGCTACAAGGCGTACAACCTCGACCAGGTGCTCGACGGCGACCTGGGCCCGGTGATCCAGTCGGCCATCGACACCGACGAGGCCGCGCGGCTCGCGGCCGCGGCGGGCTGATGCTCCGCGACGCGCGCCGGCTCGTCGGTTCGACACCGGGTCGTCGGTGTGAATCGACGAGCCGCTGCGAAACCGACGACTCGGCCGGTGGTGGGGGCGCGTGGTGAGCGACGTCGGGTTGCGGGAGATGGTCGGGGGGGCGAGCCGGCTGCTGCGGGAGGCGGGGGTGGTGTCGGCGGAGCGGGATGCGCGCGCGTTGGCCGCGTTCGCGCTCGGGGTGGAGCGCCTGGACCTCGTCCTCCCGCCGCCGCTGCCCGACGAGTTCGCGGCGGCCTATGCCGCGCTCGTCGAACGCCGGTGCCGGAGGGAGCCGCTCCAGCACATCGTCGGCAGCGCCGGGTTCCGGTACCTGACCCTGGCGGTCGAGCCGGGCGTCTTCGTCCCGCGCCCGGAGACCGAGGTGGTGGCGGGCCTCGCGGTCGAGGAGGCCGCGGCGCGTGTCGCCGCGGGTGCCAGCCCGCTCGTCGTCGACCTGTGCACCGGCACCGGGGCGATCGCGGTCGCGGTGGCCACCGAGGTGCCGGCGGCGCGTGTGGTCGCCGTGGACCTGTCGCCGCAGGCGGTCGCGCTCGCGGCCCGCAACGCCGAGGCGGCCGGGGCAACCGTTCGCGCCCTCACCGGCGACGTGCGCGACCCCGGGCTGCTCACCGAGCTGGCGGGGAGCGTGGACGTCGTCGTCGCCAACCCGCCGTACATCCCGCCGGACGCCGAGCCCACCGAGCCGGAGGTGCGCGACCACGACCCGGACCTCGCCCTCTACGGCGGCGGTGCCGACGGGCTGGACGTGCCGCGCGCGGTGCTCGCCGCCGCGCACCGGCTGCTGGCACCGGGCGGTCTCCTGGTGGTGGAGCACGCCGAGGTCCAGGCGGAGGCCCTCGTCGCCGCGGCGGCGGCCACCGGGGCGTTCGACGAGCCCCGCACCGTCCCCGACCTCACCGGCCGCCCACGGGCGCTCGTCGCGCGGCGTGCGACGCCGGGCGACAGGGCGACGTGACAGACTCACGGACCGTGACGTCACCCCACCCGACGGATGCCGAGGCTCGTACGGGGGCGGCGCGATGACGATCCTCGACGCCACGGACCCCGCGACCTGGGGCCCGGCGATCGACGAGGCGGTCAACGCCGTCTCGCGGGGGCAGCTGGTGGTGCTGCCGACCGACACCGTCTACGGGATCGGCGCCGACGCCTTCACGCCGGACGCCGTCCGCGCGTTGCTGGCCGCCAAGGGACGCGGCCGGCAGATGCCGCCGCCCGTACTGGTGCCGGACGTGCGCACGCTCGACGGCCTCGCCACCGAGGTCCCCGGCGCGGTCCGCGCGCTCGCGGCGGCGTTCTGGCCGGGCGCGCTGACGGTGATCGTGCGCGCGCAGCCGTCGCTGTCGTGGGACCTGGGCGAGACGCACGGCACGGTCGCGCTGCGCGTGCCGGATCACCCCGTCGCGCTCGCCCTGCTCAAGCGCACCGGCCCGCTCGCGGTCTCCAGCGCCAACCTGACGGGCCGCCCCGCGGCCACCACCGCCGACGGGGCGAGGAGCCAGCTCGGCGACGCCGTCGCGGTCTATCTCGACGGCGGGCCCGCCTCGGGCGGAGTGCCGTCGACGATCGTCGACGCGACGGGGGAGCGGCTGCGGGTGGTGCGCCTCGGCGCGCTGTCGCTGGAGGACCTGCGCGCGGTCGCCGATGTCGCCGGGCCCGACGAGCCCGCGTCCGACGAGCCCGCGTCCGACGAGCCCGCGTCCGACGAGCCCGCGTCCGACGAGCCCGCGTCCGACGAGCCCTCGGAGGGCGGCGCGCGGTGAGGGTCTACCTCCTGCTGCTCGCGATCGCGGCGGCCGTCACCTACCTGCTCACCCCGGTGGTGCGGCGCCTCGCGATCCGCTGGGGGGCGATCACCGCGGTGCGGGACCGGGACGTCCACACCGAGCCGACGCCGCGCCTCGGCGGGCTGGCGATGCTCGCCGGCCTGGTGACGGCCGTGCTCATGGCGGGCCGGCTGGCGTTCCTCGAGCCGGTGTTCGACAACCCGCGCCCCATCGTCGGGATCGTCGGCGGCGCGGCGCTCGTCTGCCTGCTCGGCATCGCGGACGACATCTGGGACCTCGACTGGCTGACCAAGCTGATGGGCCAGATCCTCGCCGCCGGCTTCCTCGCGTGGCAGGGCGTGCTGCTGTTCCAGATGCCGCTGTTCGGCGTCACCGCGTGGTCCAGCCGGGTGTCGATCTTCGTCACCGTCGTGTCCGTGGTGGTCGCGATGAACGCCGTGAACTTCGTCGACGGCTTGGACGGCCTCGCCGCGGGGATGCTGGCGATCGGCGGGACCGCGTTCCTGGGGTACAGCTACCTGCTGACCCAGGGCACCAGCGAGTCGTACGCCAGCCTGGGCTCGCTGGTCCTCGCCGCGCTCGTCGGCGTCTGCGTCGGTTTCCTGCCGCACAACCTGTTCCCGGCGCGCATCTTCATGGGCGACTCCGGCGCGATGCTGCTCGGCTTCGTCATCTCCGCCGCCGGCATCGTCCTGACGGGTCAGATCGATCCCGCGGCGGTGACGGCGCGCGAGCAGTTCCCCGCCTTCCTGCCGATGGTGCTGCCGTTGGCGGTCCTGGTGCTGCCGCTGCTGGACATGGTGCTCGCGGTGGTCCGGCGCGTCGGGGCGGGCAAGTCCCCGTTCCACCCGGACGCCCGCCACCTCCACCACCGGCTCCTCGCGCTGGGCCACTCCCAGCGCCGGGCGGTCGCGATCATGTACCTGTGGACCGCGGTGTTCGCGTTCGGCGCCGCGGGCCTGGTGCGGTGGTCCACCGGCACCGTGCTCGTGTTCGTCGCGGTGGGTGTCGTCGTCGCCACCGCCCTGACGCTCGGCCCGCTGCGCGGGCGCTCCCTTCGTCGGCAGGAGGCTCCATGACACGCCCCACCCCGATCGGCGCCGACGCCGTGTTCCGGCGCGCGCTGCGGGACACCCTTGTGTTCCTCGGGGCGCTGCTGGTGCTCGCGCTGGCGGTCGGCGGCCTCGTCGAACGCCTCCCCGGCGTGTGGGGCGCGCTCCTCGGCTGGGCGCTCGCCGTGCTGTTCTCGACGACGACCGTGGTGGCGATGCTGCGCACCGGCCGGTCGTCGCCGGGGACCATGGCGGTCGTCGTCATGGGGACGTGGCTGGCGAAGGTGCTCGTCGTCGTCGTCGCGCTGGCCCTGCTGCGGCCGCTGGACTTCTACTCCAAGCCGGTGCTGGGCGCCGTGCTCGCCATCGGCGTGCTCGGGTCGGCGTTGCTCGACTACCGCGCCGTCAGCGCGGGACGTGTGCCCTATGTCGAACCGGGCGAACCGGGCGGACCAGGAACAACGCCGAGGACCTAGGGCTGCTGCACCTCGTTCCCGGCATCGGTTAGGCTTCCTACCATCCATGACGGCCGGGGTGCCGATGGCGCGTGCCCGGTATCGAAATGCCTGATCGACCCCACGACCACAGGAGTGCGCTCTGACCAGCCTCGTGACGGTGCTTCCGCTCGCCGCGGGCGACAGTGGCGGGTTCCAGCCCCCGACCATCGCGGACTTCTTCCCACCGCCCATCCTCTTCGACGGCACGTGGTTCGAGTTCAACCGCATCGAGTTCGTCCGCATCGTCGCGGCCGCGGTCGTCATCTGGGTCTTCGTCGCCGCGGCGCGGCGCGCCACGCTGGTGCCCGGCCGGTTCCAGGCGGCGATCGAGTGGATCCTCGACTTCGTCCGCAGCGGCATCGCCGAGGACGTGCTGGGCAAGGAGAACGCGCGCAGGCACACGCCCCTGCTCACCACGCTGTTCGTCTCGATCCTCGCGTTCAACCTCACGGGCATCATCCCCGGGCTGAACATCGCGGGGACGTCGCGCATCGGGCTGCCGCTGCTGCTGGCCCTGTGGGTGTACGTGATGTACCTCGCGGCCGGCGTCCGGAAGCACGGCGTCGGCGGGTTCCTCAAGACCAGCCTGTTCCCGGCCGGGGTGCCGCCGTTCCTCTACGTGCTGCTGACGCCCGTCGAGTTCCTCCAGGTGTTCATCCTGCGGCCGGCCACGCTGGCACTGCGACTCACCGCCAACATGATCGCGGGGCACCTCATGCTGGTGCTCTGCTTCACGGCCACGGAGTACTTCCTCATCGAGGGCGCCCCCGCGATGAAGGCCTTCGGCGTCCTGACGTTCGCCAGCGGCTTCGTCATGACCCTCTTCGAGATCTTCGTCGCCGCCCTGCAGGCCTACATCTTCACCGTCCTGACCGCCGTCTACCTCAGCCTGTCGATCGCCGACGAGCACTGACCCCATCCGCCCGGCCGAGTGGCCGGGCGATATAGGAAGGAAAAGCCACCGTGGCAGACTCCAGCCTCATCCTCGCCGCCGCTGACGCCGTGTCCGGGAACGTCGCCACCCTCGGCTACGGCCTCGCGGTGCTCGGCCCCGGCATCGGCCTGGGCATCCTCATCGGCAAGACCGTCGAGGGCATGGCGCGCCAGCCCGAGGTCGCCGGCCAGCTGCGCACCACGATGTTCATCGGCATCGGCTTCGTCGAGGTGCTCGGTCTGCTCGGCCTGATCACCGGGTTCCTGTTCAAGTGAGCACGGCCGCGCTCACCGCGGCCGTCCTGGCGGCCGCCGAGGGCGAGGAGGTCGACGGCATCCACCTGCTGATCCCGGCAGCCGCGGACATCATCGGCTCGCTGATCGTCGTCCTCATCGTCGCCGTGCCCTTCTGGAAGTACGTCCTGCCGACGTTCCAGAAGATCTTCGACGAGCGTGCGGCCAAGATCGAGGGCGGCCTGGCGAAGGCCGAGGTCGCTCAGGCCGAGGCCGCGGCGGCGCTCGCCGAGTACCAGCAGCACCTCGCCGAGGCGCGCACCGACGCCGCGAAGATCCGTGAGGACGCGCGCACCGAGGGCGGCCAGATCGTCGCCGAGCTGCGTCGCAAGGCGCAGGACGAGGCCGCGCGCATCTCCGACACCGCCCGCCGCCAGATCGAGGCGGAGCGCCAGCAGGCCGCGGTCGCGCTGCGCACCGAGGTCGGCACGCTCGCGACCGAGCTCGCGTCGCGGATCGTCGGCGAGTCGCTGGCCGACGAGGCGCGCCGCTCCCGTGTGGTCGACCGCTTCCTCGACGACCTGGAGGCGAGCACCGTGGCGACCTCCGCGTCGGGTGCGAAGGGGACGAAGGCCTGATGCGCGGAACGAGCCGGGCCTCGCTGGCCGCGGTCGAGGGCCGGTGGGAGCCGGTCGTCGCCGCGGCGGGTCCCGACGCGCTGTCGCTGGCCGACGAGCTGTTCGCCCTCGTCGACGCGATCGACGGCTCCGGCTCGCTCCGCCGTGTCCTCGCCGACCCGTCGACCGAGGCGCCGGCCAAGGCGGCCGTCGTCGCGCGCCTGCTCCGGCAGGCCGACCCGCGGACGGTCGCCGTCGCGCAGGACCTCACCGCCGCGCGGTGGTCCGCCGACGACGACCTCGCCGACGCCGTGTCGCGGCTCGCGCAGGTCGCGGCGCTCGCGGCCGCCGAGTCCGCCGGCGAGCTGGACCGGGTCGAGGACGAGCTCTTCGCGATCACCCGGGCGCTGGCGGGTCAGCGGGAGCTGCGCCGCACGCTCCACGACGCGTCGGTTCCGCCCGCGGCCCGCGCCGCCCTCATCGACGACGTGCTCGGCCCGAGCATCAGCGCCCCGACCCGCCTGCTCGCCCGCCGCGCGGCCGCCGCGCCCCGTGGGCGACGGTTCGTCGCGCTGATCGGCGACGTGGTGGAGCTCATCGCGGAGCGCCGCGGCCGCCGGGTCGCGACGGTCACCGTCGCCGCCCCGCTCGACGGCGCGCAGCGCGAGCGGCTCGCCGGGCTGCTGGCGGCCGCGCTCGGCCGGCAGGTGCAGCTGAACCTCGTCGTGGACCCCGGCGTCGTCGGCGGGCTGCACGTGCAGTCCGGTCCGGACGTCATCGACGCGACCGTGCTCGCGCGGCTCGCCGACGCTCGTCGGCGGCTGGCGAGCTGACATGCGACCACGTACCACGCACGCACGGCGTGCGACCCGTGAGGAGAACGAGAACCATGGCTGAGCTGACGATCCGGCCGGACGACATCCGGGCCGCGCTGGACCGCTTCGTCCAGTCGTACGAGCCGCCGGCCGCGGCCGCCGAGGAGATCGGCCGCGTCACGCTGGCGGCCGACGGCATCGCGCAGGTCGAGGGCCTGCCCGGCGCGATGGCCAACGAGCTGCTCGAGTTCGCCGACGGCACGCTCGGCCTCGCGCTCAACCTCGACGTGCGGGAGATCGGCGTCGTGGTGCTCGGCGAGTTCGCCGGCATCGAGGAGGGCCAGCCGGTCAAGCGGACGGGCGAGGTGCTCTCCGTGCCGATCGGCGACGGGTACCTCGGGCGCGTCGTCGACCCGCTGGGCCGCCCGATCGACGGCCTGGGCGAGGTGCCGACCGAGGGCCGCCGCGCGCTGGAGCTCCAGGCGCCGGGCGTGATGCAGCGCAAGAGCGTGCACCAGCCGCTCCAGACCGGCCTCAAGGCGATCGACTCGATGATCCCGATCGGCCGCGGCCAGCGGCAGCTGATCATCGGCGACCGGCAGACCGGCAAGACCGCGATCGCGATCGACACGATCATCAACCAGAAGGCCAACTGGGAGTCGGGCGACCCCGACCAGCAGGTGCGCTGCATCTACGTGGCGATCGGCCAGAAGGGGTCGACGATCGCGTCGGTGCGCGGCGCGCTCGAGGACGCCGGCGCGCTGGCGTACACGACGATCGTCGCGGCTCCCGCCTCGGACCCCGCGGGCTTCAAGTACCTCGCCCCGTACACCGGCTCGGCGATCGGCCAGCACTGGATGTACCAGGGCAAGCACGTGCTCATCGTCTTCGACGACCTCTCCAAGCAGGCCGAGGCCTACCGCGCCGTGTCCCTGCTGCTGCGCCGCCCGCCGGGGCGCGAGGCCTACCCGGGCGACGTGTTCTACCTCCACAGCCGCCTGCTGGAGCGCTGCGCCAAGCTGTCCGACGACCTGGGCGCCGGCTCGATGACCGGCCTGCCGATCCTCGAGACCAAGGCGAACGACGTCTCGGCCTACATCCCGACGAACGTCATCTCCATCACGGACGGGCAGATCTTCCTGCAGTCCGACCTGTTCAACGCCGACCAGCGCCCCGCGGTCGACGTCGGCATCTCGGTGTCCCGCGTCGGTGGCGCCGCGCAGGTCAAGGCGATGAAGCAGGTCGCCGGAACGCTGAAGATCGACCTGGCGCAGTACCGGTCGCTCGAGGCGTTCGCGATGTTCGCCTCCGACCTCGACGCGGCCTCCCGCGCCCAGCTCAACCGCGGCGCGCGCCTGATGGAGCTGCTCAAGCAGGGCCAGTACACGCCGTACCCGGTCGAGGACCAGGTCGCGTCCATCTGGGCCGGCACCAAGGGCAAGCTCGACGACGTCCCGTTGGCGGACGTCAGCCGGTTCGAGCGCGACCTGCTCGACCACCTGCGCCGCAACACCGACGTGCTGACGACGATTGCCTCCAGCGGCAAGCTCGACGAGGCGACCGAGGAGGCGCTGGAGAAGGCGGTCGACGAGTTCCGCGCCGGCTTCCTGACGTTCGACGAGACGCCGCTCGTCGGGCACGACGAGGGCATCGCCGAGCCGGTGGACGTGGAGCAGGAGCAGATCGTCCGGCAGAAGAGGGCCTAGACGTGGCAGGTTCGCAGCGCGTCTACCGCCAGCGCATCCGGTCCACCCAGGCGCTGAAGAAGATGTTCCGCGCCAAGGAGCTGATCGCGGCCTCCCGCATCGGCAAGGCGCGGGACCGGATGGCGATGGCGACGCCGTACTCGCGCGCCATCACGCGCGCGGTGTCGGCGCTGGCGACGCACTCCGACGTGTCCCACCCGTTCCTCGTCGAGCGCACCGACACCGGGCGGGCGGCGGTGCTGCTCGTCGCGTCCGACCGCGGCATGGCCGGCGCCTACTCGGTGACGGTGATCCGCGAGACGGAGAAGCTCGTCGCGCGGCTGCGTGGCGAGGGCAAGCAGGTGGTCCTCTACGTCGCCGGGCGTCGCGCCGACTCCTACTACACCTTCCGGCAGCGCCCGCCGGAGCGGGCGTGGACCGGCCAGTCGGACGCTCCGACGACGGAGCTGGCCGACGAGATCGCGGCCGAGCTGCTGCGCGCGTACCGGGCGCCGGCCGACGAGGGCGGGGTGGACGAGCTGCACGTCGTCTACACGCAGTTCGTCAACATGGTCACGCAGCGGCCGCGCGTCATCCGGCTGCTGCCGCTCGAGGTGGTGGAGGGCGTCGTCGAACCCGGCCAGGACGACGTGCTGCCGCTCTACGAGTTCGAGCCGGGACCGGAGGTCGTTCTCGACGCGCTGCTGCCGCGGTACGTCCGCGCCCGCATCTACGCGATCCTGCTCCAGGCCGCCGCCGCGGAGCTCGCCGCCAGCCAGCGCGCGATGCACACTGCGACCGAGAACGCCGAGGAACTCATCCGCAACTACACCCGGCTGGCCAACCAGGCCCGCCAGGCCGAGATCACCCAGGAGATTAGCGAGATCGTCTCGGGCGCCGACGCGCTCGCGGCGGCCTCCTGACCGACCGAAGCGAGGACCACATCATGAGCACGGCAACAGTCGAGCCGACGACCGCGACGGGTCGCGTCGCCCGGGTCATCGGGCCGGTCGTGGACATCGAGTTCCCGCCGGACCAGATCCCGGAGATCTACAACGCGCTGACGGTCGAGATCACGCTGGAGGGTCAGGGCGAGGGCGAGGCGACCCACAGCCTGACGCTCGAGGTCGCGCAGCACCTCGGCGACTCGCTGGTGCGAGCGATCGCCCTCAAGCCGACCGACGGCCTGGTGCGCGGCGCCGTGGTGACGGACACCGGCGCGGCGATCTCCGTCCCGGTCGGCGACGTCACCAAGGGCCACGTGTTCAACGTCACCGGTGACGTGCTGAACCTCGAGCCCGGCGAGAAGCTCGAGATCACCGAGCGCTGGCCGATCCACCGCAAGCCCCCGGCCTTCGACCAGCTGGAGAGCAAGACCCAGATGTTCGAGACGGGCATCAAGGTCATCGACCTCCTGACCCCGTACGTGCAGGGCGGCAAGATCGGCCTGTTCGGCGGCGCCGGCGTCGGCAAGACGGTGCTGATCCAGGAGATGATCCAGCGCGTCGCGCAGGAGCACGGTGGCGTGTCGGTGTTCGCCGGCGTCGGCGAGCGCACCCGTGAGGGCAACGACCTCATCGTCGAGATGGAGGAGGCCGGCGTCTTCGACAAGACGGCGCTGGTGTTCGGCCAGATGGACGAGCCCCCGGGGACGCGCCTGCGCGTCGCCCTGTCCGCCCTGACGATGGCGGAGTACTTCCGCGACGTGCAGAAGCAGGACGTCCTGCTGTTCATCGACAACATCTTCCGGTTCACGCAGGCCGGCTCCGAGGTGTCGACGCTGCTCGGGCGCATGCCGTCCGCGGTGGGCTACCAGCCGAACCTCGCGGACGAGATGGGCGCGCTCCAGGAGCGCATCACCTCGACGCGCGGCCACTCGATCACCTCGCTCCAGGCGATCTACGTGCCGGCCGACGACTACACCGACCCCGCGCCGGCGACGACGTTCGCCCACCTCGACGCGACCACCGAG
>CAZBIO010000327.1:0-4460 GCA_964491965.1 uncultured Cellulomonas sp.
GAGGGCGCCGCCGAGCAGCAGTCCGAACGCGAACGCCCACCCTCGCGAGCCCAGCCGCCGCGCCACGCGCACGACGACGATGACGACGACGACCGCGACGATCGTCAGCACCCACGTCATCCCCTGGGCGAGCGAGAGCGCCGCCCCCGGGTTGCGGACCAGCTCGAAGCCGAGCCAGTTGCCGAGGACGTCGATCCGCTCCCCCGACGCCAGGGCGTCCAGCGCCCACGCCTTGGTCAGCTGGTCGACGACGAGAACCACGGCGGCAAGCACCGCGACGAGGAGAACGAACCGGTGCCGCACCCTCGGAGTGTACGGGTGGGTCAGCGCCGCTCCTCGCGCTGCTTGCACTCGACGCACAGGGTGGCCCGCGGGAACGCCTGGAGCCGCGCTTTGCCGATCGGCTTGCCGCACGACTCGCAGGCACCGAACGTCCCGACCACCAGCCGCTCGAGAGCGTGCTGCGTCTGCTGCAGCAGGTCGCGCGTGTTGTTGACCAGTGTCAGCTCGTGCTCGCGCTCGAGCGCCGAGGCGCCCGAGTCGGCCTGGTCGTCACCCGCCCCGTCGCCGGAGTGGCGCAACAGGTCGGTCAGGTCCGCGTCAGCGGCGGCCAGCTCGCCCTGGAGCCGATCGCGTTCCGCGATGAGCTCGTCGGCCAGCGCCGTCACTTCCTTGGCCGTCCACGCCTTCTCGCCGTCACGGACGGGAAGCTGCTTCACCACCTTGCTGAGATCCTTCGTCTCACCACCGACGGTGAGTGTGCTGAGCACATCGTTCACGGCCTTCACCCCCCTCGCTGGAGTCCCGCAAACGTAATCGTGCGGGCGGGAACTAACAACACGACGCGCCCGCTCCAACGAACGGATGCGGCGACCCGTGCCACGCACGGGACCGCCGCGTCCGAAAGGAAGACTGCTAGATGTTCTCCGCCACCGGCTGCGCCTGGCCGGTGCGCGGCGGGAGGGCGTTGCCGCGGTTGTCGAGGTCGCCCAGGAGGTTCTCCAGGTAGCTCTTCAGGCGCGTCCGGTAGTCGCGCTCGAAGACCCGCAGCTCGTCGATCTTGCGCTCGAGGAGCGAGCGCTCCTGCTCCAGCTGCATCAGCGTGCGCTGGCTGGTCTCCTCCGCCTCGCGGACGATCTGCGCGGCACGGACCCGGGACTCGTTGACCAGGCGGTCGGACTCCTCCTGGCCGGAGCGCACGTAGTCGTCGTGCAGCTTCTGCGCCAGGGCGAGCATGCCGGTCGCGGACTCCGGTTCGTTGCGGACCGGGGCGGCCACCACGGGAGCCGGTGCGACGATCGCGGGGGCCGGCTCGGGCTCCGGCTCGGGTTCCGGCGCGGCGACGACGGGCGCGGAGACCGGCGCCACGGCGCCCTCGCGGCTCAGCTCGGCGATGCGCCGCTCGGCGGCCGCCAGCTTGGTCTTGAGGTCGTCGTTCTCGCCCTGCACCTCGCGCAGCGTGTTGACAACCTCGTCGAGGAAGTCGTCGACCTCGTCCTGGTCGTAGCCCTCGCGGAACTTGGTCGACTGGAACTTCTTGTTCAGGACGTCGTCTGCGGTCAGCAGTGCCATCGTCGTCACCTCTGTCGGTCGTGCTCACTTGAAGCCCGGCGCAGCCACGTCCTGGACGCGGACCGCCTCGGGCCACCGTAGCGGAGATTGGCTGTCACGGCCCCTCCCCGACACACCCGCCCCGTGCCCCTAGAGCACCGCGATCAGCACCCAGCAGATCGCGAAGAGCAACATGTAGGCCAGGTCAAGGGCCACAGATCCGATCCTCAGCGGGGGGATCAGCCGGCGCAGGAACTTCAGCGGCGGGTCGGTCACCGTGTAGACCGCCTCCGCGACAACGAGGGCGCCCCCTCGGGGTCGCCAGTCACGCGCGAAGAACTGCACCCAGTCGAAGACGGCGCGCGCCAGCAGGAAGAGGAGGAACAGGACGACGATGAGCTGCAGGATCTGGAAGACGACGGAGAGCACGCGTCAACTCTGGTTGTAGAAGGCCGCGCGCGGTGCGCCCTCGGCCGTCGCCCCCTCAGCCGACACCTCGACCGTCGCCGGCGAGAGCAGGAACACCTTGTTCGTCACACGCTCGATCGCTCCGTGCAGGCCGAAGATCAGCCCGGCGGAGAAGTCGACGAGGCGCTTGGCGTCGGCGTCGTCCATGTCGGTGAGGTTGATGATGACCGGAATCCCGGAACGGAACGCCTCGCCGATGGTGCGGGCGTCGTTGTACGAGCGGGGGTGCACCGTGGTGATGCGCCGCAGGTCGCCGGACGGTGCGGGCGCGACCGATCGCTCGGGCCGCCGCAGCGGGGTGACCTGACCACCGAATTGCTCAGCCACCTCGGCCTCCTGCACGTCCTCGTCGGCCCAGTCGTCGTTCTCGTCGAGCCGGTCCTCGGCCAGGCCGAGGTACACGGCCGCCTTGCGCAGCGCTCCGGCCATCGCCAACTCCCATCGTCCGGCCACGTTCGGCAGTCACGCTAGCAACGGCTTCCCGTCCGCCCCCGTGCGACCCACCGTCACGGGCTTACACCGCCGGGAGCAGCCTGATCACGCCGCAGGCCCGGCCGGGTGCGGCGCCCGCCGCGGTGGTGCGGCGGTGGGTGTACAGCCCGTCGTCGGTGAAGGTGTCCCGGTCCACCGACGTCACGCGCCGGATACCGGCCCGGGCTAGCTCCCCGGCGGCCGCCGCGCGCAGGTCGAGCGCCGGGGTCCCCCAGGCGGTGGTCGCCGGCGCCTCCGGCAGCCGCGCGCCCACCTCGTCGCGCAGGCTTGCCGGCACCTCGTACGACGAGCCCGCGATCGAGGGCCCGACGACGGCGCGGACGCGTTCCGGGTGCGCCCCCCGGTCGGCCATCGCGGCGACCGCCGCGCCGATCACACCGGCGACGAGGCCGACCCGCCCCGCGTGCACCGCGGCGACGACCCGTGCCTCCGGATCAGCGAGGAGCACCGGCACGCAGTCGGCGACTAGCACGGCTGCGGCGACGTCGTCGCGCGCCGCGAGGTAGGCGTCCGCGACGCCGACGGTGCGCGGGTCGATCGGCGGTCCGTCGAGCACCAGCACCTGCGCGCCATGCACCTGCGTGCCGAACGCGACCGGGGCGCCCACCCAGTCGGCGAGCCGGACGCGACGCGCCAGCACCGCGGCTTCGTCGTCCCCCACCCCGAGCCCGAGGTTGCCGGCGGCGCGTGTGGTGAACGCCGCGCGCACCCCCGGCCCGAGGTCGACGACCTCGAGGTCGGCCATCGCCTACCTGAGGAAGTCGGGGACGTCCAGCTCGTCGTGCTGCGGCTGGCCCTCGGTGAACACGCGCGGCACCTCGAGCGAGCCCGTCAGCGGGATCGGCTCGGCGTCGGTCGACAGGAACGCGGGGACCTCCGGCATACGCGCGGGGACCGGCTCCGGGGCGGGCGCCGGCCGACTCGGCTGGACGGCCGTCGGCTGGGCGGGTGTCGGGTCGGAGCGCGGCGCCTTGGGCGTCGGGGTGGTCAGCGGCTTGCTCACCTGGCCGAGCGCCCGCGCGTCGTGGCGCTGGACCGGCGTGCCGCCGTCGAAGCCGGCGGCGATCACGGTGACGCGCACCTCGTCGCCCAGCGCGTCGTCGATGACGGCGCCGAAGATGATGTTCGCCTCGGCGTGCGCCGCCTCCTGGACCAGGCGCGCGGCTTCGTTGATCTCGAACAGGCCGAGGTCGCTGCCGCCCTGGATCGACAGCAGCACGCCGTGCGCGCCGTCGATGCTGGCCTCCAGCAGCGGCGACGAGATCGCCATCTCGGCCGCCTGGACCGCGCGGTCCTCGCCGCGGGCGTACCCGATGCCCATGAGGGCGGAGCCGGCGCCCTGCATCACCGACTTGACGTCGGCGAAGTCGAGGTTGATTAGGCCGGGCGTGGTGATGAGGTCGGTGATGCCCTGGACGCCGGACAGCAGCACCTGGTCGGCCGACTTGAACGCGTCGAGCACCGACACCGAGCGGTCGGAGATCGACAGCAGGCGGTCGTTGGGGATGACGATGAGGGTGTCGACCTCGGCGCGCAGCGCCTCGATGCCGGTGTCCGCCTGCACGGAGCGGCGCTTGCCCTCGAACGTGAACGGCCGCGTCACCACGCCGATCGTCAGGGCGCCGAGCGAGCGCGCCACGCGCGCGACGACCGGGGCGCCGCCGGTGCCCGTCCCGCCGCCCTCGCCCGCGGTGACGAACACCATATCCGCGCCGCGGATGACGTCCTCGATCTCGTCGGAGTGGTCCTCCGCCGCCTTGCGCCCGACCTCCGGGTCCGCACCGGCGCCGAGCCCGCGCGTCAGCTCGCGGCCGACGTCGAGCTTGACGTCGGCGTCCGACATCAGCAGGGCCTGCGCGTCGGTGTTGATGGCGATGAACTCCACGCCCTTGAGGCCGACCTCGATCATCCGGTTGACGGCGTTGACGCCGCCTCCGCCGATGCCGACG
>CAZBIO010000328.1:0-12673 GCA_964491965.1 uncultured Cellulomonas sp.
ATCCGCCGCCAGGCGGCCAAGCAGGGCGGCCTCGCGCTGGGCCGGCTCGCGCCGTTCGGCATCGGCGCGGTCATCGGGATCGTCGGCGGGCGCGCGCTCGGCAAGACCGTGGTCGACGGCTCCCGCGCCGCCTTCGGCCCCGCGCCGGGCACATTCCCCCGCGTCCTCGAACTTCCGCCCGCCCCGCGCCCGGGCACCCCGCCAGACCCGCGCCCGGGCCCCCTTCCGCCAGGCCCGACGAGCGCACACGACCTCCCAGAACTCTGACCGCGCCGGCTCCGCCGCCGCGCACGCCGCCCGCCCCTCTCCAAGCCCCGCGCGGCACTCCCACGCGCGTACGCGGTCCGCAGCGATCCGCCCGCCCCGCGCGATCAACTGTCACGCGCGAGCGCACCCGTCACGACCGAGCGCACCAGGCCGGGTCGATAGGTGCACGCCGGGTCGATAGGCCCACCTATCGACCCGGGGCGGAACTATCGCCCTGGCTGTCGGAGCGAGCCCCACACCTCACCGCCCCCGCCCACCCGCCGGGTCGACAGGTGCATGCCCGGTCGATAGGTCTACCTACCGACCCGGGACGGGCCTATCGACATGGCGACGGGAGCCGGTGCTCCACGGCGTCACCAGCGGTTGTGCACGTGGAATCGGATCGACTCGTCGTAGATGTGCTCCAGGCCGCGCAGGGTGTCGGCGTCGAGCGGCGGCAGGTCGGCCGCCCCGGCGTTCCCCATCGCCTGGGCGGGGGTCCGGGCCCCGGGGATCGCCACCGAGACACCCGGCTGGTCGATGATCCACCGCAGCGCGAGCTGCGCGGTCGTCGCCCCCGCGGGCGTGAAGGTCGCCACCTCGCGCGCGGCCACCACGCCGACCTCGTAGGGCACGCCCGCGAACGTCTCGCCGACGTCGAACGCCTCGCCGTGCCGGTTGAAGGCTCGGTGGTCGGTCGCCGCGAACTGCGTGTGCTCGTCGTACTTCCCGGAGAGGAGGCCGGACGCGAGCGGGACGCGCGTGATGATGCCGACCCCGGCCTCGATCGCCGCGGGCAGCACCTCCTCCAGCGGCTTGCGGCGGAACACGTTGAGGATGATCTGGATGGTCGCGACGTGCGGCCGCGCGATGGCCAGCAGCGCCTCCTCGACGGTCTCGACGGACACCCCGTAGGCGGCGATCCGGCCCTCGGCAACCAGGGTGTCCAGGTCGTCGTACGTCTGCTCGCGGCGCAGCACGTCGGTGGGCGGGCAGTGCAGCTGCACCAGGTCGAGGGTGTCGACGCCGAGGTTCGCGCGCGAGCGGTCCGTCCAGCCGCGGAACGCGTCGAGCGTGTACGCCTCGGCGACGTGCGGGTCGGCGCGGCGGCCCATCTTCGTCGCCACCGTGATGCCGGACGCGGCGCCGCCGCGCTCCGCGAGCACCTGCCCGACGAACTTCTCGCTCCGCCCGTCGCCGTAGACGTCCGCGGTGTCGAGGAAGGTCACCCCGGAGTCCAGCGCCGCCGTCAGCACGGCGTGCGCGGTCTCGTCGGCCACCTCACCCCAGTCCGCGCCCAGCTGCCAGCAGCCGAGCCCCACCACACCCACGGAACGGCCGGTCCGGCCCAGGATCCTCGTCTCCATGCCGACGAACCTACCGCCCCGCCTGGTGGGGAACGGCGGCCCCAAGACTTAGGCTCGACCGCGGCTCGAGAACAGCGAGCCCCGCCGCCCGACGCGCGATCCGCGAAGGAGAACGATGACCGCCACCGCACCCGGTGCGACCCCACGCCACTACCTGATGTGCGAGCCGACGTACTTCACGGTCTCGTACGAGATCAACCCGTGGATGCACCAGGACCAGGCCACCGACACCGCGCGCGCGGTCAGCCAGTGGCGCCGGCTGCGCGACACGTTCCTGGACCTGGGCCACACGATCGACCTGATCGACCCGGTCCCGGGCCTGCCGGACATGGTCTATGCCGCGAACGGCGCCACCGTGGTCGACGGCATCGTCTACTCCGCCAACTTCAGGTTTCCCCAGCGGCGACCCGAGGCGGCCCTCTACCAGAAGTGGTTCGCCGACCGCGGCTACGTCACCCACACCGCGCAGCGCGTCAACGAGGGCGAGGGCGACATGCTCATCCCCGGGCGCCTGGTGCTCGCGGGGACGGGGTTCCGCAGCGAGCGCGCCGCGCACGCCGAGGCGCAGGAGCTCTTCGGACACCCGGTGGTCTCGCTCGAGCTGGTCGACCCGCGCTTCTACCACCTGGACACCGCGCTGTCCGTGCTGTCGAGTGACCTCGCGGACCCACAGGTCGCCTACTACCCGCCCGCGTTCTCCGACGGCTCGCGGCGCGTCCTGGAGCAGCTCTTCCCGGACGCCGTCATCGCGACCGACGACGACGCGACGGCGCTCGGCCTCAACATCGTGTCCGACGGCCTGCACGTGGTGCACGCCCCCGGTGCCACCGCGCTGGCCGCGAAGCTGCGCGAGCGCGGCTACGAGACCATCGCCGTGGACACCACCGAGCTGCTCAAGGGCGGCGGCGGCGCCAAGTGCTGCACGCTGGAGATCCGCGAGCGTCCCGCGGTCAGCTGAGCGTCGCCGTCCGGTGCGGCGCAGTGCCGCCGGTCAGTTGAACTTCACCGCGCCGTAGAGCCACCCGCCGAAGCTCGCACCACCGACCGCCATCGAGGAGACGTCGGTGCGCAGCATCTGCGCGTTGTGCGGCGCGGAGCGCGACCAGGCGTTGACGAGCGACTGCACGCTGCCACTGGTGCATCCGACGATGTTGTCCGAACCAGAGTGCCAGATCCCGCCGGCCGTCGCCATGTCGATCGAGTGGGAGACGAGCCCACCGGAGCGACCCACGGCGAGCGCGGGCAGGCCCTGGCTCTGGCGGTAGGCGTTGATGCCCGCGCCGATCGCGTCGACGCTCGACTCGCCCGCGCCGCCGCCGGTCGGGGCCCCGGGGCAGACGAGGCCGCCCGCCGGGATCGTCGGCGTGCTGGGCGTCGTGCTCGCGGCGGGGGCGGTCCCCGTCTGTGTGGACGTGCCCGACGAGCGGGGCTTGCTGGACCGTGCGGCCTCGGCGGCCTGCTGCGCGGCGGCCTCCTCGGCGGCCTTGCGCGCCGCCTCCTCGGCGGCCTTCCGCTCCGCCTCGATCCGTGCGGCCTCGGCCGCCTGCCACTCTGCCTCGGCCTTCTGGACCGCGGCCAGCGGGGCCGCGAGCGACGCCTGCGCGGCGTCGAGGTCGGCGGGCGTGGCCAGCGGTGCCGTGGCCTCGCCGGTCACCTGCGCGATGGCGGCGCGGAGCGCCGCGAGGGCTTCGTCGCCGGCGTGGGGCGAGGCGTCGAGCACCTGGTCGGCGGCGGCGACCGCGCCCGTCACCGCACCGCGTTCCTTCGCGAGGGCGGCGGTGGCGGCGATGCGCTCGTCGCGCAGCGTGATCTGCGACACCTGCTCGTCGGACGCGATCGCCTCGACGGCGGCCGCGAGGCGCGCCTCCTCGGCGCGACGCTGCTCCAGCCGCACGGACGCCTGGTGCTGCACCACGCCCGCGGCGACGACGAGCGCCACCGACGCAGTCACGGCACCGACCACCAGCGCCACCCGCCCGGGGCGGCGTTCCGAGGGGACCGGCTGCTCGTCGGACACCGGCCCGGCCTGGGGCGCCCCGGCGAGCGGTCCGCGCTGCGTGGGGACGCGGTCGAGCCGCTCCTCCTGGACTCGTCGGGCGCGCGCCGCCGATCCGTCGTCGGCCTGCACGCCCGTGTCGGGTGCGACCTTGGGGTCGTCTACCGCGACACGCCGATCGAGCGCCATTCGGTCTCCTTCGCGAGGGCGAGGTGTATACGCCTTTGCCTCATCGGCAGCGTCGCGCAGGGACTGAAGCGACAAATCACCCCAATTTCACGACACGCCGTGCGACATCCCGGAGATTCCAGTGGGCAGCACGATTCTGCGCACCGTAACTCCGGCGGTGCGCGGGGGCCGGAACAGCGGTTATGCGTCCTTGAGGACGCGCTGCGTGATCACCATGACGGGGCACGGCGCGTGGTGCAGCACGGCCTGGCTCGTCGAGCCCAGGAGCAGGCCCGCGAAGCCGCCGCGGCCGCGCGAGCCGACCACCACCAGGTCGCTCTCCCCCGAGAACTCGGTGAGCAGCTGGGCGCCCGTGCCCTCGAGCACCTTGCGCTTGATGGGCGGCGTTCCCGGCTCGCTCGCCGCGACGCGGTCGATCAGCACGTCGAGGGCGGCGCGGACGTCCTGGATCACCTGGTCCTGGTCGATCGCGGCGGGCAGCCAGGACAGCGCGCCGGTCGCCGCGCCGAGCGGCACTCCGGTGACGGCCACCAGCTCGGCGTCCCAGGCCTTCGCCTCGCGGATCGCCCAGTGCAGCGCCAGCTCGGCCTGGGCAGAGCCGTCCAGCCCGACGACCACGCGCTGGACGGGGTGGATCACCGGCGGCTCGTCCTGCTGCGGGGCCCCCTTCGCCAGGCGCTTGGTCGGCACGACGATCGTGGGGCAGGACGCGTGTGCGGGCAGCGCCGCGGACACCGTGCCGAGCAGCCGCTCGGCGAACCCGCCGCCGCCGCGCGTGCCGACGACCGCCATCTGCACGCGGGTCGACTCGTCGATGAGCACGGCCGCGGCGTCGCCGACCATCACGTGCGACGACACCGGGATGCCCGACGAGGCGACGCGCTCGGCCGCCTCGGTCACCACGGCCTCCGCGCCGGCGCGGATGGCGGAGTCGTCGAGCGCGGCGTAGCCGCCGTCGAGCGAAGCGGCCGCGAACGACGGCAGCGCGTACCCGCAGACGAGGCGAAGCCCCAGGCCATGGACGCCGGCCTCCTGGACCGCCCAGTCCAGCGCGTGCAGGCTGGCGGCCGAGCCGTCCACTCCGACCAGGATCTCGGCAGAACGTGTCATGGGTCCATCGTGGCACGTTCTTGACGAACCAATGGCCAACGACCGCGCCGTCAGGCGGCCAGGTACCGGCTCCAGGAGGGTTCGGAGCGCGTCGCCGCGGCGCCCAGCGTCACCGACCACCGCGGCGCGAGTGGCGTGAAGCTCAGCTGCCAGCCGATCTCCTGCAGCAGCCGGTCCGCCTTGCGGTGGTTGCACCGCACGCATGCCGCCACGACGTTGCTCCACTCGTGCCGGCCGCCGCGGGAGCGCGGCAGCACGTGGTCAACCGTGTCCGCGCCGCCGCCGCAGTACGCGCAGCGGTGGTTGTCGCGCTGCAGCACGGTGCGGCGCGTGGGGGGCACGGCGCGGCGCTGCGGGACGTGCACGTAGCGCGTCAGGCACAGCACCACGGGGACGGGCAGCGACGTGCGCTCGGAGCGCAGCACGCGGCCCTCGGACTCCAGCACGGTGGCCTTGCCGGTCATGACCAGCACCACGGCCCGGTGGAGGTTGACGATGCACAACGGCTCGAGGCTCGCGTTGAGCAGCAGGGCCCGGGGCGGCGTGCCCCGGTCGGTTCTCGCCGCGCCCACGGGGATGGCGGGCACGGCGACGATAGATGGTGGTACTGCGGCCTCGGACGTCAACACGGCGATCTCCTGACCTCGCTGGTCGGGCCGGCTGGCTGCCGGCCCGTGCTTCAGGCGCATTGCGTTTCGCGGGACCAGGGTAAACCGCTTCGGCCCGTGCCCCGTGCGCACGAAGGCCCCGGCGACGTGTCGCCGGGGCCTTCGTGGACGCGAGAGCTGTCAGGAGACCCGGATGAACACCGGGGAGCTCTGCCAGATGGCGCGGAACTGGATCGTCTTGCCCGGGCGGGGCGAGTCGATCTGCATGTTGTCGCCGGCGTAGATGCCGACGTGGCCCGGGGACCAGATGATGTCGCCCGGCTGCGCGTCCGCCCGCGACACCACGGTGCCGATCGAGCGGTACGCGCTGGTGGTGCGCGGAAGGCTGATGCCGAGCTGCGCGTAGACGTACTGCACGAAGCCCGAGCAGTCGAAGCCCGACGGGTCCGCGCCGCCGGAGCGGTACGGGGTGCCGACGTACTGGGCCGCGATCTGCAGGACGGCGCTGCCGGCGACACTCGCCGGTGCCGGATTGTTGACCACCGCGCGGGCGGTCGACCGGCTCGTCGTCGTCGAGCGCCGCGTGGGCGGCGGGGGCGGCGGTGCGGGCTTGACGGCCGTGACGGCGGGGACGTCGACCGTCCAGGCCGCGTCCGCCGGGGCGGTGACCACGGGTGCGAGGTCGAGCTGCGCCTTGGCCGAGGCGGCGAGCGCCGCGGCGTCCACCGGCGGGAGGGCCACGACGTCGTTGCCCGCATAGGCGGGCGAAGCACCGATGGCGGAGACCACCAGGCCCGACGAGGCCGCGACGACGGCGGTGCGACGCCCGACGGTCTGCAGCTGTGCAGTGGCGGTCGATGTGAACTGCGTGAGCGGCGTGGACGGCCGGGTGTTCGCCCGGTGACGACCCCGCATGGTGCGATCGGACAAGCTTCGCCTCTCCTGGTGCCTGCGAGGTCAGCTGTCGGGTTCGGGTGGGAGATCACCCGGCCGGTCGACCGGTCCGCAAGGACCTGCCGCCCGGCTTCACCCCAAGGGCACCATCACCGGTGCCCGCGATTGGGTCCCCCGCCCCTGCCGGCGAGTCGTGCGGACCTCGTGCGGCGGCAGGGTTCGGCTTTCCGCGCAAGGACTTTCCGGAGGAGGGTTCCGAGAAGCAGGTCGAACGTACCCGACGGCTCGCTCGTTTGTCACGTTCTGGTCACGGAACTTCGGACACGTGTCCAGCGCCGTGACCTGCGGTTCTGCGTTTGGGCAGCGTGACACGATCGAGTGAATTGGGACGAACGTCACACCCGGCCGACGAAGATGTGGCGCGCCACGTCCTCCGGGAGGTCCAGGACGGTCGTCGATCCGGGGGCCCCCACGGTCACCGTCCCGTCGGTCCGCTCCACCGTGACCTCGGCCCCCGGCGTCACTCCCGCCTCCGCGAGGCGGCGCAGCAGTTCGGGGTCCGTCTGGACGGGCTCGCCGATCCGCGCGACGACGGCCGTGGTGCCCGTCGGGGCGTCGGGCGCGACGAGGGACACCACGCCGTCGAGGAAGTCGGCGACGAAGCCCTCCTCCCCGATCTCGACGAGCCCGGGGATCGGGTTGCCGTACGGGTCGTAGTGCGGGTGCTCGAGCAGCCGCGTCAGCTGCTTCTCCACCTGCTCGCTCATCACATGCTCCCAGCGGCAGGCCTCGTCGTGCACCAGGGGCCAGTCCAGGCCGATGACGTCGATCAGCAGCCGCTCGGCGAGCCGGTGCTTGCGCATCACACGCACCGCCCGGGCCAGGCCGTCCTCCGTGAGCTCCCGGTGGCGGTCGCCGGCGAGAACGACGAGCCCGTCGCGCTCCATGCGCGCGACCGTCTGCGACACCGTGGGGCCGGAGTGACCGAGGCGCTCCGCGATCCGGGCCCGCAGAGGAGTGATGCCCTCCTCGGTGAGCTCGTAGATCGTCTTGAGGTACATCTCGGTGGTGTCGATCAGGTCGCTCACTCGGCAACAACCTCCCGATGCCTCGCAGGGTCGGGTCACCCGGCGGTCAGTCCTGGTCCCAAGGGTACTGGCAGGCCACCGGCCGGAGCGGGCCGCCGAGGTGCCCGATCACGGGCCTATCCTCGGCGTCGTGGCTCCCGACCTGCGCATCCCCACTGACCTGCTGCCCGCCGACGGCCGGTTCGGCTCCGGGCCGTCGAAGGTGCGGCCCGAGCAGGTGGCCGCCCTCGCCGCGGCGGGGACCACGCTGCTCGGCACGTCGCACCGCCAGAAGCCGGTGCGCGCGCTCGTCGGCCGCGTCCGCGCCTCGCTGACCGCGCTGTTCGACCTGCCGGACGGCTACGAGGTGGTGCTCGGCAACGGCGGGACGTCGGCGTTCTGGGACGCCGCGACGTGTTGCCTCGTCGAGCGCCGCAGCGCCCACGCCTCCTTCGGCGAGTTCGGCGCCAAGTTCGCCACCGCCACGGCCCGCGCGCCGTTCCTCGCCGCGCCGCACGTGGTCGAGGCCGAGCCCGGTTCAGTCGTCGTGCCCGGGCCGGTGGCCGATGCCGACGCCTACGCCTGGACCCACAACGAGACGTCGACCGGCGCGATGGCCCCCGTGCGCCGCAACCCGGACTACGGCAGGGCGCTGGTGCTCGTGGACGCGACGTCGGCGGCCGGTGCGCTCCCCGTGGACGTCGGCCAGACGGACGTCTACTACTTCGCCCCGCAGAAGGCGCTCGCCTCCGACGGCGGCCTGTGGTTCGCGCTGGCCTCGCCGGCGGCGGTCGAGCGCGCCGCCCGGGTCGAGGCGGCCGGCGGGCGTTGGGTGCCGGAGTTCCTCTCGTTCTCCGCGGCCGTGACCAACTCGCGCGCCGACCAGACGCTCAACACCCCCGCCCTGGCCACGCTGGTGCTCCTCGCCGAGCAGCTCGACTGGATCCTCGCCAACGGCGGTCTCGACTGGTCGGTCGGCCGGTCCGCGGAGTCGGCCGGGAACCTCTACGCGTGGGCACAGGCGCGCGACTGGGCCGCGCCCTTCGTGTCCGACGAAGCCGCGCGTTCCACCGTCGTCGGCACGGTCGACCTCGCACCCGAGATCGACGCGGGCACCGTCAGCGCGGTGCTGCGCGCCAACGGCGTGGTGGACACCGAGTCCTACCGGCGCCTGGGCCGCAACCAGCTGCGGATCGGCATGTACCCGGCGGTCGAGCCGAGCGACGTGCTCGCTCTGACGGCGTGCATCGACTGGGTCGTCGAGCACCTGTCCTAGCGGGCAGGCGAACGCCCGCCCCGCCGGCGCCGGAGGTTGCCGGGCGGGGCGGGCAGCCGGTGGTCAGCGCAGCGCGGCGCGGCGGCGCATCGCGGCCCGCAGGCCGAGCAGCAGGCTCCCGGCGAGCAGCACGCCGGCGGCCGTCAGCAACAGCTGGGGCGTGCCGGTGGCACCCGTCTCAGCCAGGACCACCGAGGTGGTGGTCGTCGTCGGGTCGGACGGGTCGTCCTCCGCGAGGACCGCCGTGGTCGGCGGGTTGGGGTTGCAGCCGGCCACCGCGGGCGGGTACGCCGCGACGAGCTGGGTCTCGGGGTTTACCTGGAACAGCACCTGTACCTGGGGCCGCGCCCACGAGTACTCATCGCCCTGAACCCATTCGCCGTTCACCAGGCGCCAGCCCGGCCAGTCAGTGGCCTCGCCGTTCTGGTCCACCACGGCGCCGGGCCACAGGATCTCGCCCGACAGCGGCAGGTTGTCGTACGTCACGTGCTCGCCGCTCGGGTTGCCGAACGTGATCGACGCCGTCAGGTTGGGCGTCCCCTCGGGCTTGAGCGCGTACGTGAGCCACGGCGCGTCGTCGCGGCAGATCGGGGTCATCTCCAGCACGACCAGCTGGCAGACGGCCGAGGACTCGTAGCCCGCCTCCTCGTCGAGGCAGGCGTAGCCGGTGCCGTTTCCGGGTGTCGGCACCGCCGCCGTGGCGGGCACGGAGCCGACCAGCGTTGCGACCAGCAGCGCCAGCACGACGCCGGCGGCGCGGAGGGACTTCAGCATGGCTCGACCTCACCTCGCAAATCGGACGATTCGTACAAGTCTCCCTCGCGGGGCCGACAAAGGGCACCCCTTTCGGGGGTGATATGTCCGCTTCACACCCGATTTGCGCGGTTCGTCACTCGAAAGAGTGGCGTCTCAGTCGGCGGGGCAGGTGGCCGCCAGCACCCCGGGCGACGTCAGCGTGGGCGTGGCGTACACCGTGACGCGCCCGTCGCGCACCGGCACCTCGATCCGATAGGTCTGGTGCTGCCCGGGCGCGAGCCACGACGTCACCACCTCGACGTCCCGGCCCGCCACCTGGTGCGGCTCGCCGCCGACGTAGCCGTCGTCCAGGCCGAGCGCCGTCAGCGTCGCACCGACCGGCGCGTAGACGCTGACGTTGGTCTGGAGCTGCCGCGGGACCTCCGCGCCGTCCGGCACACCGACCACGTACTCCGGCAGCGCCGCGAGGTCGTCGGGCGCCCGGAACTCCAGGTCGAGCCGCACGGTGGCGCTCGGGGCGTCGCCGGCGCAGTGCATGTCCTCGACGGACAGGCCGGTGCGCAGGTAGTAGCCGAGCTTGCTGGCGGTGCCGTCGTCGAGGAACACGCCGGCGGCGTCCGCGGAGTCCCCGGAGAGGAAGGCGCCGCCGAACGCCTCGCCCGCCAGCACCGGCTCCTCGTCGTCGTGCGCGGACCACACGTGGAGCCGGCCCTCGCCCACCGCGCGCGCGAGCGCGGTGACCACGCGGGTGCGGTCCCCCTGGCCGGCGGCGACGGCGCCGAACACGGCGTCCGCCACGTGCGCGAAGAACGCGTCGGCCTCCGCCGGGTCGGTGAGGCGGGCGTACGTCTCGCTGAGCAGCTGGTCCACCACCGTGGCCGAGTCGAGCTCCACGCCGTCCACCGTCACGGGCCCGGTGGCCTTCAGCAGGTCGGACACCACGGGGGTGTCGGTCGCGATGACGCCGTCCACCTGCTCGCCCGTCTCGTGGGCCCAGCGCGCGGCGACGAGCTCACCGGTGCGCGGGAAGTCCGGAACCTCCGACGCGTCCTGCAGCCACCGCCCCAGGCGGTCGCCGTGGAGCGCCAGCTCCTCGTCCGTCAGCGGGACCACCGGCGCGTCCAGGACGCCGAAGCCCGAGCCGGAGTGCTGCTCGACGAGCGCGAGCCGCCCGTCCTCCGCACGCAGCACCGCGATCGAGCCGACGATGCCGCCCTGGGCCCGCAGCTCGGCCGAGTTCAGCAGCGCGACGGCGTAGGTGCGCGGGCCGTCGGCGCCGAGCAGGCCCGGCAGGATCCCTGCGATGCGCCGCGCCGACCCGAGCCCGTCGGCCACCCGCGGGAACTCCTCCTGGACCGTGGTCACCGGCCCGGCCAGCGGCCCGACGAGCCCGTCGGGGTCGATCGCCGCCACGGCGGCCGCCGCGTCCTCGATCCCCTCGGCCGCCGCGGCGACCTCTGGCGCGGCGGCGACGAGCGGGCCGAGGTCGAGGCCGGTGCCGTCGACGGCGCGGTCGCCCGACGGGGCGAGCATCGTGGCCGCCGCGTTCACCAGCGGCTCGCCCGCGGCGGCGACGTCGTCGAGGGCCACCGCCACGGTGCGGACGGCACCGAGCTGGTCGCCCAGCCACGGCACGACGAGCGCCGCGGACCACACCGGGTCGGACGCGGCGGACCGCGCACGCCCCAGGTCGGCCCGCAGGTCCGGCAGGGCGTCGGCCACCCCCGACAGGTCGCCGCCGTCGAGCAGCGTCACGACGACGTTCACCCGGTCCTGCGCGTCCGCGAGCGCCGTGCCGGCGCGGTACACCTGGAACACCAGCCACCCCGCCGCCAGGACGACGGCGGCGAGCAGCCCGACGAGCACCGGAAGCACGCGCCGCCCGCGGCGGCGCGACCGCGCGCGCTGGGCGGTCGGCGTGGGCTCGTCGTCGGACGAGAAGACCGGAGGCTCGTCGGGGCGGGCGCCGGCCGGAGGCTCGCCACGGCGGGCGCCGGCCGGAGGCTCGCCGGGCTGGACGGGCGGGTCGTCGGACGCGACGCTCGTGTCGCCCGGCACCCCGGACGCGGGCCCGGGGGTCTCGTCGGTCACCGGGAAATCGTCACATATCAGACAGGGCGCGAGGCCGCGGTCGGGCGAGGTTCACCCGCTTCGTCCCACGCCGGGACGGGAACCATGGCATCGGCCGGGGCGGCCGGCCGCGGGACGGCGCCGAGCGCGGGGTTGGTCACCTGGAGCCGCGGGTGGGCGCCGGGGACGTACCGCACGCGGACGCGCCCGGACCGGGTCGCCCAGGTCAGCGCACCGATGGCGACGACGAACGAGGCGATGCCCCCGACGCCGATCGCCCAGCGCGCGCCGAAGTGCTCACCGACCCACCCGATCACCGGCGAGCCGAAGGGCGTCGCGCCCTGGACGACCATCATGTAGAGCGCCATGACCCGGCCGCGCATCTCCGGCTCGGTGCTGATCTGCACGGTGGCGTTCGCGGAGGTCAGCATCGTCAGCGAGGCCAGGCCGGTGGGGATGCACATCAGCGCGTAGGTCCCGTAGCTCGGCATCAGCGCCAGGGCGCCCGCGGCGATGCCGAACGCGGCGGCCGCGCCGACGACGAGCCGCAGCCGCGGCCGCTCCCGCCGCGCGGCCAGCAGGGCGCCCGCGAGCGACCCGATCGCCAGCACCGAGCCGAGGAGCCCGTACTCGCTGGGGCCCTTGTCGAACACGGGGCGGGCCCTCAGCGCGCTGGTCATCTGGAAGTTGAGGCCGTACGCGGACACGACGCCGACCACGGCCATGATGATGAGGATGTCGGGGCGATGGCGCACGTAGCGCAGCCCCTGGCGGATCTGCCCCTTCGAGCGCTCCACCGACGGCATGGGCCGCAGCTCGCGGACGCGCATCGTGCTCAGCGCGAGGATCGTGCCGCCGAACGTGACGGCGTTCAGGCCGAACACCCAGCCGGTGCCGATCCAGCCGATGAGCAGGCCGGCCACGCCGGGGCCGATGAGCCGCGCGGTGTTGAAGGACGCGCTGTTCAGGCTGACGGCGTTGGGGAGGATGGCGAGCGGCACCAGCTGGGCGACGAACGTCTGGCGCGCGGGGGCGTCGATCGCCGAGACCACGCCGAGCGCAAAGGCGAACATGTAGACGTGCCACAGCTGGAC
>CAZBIO010000329.1:0-4320 GCA_964491965.1 uncultured Cellulomonas sp.
GGCGTCCCAGGCGGTCTCGCGCCCCACCTGGTCGGCGAACGCCTGCGACACCCGCCCGTCGGCGTCCAGCGCGGTGTCGAGGAGCCAGTGCAGCTCGTCGAACCCGGTGGACATGCCGAAGGGCATGCCGAGCGCCTGGAGGCGCTGCACGGACAGGGGCGTGCCGTCGGAGAGCACCACCTCGCCGGCCGCGCACTGGTCGGCGACGGCGTGGAGCACGTCGAGGTCGCCGGGGAAGGCGCGGTCGTACTGCGCGTCGCGCTCCAGCTGGCGCGGCAAGGTCCGCGCGTAGACGTCCTCGGCGGTGGCGTCGATGCCGGCCAGGCCGCCGGTGACGTAGCACGCGGTCAGCGCCTCGGGGTGCGTCGACAGGTAGGCGAGCGTGAGGAAACCGCCGTACGACTGCCCGAGCGACGCCCACCGCCGGCCGCCGTAGACCGTGGCGCGCAGGTGCTCGGCGTCGGCGACGATCGCGTCCTGCCGGAAGCAGGCGAGGTAGTCGGCGGCGACCTTCGGGTCCTCGAACCGGGCGATGGCGCGGCCGTCGACGCGCGACGAGCGGCCCGTGCCCCGCTGGTCCAGCAGCACCAGCCGGTGGGTTGCCAGCGCGGTGGTCCACCAGCCGCCCGAGGGCATCGGCCGCGGACCCATGCCTCCGGGGCCGCCCTGGAGGAAGACGAGCAGCGGCAGGTCCTCGGCGTCCTTGGCGGGGTCGACGATCTCGCGGGCGAACACCTCGATGGAGCCGAACCGCGCGGGGTCCGACCAGTCGACCGGCACCTCCACCCGGTGCTCGCGGACGACGAAGCCGGTCATCGGGTAGCTGTGCACGCCGGAACGGTACGCCGGGGCGGCGCCCTGTCGCCGGGGGCGGCGCCCTGTCGCCGCGTCCGCCCGTCCCGCCTCGCGACCGCCGGGAAGAGGCCGGGGCGGTGCGGCGTTGCGCCGAGCGTGAGTGCGAAGCAGTGGTGGCAGCAGCAGGTCGAAGAGTTCGAGGCCTCCGACGGGACCCGGGCGAACACGTTGCGCGGCGTGCCCATCGTCGTGGTGACCATGACGGGCGCGAAGACGGGCGCGGAGCGCAAGGTGCCGGTGATGCGCGTCGAGCACGACGGCTCCTACGCCGTCGTCGCGTCCAAGGGCGGCGCGCCGCAGAATCCCGCCTGGTACAACAACCTCGTCGCGAACCCGAAGGTGCAACTCCAGGACGGCGGCGAGCGCCGCGACTACGTCGCCCACGAGACCTCCGGCGCCGAGCGCGACGTCTGGTGGCAGCGGGCGACCGCCGTATGGCCGGACTACGCGCAGTACCAGACGCGCACCGAGCGGCTCATCCCGGTCTTCGTGCTCGACCCGGCCTGACGACCCGGGCGCCGGCGGCGGCCGTTCCGCGCCCGACGAGCGCACCGCCGAGCCGCCCGCAGCCCGAGCCGGTCTCGGCGCCGCCCGACGAGCACACCGGCCGAGCCGCCCGCAGCCCGCACCGCCGCGCGCCACCCGGTCCGACGAGCGACGACCCACCGTGTGAGCCGCCCCCAGCCGCCACGCTGCCGCGGTGCCCGCCCGCCGCATCCCCACCCGGTTCTGGGTCGCGGTCCTCGTCGCGGGACTGGGCGTCGGCCTGGGGCAGCCGTGGTGGACGGACGCCCGCAGCGCCGCGCGCTACCCCGTCTCCGCCGCGGACCTCGCCGCCGCCCGCGCGACGCTCGAGTCCCTGCCCGTCCGCGAGCCCGACCCCGACGACGACTACGTCCGCGAGCGCTTCGGCGCCGCATGGGCCGACGTCGACGGCAACGGCTGCGACACCCGCAACGACGTGCTGGCGCGCGACCTCTCCGGCACCGTCACCGACCCGGCAGGCTGCCGGGTGCTGTCCGGCACGCTCGACGACCCGTACTCCGGCGGACCCGTCGCGTTCGTCCGCGGACCCGACTCGGCGGACGTGCAGATCGACCACGTCGTCGCCCTGGCCGCCGCCTGGCGCACCGGAGCGCGCACCTGGCCCGCCGCGCGGCGCACCGCGTTCGCGAACGACCCGGCCAACCTCCTCGCGGTCTCCGGCGACGCCAACCAGGACAAGAGCGCCGGCGACGCCTCGCAGTGGCTCCCGCCCCAAGCCGGCTATCGCTGCGTCTACGTCGTCCGGCAGCTGAGGGTCAAGGCCGCGTACGGGCTGTGGCTGACGCCCGACGAGCGTGCCGCGGCCGCCGCGCAGCTGGGCAGGTGCGTCGTCGCCGGTCGGTGACTCCTACCGCGCGTCGGGCAGCCTACGCGCCGCCTCGACCGGCGCCGATCCGCTCCACTCGTCGCCTGCGCGTCAACCCGCGGCGTCGAGTGCCACCTTCGTCCCGTCCAAGGTGACCGCCACCCCGGTGGGCACCACGCGCGCGGACCGGAGCACCAGGCCGTCCGGCAGCCCGTCGAGGGGCACCTCCACGCCGGACACCGCGTCGCGTAGCGCGGCCGGGAGGGCATCGACCTGCACCTCGACGCCGCCGATCCGCGCCGAGACCACGTCGACGAGCAGGTGGCCGTCGGCCGCGCGTGGCACCAGCGACGCGTCCCAGCCGACGCCGAGCATCGCGCCCCAGGCACGCAGGTGGGCCACTCCGTCGGGACCGCCGTCGCCCCGCACCGCCAGCTCGAGGTCCAGGCCGCGCGCGGCGATCAGCGCGCGGATGGTCTCCGGCGGGACGATGCCGCTGACCGCGAGAGTGCCGGCGGTGTGCGGCGGCCTGACGGAGACGTCGGTGGCGTGGGCCATGACGTCGGTGAACGCGCCCTGGTCCAGGACCACGTCCGCGGCGACCATGTCCACCGAGTCGAGCCTGCCACGCGCCAGCTGGGGGAGCAGCAGCCCGCCACCCACGTCCACGGACGTCGTCGCGGGGTCGGCGCCCAGGGCGGTGACCAGGCCGTTCGTCAGCCGCCGCTGGGTCTGCGTGCCGACCACGGCCTCGCCGACGACCGCCGTCGCGGCGATCGCCAGCACCACGACGGCCGCCACCACCACACCCCGAGCCCGCACGCCGTCTCCCTCCCCGTCGCCTCGCCCCCGTCGCCATCCCGAGTTCACCCCAAGGTGTGGCGCATGTCACACCTTCGTACCTACCCTGGAACAGTCGCGAGGCACACGGAGGTCGGGGGCGCAGGGCGATGTGGGCAGCTCTGGTGATCATGACCGTCCTGCCGGCAGTGATGCTGGCAGCGGCCTTGGGCGCGCTCTCAGCGCCGGAGATCCTGCCACGGTGGCGGGCCTGCCTCGCCGACCGCCTCGACGCCGTCGCGGACCGCCTCCGCGGCCGCGAGCGCGTGGTCCCGCCCGACCCGTTCAAGGCCCTGCGCGTGCAGGAGCGGCTCGGTGTCGTCGCGCAGCACGTGCAGCGGCTGGAGGCCGACAAGACCGTGATCGCCCGGGCCGAGAAGATCATCGCCTCGCAGCTCGCTTACGACTACCTGCTCGAGGAGGCCTGCGCGATGGCCGGCGTCGACATCCCGCCGCACCCGAAGGGCGACCCCATGGAGCGCTTCCGCGAGGAGGTCGAGCTCGCCAGCCGCGGCTGGGCCTGGTAGGCGCCGGGCCTCAGCCGGCCTGCACGCCTCAGCCGGCCTGCACGCCTCGGCCGGCCTCAGGCCTCAGCCGGCCTTCACCGCGAGGGTGCTCGTCCCGTCGGCACGAGGGCGCACCTCGATGCGGTCCGCGATCGACTGCTTGAGCGCGTCGACGTGGGAGACGACACCCACCACCCTGCCGCCGGCCCGCAGCCGCCCCAGCTCGGCGAGCACCTGGTCCAGCACCTCCGGATCGAGCGACCCGAACCCCTCGTCGACGAACAACGTGCCGAGGTCGATCCCGCCGGCCTCGGCGGTGACGACGTCCGCGAGCCCGAGCGCCAGGCACAGGCTGACGTAGAACGTCTCGCCACCCGAGAGGGTCTTCGGCTCGCGCAGCGCGTCGCCCTGCAGGTGGTCGACCACGCGCATCGCCAGGCCGGTCCGGCGCCCGCCGCCGTCCTCCTTCTCGTCGCTGCGCACCAGCGAGTAGCGACCGTCCGACATGACCAGGAGCCGCTGGTTGGCCGCCGCGACCACGTCCTCGAACCGGCGCATCAGCACGAAGGTGCCCAGCGTCAGCCCGCCGGCCCCACCGGCCGCCAGGGTGGCGAGCCGGGTCGCCGGCAGCGCGGCTGCCGACGCCGCCGCGACCTCGCGGGCGCGCTCGACGACCGCCACCGCCGAGGCCTCCGCGGCACCCGCGGCCTCCTGCGCCAGCAGAGCGGCACCCGCCGCCGCCTCCGCCTCGGCACGGGCCCGCGCCTC
>CAZBIO010000330.1:0-20781 GCA_964491965.1 uncultured Cellulomonas sp.
CGACCCCGGCCTGGCCGCGGCGCTCGCCGTCACCGGCTGGGCGCCGTGGCAGGCGCTGGTCGGCGCGGTGCGGACTACGGCGGTGGTCGCCAGCCTGCTCCAGCGCCACGTGCTGGCCGGCGCGACGCACGCCGTCCTGACGTGGCGGAACGCCGACCTGGTGTCGGGGGACGAGTGGTAGACGACCTCGTCGTCGCCGTCGTGGGACCCACGGCGACCGGCAAGTCCGACCTGGGCATCGCCCTGGCACTCGCCCTGGGCGGCGAGGTGGTCAACACCGACGCCCTGCAGCTCTACCGGGGCATGGACATCGGCACCGCGAAGGTGCCGCCCGGCGAGCGGCGGGGCGTCCCGCACCACCTGCTCGACGTCCTCGACCCGCGGGAGGACGCCACCGTCGCCGACTACCAGGGATGGGGCCGCGCCGCCCTGGCCGACCTGGCGGCGCGCGGGCGCACCGCCGTCGCGGTGGGCGGCTCCGGCCTCTACGTGCGCGCCCTGCTCGACCACCTGGAGTTCCCGGGCACCGACCCGCAGGTCCGCGCCGCGCTCGAGGCCAGGGCCGACGCGGAGGGCTCCCGTGCGCTGCACACCGAGCTGGCGGCGGCGGACCCGCAGGCCGCGGAGCGCATCGGCCCGCGCAACGCGCGGCGGATCGTGCGGGCGCTGGAGGTGATCGCGCTGACCGGCCGGCCGTACTCGTCGTCCCTCCCGCAGCACGTCTACGCCGTCCCGGCCGTGCAGATCGGGCTGGACTGCGACCGCGCGACGCTCGACGAGCGCGTGGCAGCGCGCGTCGCGCGGATGTGGGACGCGGGTCTCGTCGGGGAGGTCGAGCGCCTGGTCGCGGGGGGCGGCCTGGGGCGGACCGCCGCCCGGGCGGTCGGCTACGCCCAGGTACTGGGGCTGCTCGACGGGCGCGCGACGACGCGGCAGGCGTACGACGAGACCGTGGTGGCCACCCGGCGCCTCGCCCGGCGGCAGATGGGCTGGTTCGGGCGGGACCCGCGCGTCCACTGGCTCGACGCGCAGGATCCCGAGCTGGTGGCGCACGCCCTCGACCTCGTCGGCCGCGCCCGGGCGGGCGACCTGCCCGCGCCGGGCACCGAACCCACCAGCCGTAGGCTGGGCTCGTGACGCCACCCGTGACCAGCACCGACGGCGGACTCGCCGTGGTCAAGGGCCACGGCACCAAGAACGACTTCGTGCTGCTCGACGACCGCGACGGCGCGCTCGACCTGTCCGCGGACCTGGTGCGCGCGCTCGCGGACCGCCGGGGCGGGGTCGGCGGCGACGGCGTCATCCGGCTCGTCGCGTCCGCCGCGATCCCGGACGGCGCGGCGGTGCTCGCCGACGAGCCGGCGGCCAGGTGGTTCATGGACTCCCGCAACGCGGACGGCTCGCTCGCGCAGATGTGCGGCAACGGCGTCCGCGTCTTCGCGACGTGGCTCGAGCGGCTCGGCCTGTGGGCCGCGTCCGACGAGCGGCTCGTCGTCGGCACGCGCGCCGGTGCGCGGTACGTGCGGCGCGAGGCCGGCCCCGGCGGGGTGCCCTGGTACGCCGTCGACATGGGCGCGTGGACCCTGCCCGGCGGCGACGCCGCCGTGGCCGCCGGAGGGGACGCCGAGGTGGCGGTCGACGGCCTGCCGGTGGCGCGACCCGCGCTGCGCGTCGAGGTCGGCAACCCGCACGCGGTGGTGGCGGTCGCGTCGGCCGACGAGCTGGAGGCCGCGGACCTGACGGCCGCGCCCGTGGTGACGCCGCCCAACCCCGAGGGTCAGAACGTCGAGCTCGTCGTGCCGCTGGGGGAGCGGGTCACCGCCGACGGTGCCCGCGTCGGCGCCCTGCGGATGCGCGTGCACGAGCGGGGCGTGGGGGAGACCGCCTCGTGCGGCACGGGCGCGTGCGCCGCCGCGCTGGCGGTGCGGGCGTGGGCGGGCGAGGGGGCGCCCGGCGTGTGGGAGGTCCACGTGCCCGGCGGCGCCCTGCGCGTCACCGCGCTGGCCGACGGCCACGTCGAGCTCGCCGGCCCGGCGGTGCTCGTCGCCGACGTCGTGGTCGACCGCGCGGCGCTCGCCTAACCGCCGACGCGCAGCACGCGGAAGCCCTTGGCGCTCGCCGCGCGCTCGACGTTCAGCCCCAGCTCGTCGGACAGCCAGCGATGCAGCGGGTCCGCGCCGAGGTTCCTCCCGACGACGAGCCAGGCCTCGCCGGTCGGCGCGAGGCGCGGCAGCCAGCGGCGCAGCAGGTCGTGGAGGGCGTCCTTGCCCACCCGGATGGGCGGGTTGGACCAGATCGCGGCGAACGAGGCGTCGGCGGGGACCTCGTCGGGCAGCGCGGCCGTGACGTTGCCGAGGCCGAGCCGTGCGGCGTTGACGCGGACCAGGTCGAGCGCGCGCTCGTTGACGTCGACCGCCCACACGCGGGCCGCCGGCGCCAGCAACGCCATCGTCAGGGCGAGCGGGCCCCAGCCGCAGCCGAGGTCGAGCAGGTCGCCGGAGGGCGGCGGGTCGGGCACCTCGCGCAGCAGCACGCGCGTGCCGAGGTCGACGTGGTCGGGGGAGAACACGCCGCCGGCGGTCTGCACGCGCACCTGGCGCCCGGCGAGCTCGACGGTGAGCGTGCGCCGCTCGTCGGGCGTCGCCGGGCGGGCGGAGAAGTAGTGCTCGGGCTCGCTCACGGGCCGAGGGTAGTGCGGCGTCCGCGCGGCCCTTCGCTGTGCTCAGTGCGAAATCCGTCGCTGTCCCGGGTGGTGCGTGCGACGCTAGAGGTGTACAGCCAGCGTCCCCAGGAGAGCACCGCGTGAACGATCCACAGCCCACCACCCACGATGAGCGCACCCGCTCGGCGCAGGAGGTGGCTGACGACGTGGTCGCGCGGGTCCTGGCTCGGGCCGGCCGGTACGACGGCACGGCGCTCCAGTCGGCGGCCGACGGTCACACCGCGTACGACGGCGACCAGCTGGACCTCGAGGCGCGCACGTCGCTGCGCCGCGTCGCCGGCCTGTCCACCGAGCTCGAGGACGTCAGCGAGGTCGAGTACCGGCAGTTGCGCCTCGAGCGCGTGGTGCTCGTCGGGCTCACCGGCGCGGCGACGCCCACCGAGGCCGAGATCTCGCTGCGCGAGCTGGCCGCTCTGGCGCAGACCGCGGGATCCGTGGTGCTCGACGGCCTGCTGCAGAACCGCCGCGTGCCGGACGTGTCCACCTACCTCGGCTCCGGCAAGGCCGCGGAGCTGGCGATGGCCGTCCGCGCGGTGGGCGCCGACACGGTGGTGGTGGACGGCGAGCTCGCGCCGTCCCAGCGGCGCGCGCTGGAGGACATCGTCAAGGTCAAGGTGATCGACCGCACCGCGCTGATCCTCGACATCTTCGCCCAGCACGCGAAGTCCAAGGAGGGCAAGGCGCAGGTGGAGCTGGCGCAGCTCGAGTACCTGCTGCCACGCCTGCGCGGCTGGGGCGAGTCGATGTCCCGGCAGGCCGGTGGCCAGGTGGGCGGCGCCGGGCAGGGCATGGGCTCCCGTGGCCCCGGCGAGACGAAGATCGAGCTGGACCGCCGCCGCATCCGCAACCGGATGGCCAGGCTGCGCCGCGAGATCAAGGAGATGGCGCCGGCGCGGGCGACCAAGCGCTCCTCGCGCAAGCGCCACGCGATCCCGTCCGTGGCGATCGCCGGGTACACCAACGCCGGTAAGTCGTCGCTGCTCAACCGCCTGACCGGCGCCGGGGTGCTCGTCGAGAACGCGCTGTTCGCCACGCTCGACCCGACCGTGCGGCGGGCAGAGACCGACGACGGGCGGGTGTACACGCTCGCCGACACCGTCGGGTTCGTCCGCGCGCTGCCGCACCAGCTGGTCGAGGCCTTCCGCTCGACGCTCGAGGAGGTCGCGGACGCCGACCTGATCCTCCACGTGGTCGACGCCGCGCACCCCGACCCGGAGGGCCAGATCGCGGCCGTCCGCGCGGTGTTCGCGGACATCCCCGGCGCGATGGACGTGCCGGAGATCGTCGTGCTCAACAAGGCCGACCTCGCCGAGCCGGAGGCGGTGGCACGGCTGCGCGCCAAGGAGCCCGGCGCGGTCGTCGTGTCGGCGCACACGGGCGAGGGGGTCGACGAGCTGCGCGCGGTGATCGCGGACCAGCTGCCGCGGCCCGGCGTGAGCGTGGACGTGGTGGTGCCCTACCACCGCGGGGACCTCGTCAGCCGGGTCCACGAGCACGGCGACATCGACCACGAGGAGCACACCGAGCACGGCACGGTGCTGCGGGCCCGGGTGGACGCGCAGCTGGCCGCCGAGCTCGAGGCGGCGTCGGTCGCCTGACCCGCGGCGACGTCGGGTCGGCGCCCGGCACTAGGTTGGGCCGGTGCCCGACGATCCTGACGACCCCGCCGTCGACCCGTCGGTGGAGGACCTGCTCGACCTGACGGTGGCCGCGCTCGGGGGAGCGCGCCGCGACGGGCAGCACGCGATGGCCGTGGCCGTCGGCGAGGCGATCGAGCAGGGCCGGCACCTGGCGGTGCAGGCCGGGACGGGAACCGGGAAGTCGCTGGCCTACCTCGTCCCCGCGGTGCGCCACGCCGTGCTGGCGGAGGAGCGTGTGGTCGTCTCGACGGCGACCCTGGCCCTGCAGCGCCAGGTGGTCGCCCGCGACCTGCCGCTCGTCGTCGGCGCGGCGGCGGGGCGGCTGCCGCGCGAGCCGCGGGTCGCGCTCCTCAAGGGCTGGCACAACTACCTCTGCCTGCAGAAGGTGGAGGGCGGGTACCCCGAGGACGAGGACGCCCTGTTCGACCTGCCCGAGCCGCGCGGTGCGGCCGAGCATCCCGCGCCGGCGGACGGCTCGGCGCGCGCCGAGACGCTCGGCGAACAGATCGTGCGGCTGCGCGAGTGGGCGCAGGAGACGGACAGCGGCGACCGGGACGACCTGGTGCCCGGCGTCACGGACCGGGCGTGGCGGCAGGTCTCGGTCACGGCGCCCGAGTGCCTGGGCACGTCCTGCCCCAAGCGCGAGGACTGCTTCCCGGCGCAGGCGCGCGAGGCGGCCCACGCCGCGGACGTCGTCGTCACCAACCACGCGATGCTCGGGGTGGCCGCCGCCGCCCTCGCGCCGGGGGTGCTCCCGGAGCACGACGTCCTCGTCGTGGACGAGGCCCACGAGCTGGCCGACCGGGTCACGGCGCAGGCGACCGCCGAGATGTCGGTGGGGGCCGTGGAGCACGCGGCCCGGCTCGCCCGCCGGCAGGGCGGTGTGCCGAGCACCGACCTCGACGCCGCGGGACGCGCGCTGGAGTCCGCGCTCGAGGACCTGCCGGAGGCGCGGTTCCCCACCGGCCTGCCCACCGCGGCGGCCGAGGCGGTGGCCGCGGTCCGGGACGCGGCGCGCACGCTGCTGTCCGCCCTCAAGCCCGAGACGAAGGAGCCCGTCGAGGCCCAGGCGGGCCGCAAGATGGCGTACTCCGCCGTCTCGTTCCTCTTCGAGACCGCCGAGCGCATGACGTCCGACGCCTCGGAGGCGAACGGCACGGTCCTGTGGTGCTCGCGCAGCGAGGACCGGCGCGGGGACGTCGTCACGCGGCTGCACGCCGCGCCCCTGGCCGTGGCCGGGCTGATTCGCGCGCACCTGTGGGCGGAGCGCACGGCCGTGCTGACCTCCGCGACCCTGACGCTGGGTGGCTCGTTCGACCCGCTCGCGCGGTCGGTGGGACTGAACTCCACGGACGACGACGGCGACGAGGCGCCGTGGGGCGGTATCGACGTCGGCAGCCCGTTCGACTACCCGCGCCAGGGGATCTGCTACATCGCTCGCCACCTGCCGCCGCCAGGCCGGGAGCCGGCCACCGAGGCGCAGCTGGACGACATCGCGGCACTCGTCGAGGCCGCCGGTGGGCGGACGCTGGGGCTGTTCTCGTCGCGCCGGGCCGCGACGGCGGCCGCGACCGCCCTGCGGCCGCGGCTCGGGGTGCCGATCCTGCTGCAGGGCGACGACCAGCTGCCCACGTTGGTCCGTCGGTTCGCCGACGACGAGCCCACGTGCCTGTTCGGCACGCTGTCGCTGTGGCAGGGGGTCGACGTGCCCGGGCCGACGTGCCGGCTGGTGGTGGTGGACCGCATCCCGTTCCCGCGTCCCGACGACCCGCTCGCGGCGGCACGCACGCAGGCGGTGGCCTCGGCGGGCGGCAACGGGTTCATGGCCGTCTCGGCGACGCACGCCGCGCTGCTCCTGGCCCAGGGGGCGGGCCGGCTCATCCGCTCCCTCGAGGACCGCGGCGTGGTCGCGGTGCTCGACCCACGGCTGGCCACCGCCCGGTACGCGGGCTACCTGCAGCGGTCGATGCCGCCGTTCTGGCTGACCACGGAGCTGGACGTCGCGGTGTCCGCCCTGCGCCGGCTGGGGGCCTCCGGTTAGCCTCGTCCCGGCGGGAGGTCGACGACGGACGCCGACGACGAAGGGCAGGGGACATGAACGAGTTCAACACGTCCGACGAGGGCCTGGCGGGCCCCGCGTTCTCGCCGCGGCGCGCGGCCAAGCTGGGGATCGTCGGCGCCGGGGCCGTCGGGTCGACCATGGCGTTCGCCGCGCTCCAGGCCGGGCTCGCGCGCACCGTCGCGCTGTACGACATCAACCGCGCGAAGGTCGAGGCGGAGGCGCTCGACCTGTCGCACGGCATCCAGTTCATGCCCATGGCGCAGGTCGTCGGCTCCGACGACCTGGAGGTCCTGACGGACTCGGACGTCATCGTCTTCACCGCCGGGGCCAAGCAGAAGCCGGGGCAGTCGCGGCTGGACCTCGCGGGGGCGACGATCTCGCTCGTCGCGAAGGTGCTGCCGGAACTGGTGCGGGTCGCACCGAACGCGGTGCACGTCATGGTGACCAACCCGGTCGACGTGGTGACCTACGCCGCGCTGAAGATGTCCGGCCTGCCGTCGAGCCAGCTGTTCGGCTCCGGCACGCTGCTCGACTCTTCGCGCCTGCGCTACCTCGTCGCCGCGGAGACGGGTGTCGCGGTCCAGAGCGTGCACGCCTGGGTGGCCGGTGAGCATGGCGACACCGAGATTCCGCTCTGGAGCCTCGCCAGCCTGGGCGGCGTGCCGCTGCTGGAGTGGAAGGGCGTCGGCAAGCACGGCCCGCTGACGGCCGAGGTGCGCGAGCAGATCGCCCACGAGGTGGTCTCGGCCGCCTACAAGATCATCGAGGGCAAGGGCGCGACGAACTACGCGATCGCGCTGGCCGGCTCGCGCATCATCGAGTCGATCCTCATCGACGAGCACCGGGTGCTGCCGGTGTCGTCGCTGCTCGACGACTACTTCGGGATCAGCGACGTGTGCCTCTCCGTCCCGACGATCGTCGGCGCCAGCGGCGTGGGCGAGCGACTTCGGGTGCCGCTGTCGGACGACGAGCTGGCGGGCCTGCGCCGATCGGCGGACGCCGTGCGAGAGGTCGCGCACCGCTTCGGGTACTGACCCGGGCGTCCGCGCCTCGCGCGGAGCGTCGCCGGGCGGACGTTGCCGCGCGAACGTCGCCGCTAGACGACGCCCTTGGCGATGAGGAAGCACGAGTAGGGACGCGTCTCGCTGGTCAGCACCACGGCGAAGGCCTCCCGCGCCGCCGCGTAGAAGGCGAACCGCTCCAGGCCCTCCAGCCCGACCTCGTGCCCCTCGGCCGCGACGAGCGCGGCGTGGACGTCCTCGACCGCCGGGCCGGGCGTGCCGTCGGCCGTCTGCATGTAGCGGACCGGGTTCGGCTGGAACAGGCGGTCGACCGGCAGCAGCGAGCAGATCGCCCTCGTCGCCTCGGCGACGTCCGCGCCGGGCAGGTCCACCACGGGGACGCCCGCGGCGTAGGCCGGGAAGTTGCGGTCGACGACCGCGATGACGTCGCCGTGACCCGCCTGCGCGAGCAGCATGAGCAGGTCGGGGGTCAGCAGCGGGTCGATGCCCTTGAGCACGTGTTCTCCTCGTCGGTTCCGGTCGGTGTCACAGGCTGCGCAGCACGCTGACGACGCGTCCGAGGATGCTGGACTCGTCGCCGTCGATGGGGGAGTAGGCGCGGTTGGCCGGCATGAGCCACACGTGGCCGTCCGCGCGCTTGAGAGTCTTGACGGTGGCCTCGCCGTCGATCATCGCCGCGACGATCTCGCCGTTCTCGGCCACCGGCTGGCGTCGCACCACCACCCAGTCACCGTCGCAGATCGCCGCGTCGACCATCGAGTCGCCACGCACGGCGAGGAGGAACAGCTCGCCCTCGCCGACGAGCTGACGCGGCAGCGGGAAGACGTCCTCGACCACCTGCTCGGCGAGGATCGGGCCACCCGCCGCGATGCGCCCGACGAGCGGCACGTAGGCCGGGGCCGGGACCTGGTCGCGCTCGGGGACGTCCTGGTCGCCGCCGCCCGTCCAGGGAACCACCGGGCGTGAGTCGTCGGGGTGGACCACCTCGATGGCGCGCGGCCGGTTGGGGTCGCGGCGCAGGTAGCCCTTGCGCTCGAGCGCGGACAGCTGGTGCTTGACGCTCGACGGGCTGGTCAGCCCGACCGCCTCCCCGATCTCGCGCATGCTCGGCGGGTACCCGCGCGTCTCGACCGAGGCGCGGATGGTCCGGAGCACCAGGCGCTGCCGCGCGGTGAGCCCGTCCCCGTCCGGTGCGCCGTCGGGCAGCTCGTGGACCGTGGCGAGCTCGTCGTCCTTGCTGGTCCGTCCCGTGTCGCTCACCGTCGGTCCTCCCTGTCGTGGCCGGTCACCCGGCCGTGTGCCGGTGATCCGGCCCGTCCCGTGGCCACCGTGGCCGAAGTCTCTGTCAGTGGTGCGTGGTGCGCTGTGCTCGTGCCTCCAGCCTAGGGCGGGCGACACATCGGATCAAACAATTGTTCGATCGTGTCTCGACGAATGTCGGTTCGATCTGCTAGACATCGTACATGCGTTCGACGTACGCCTGTTCGATCGGTGCACCGGGTGTCGGGCACCGGGAGACGTGGCGGGGGGAGACCAGGAGGTAGCCATGTCCACGCTCACCATCGCCGCCGGCGGCACGGTCCGGATGCCCGTGCGCCGTGCCGAGACCCGCCAACGACCCGCGCCGCTGCACCTGACCCGTCGCGGCCGGCTGCTCGTGCTCCTCCTGGCGCTGGTCGCCGTCTGCGCGGTGACCTTCGCCGCCTCCGGTGCGGTGGCGTCGGGACCCCAGTCCGCGCCGGAGGTGGAGCGCTACCTCGTCGCACCGGGGGACACCCTGTGGGACATCGCGGCGGGGCTGACGGCACCGGGCGAGGACGTGCGGGACGTCGTCCGGGAGCTGGTGCTGCTCAACCACCTGCCATCGGCGGGCCTGACGTCCGGTCAGGAGATCGTGCTTCCCGTCGATCGTTGACCGAGACCGGCGGTGCGACGGTCGGGGTTGCGCTCGCCTGGAACGGCCGCGTGGCCCGGGCCTTGTGTGGGCATCGTGCGAGCCTCGTACCGCGCCTTGCGCCGGATGGGGCCGTCCCCTAGCGTCGCCTGCGTCTCGGCCCGCGGACGGTCCGGGAGGTCTGCCGGCGGGTGAAAGGACGACGATCCCGTGCACTGCCCGTTCTGCCGCCACCCCGACTCGCGCGTCGTCGACTCCCGGACGTCGGACGACGGCGCGTCGATCCGCCGCAGGCGGCAGTGCCCCAACTGCGGGCGACGCTTCACCACGCTGGAGACCACGAGCCTGTCCGTCGTCAAGCGCTCGGGGGTCGTCGAGCCGTTCAGCCGCGAGAAGATCGTCAGCGGCCTGCGCAAGGCCTGCCAGGGCCGGCCCGTGAGCGAGGACGACCTGGCGCTCCTGGCGCAGGGTGTCGAGGAGACGCTGCGAGCGTCGGGACAGGCGGAGATCGACTCCTACGAGATCGGGCTGGCGATCCTCGGCCCGCTGCGCGAGCTCGACGAGGTCGCCTACCTCCGCTTCGCGTCGGTCTACCAGGGCTTCGCCTCGCTCGAGGACTTCGAGGCGGCGATCACGCTGCTGCGCGCGGCGCACGGCGACGAGGGGGCGCCGGAGCAGGCGTCGGAGGCGGCGGCACCCAGCGCGGAGTAGCGCGGAGCGGGGCGGCACGATAACGGATTGGCATTCGCGACCGGGCTGGTGAAGGCTGGAGCCGGCACCCAGGCGAAGGAGGAGCGATGCCCGCTCAGGAGTCCGGCGAGCACCGTCCCGCGGTGAGCGAGGACGCGAAGGCCAAGTTTCGCGAGGCGCTCGAGCGCAAGAAGGCCGCCGAGCACCGCAGCGCCAGCAGCGCCGACGGCGGCGGCCCGGTCAGGGGATCGGAGACCGCCGGCCCGGTCCAGCGCCGGTTCCAGCGCAAGTCCGGCTCGTCCTGATCCCGTTCGGCCGCCCGATCCCGCGCAGCCGCGCCCTTGACCCGAGCCGGTCGCTCAGGACAGGACGCGCAGCCGTACCGACTCGGGCCGGGACTCCAGCGCGGCCAGGACCTCCGGGTCCACCGCCGTGCCGGAGTCGGTGACCACGTACCCGATCTCCCCACGGGTGGCGAGCAGCTGCCCTTCGATGTTCACGCCGTGCCCGGCGAACGTCGCGTTGACCGCGGCGAGCACGCCGGGGACGTTGCGGTGCAGGTACGCGAACCGGTGGACGCCGCGCGGGCCGTCGAGCGCGACGTTCGGCAGGTTGACCGAGAGCGTCGTCGAGCCGTTCGCGAGGTAGTCGCGGACCTTGTGCGAGACGAACTGCCCGATCGCCTCTTGCGCCTCCTCCGTCGACCCGCCGGTGTGCGGCGTGAGGATGACGTTCGGCAGGCCCCGCAGCTCGGACTCGAAGGGCTCGTCGTTCCGCTTCGGCTCGTGGGGGAACACGTCGACGGCCGCGCCGGCGACGTGGCCGGCGACCAGCGCCTCCCGCAGAGCGGGGATGTCGACGATGAACCCGCGGGACAGGTTGAGGAAGATCGCCCCGGGCCGCATCCGTGCGAACTGCTTGGCGCCGAACAGCCCGGCGTTCCCCGGGCGGCCGTCGACGTGCAGCGTGACGACGTCCGCGGCGTCCAGCAGCTCGTCGAGGCTGTGGGCCCGGCGGGCGTTGCCCAGCGCCAGCTTCTCCGCGGTGTCGTAGAACACGACCGACATGCCCAGGTTCTCGGCGAGCACGGAGAGCTGGGTGCCGATGTTCCCGTAGCCGACGATCCCGAGGGTGCGGCCCCGCACCTCGTGCGCGCCGGAGGCCGACTTGTTCCAGACACCGGCGTGCATGCCGTCGTCGAACACCGTCAGGCGGCGCGTCAGCGCGATGATCTCGGCGATCGCCAGCTCCACCACCGAGCGGGTGTTGGAGAACGGCGCGTTGAACACGGCGACGCCGCGGCCCGCCGCGGCGCGCAGGTCGATCTGGTTGACGCCGATGCAGTACGCGCCGATCGCCAGCAGGTCGGGCGACGCGTCGAGCACCTGCTCGGTCACCTGGGTCTTCGACCGGATGCCCAGCAGGTGCACGCCGTCGAGGGCCTCCGTCAGCTCGGCCTCGTCGAGCGCGCCCGAGCGCGTCGTGACGTCGAAGCCGGTCGCCTCGAGGATCTGGCGGGCCTGGGGGTGGACGTTCTCGAGCAGAAGGGCCTTCAGCACCCCCCTATGGTGCGCCTGTCCGACTCGTGGAACGAATACGTCCCGCCATCCGAACCGTCAGGAGCCCGAGGCGAGGCCGGCGGGCAACGCCGCGGCGTGCACCACGTGCAGGGTCTCGGTCGGGCGCGTCATCGCCACGTAGAGGTCGCCGGCCCCGCCGACGAGGACCTCCGCGGGTTCGACCAGCACCACGACGTCGAACTCCAGGCCCTTGGCCTCCACCGGCGTGAGCACGACGAGCGGGGTGTCGAGGTCGATGTCCGCGGCGGGCTCGTCGGGCACCCCCATCGCGACGGCGACGGCGCCACGCAGCCGCGCGAGGCGCCCCGGCGCGGCGATCACGGCGACGCGGCCGGCTCCGGCCTCGTCGACGATCTGCGCGGTCGCGTCGACGGCGCGCGCGGCGGCGGCCGCGTCGAGGTCGTCGTCGGCCACGCGCTCGACGACCAGCGCGCCGGGCACCTCGCGCGCCGAGGTCAGGGGCGAGACGGGCAGCCCGGCCGCGGCGGCGACCCGCTGCGCGGCCCGCGCCACGTCCGCGGGCGTCCGGTAGTTGATCGTCAGCTCGGCCAGTCGCCAGGAGTCGCGGAGCACCGGGTCGAGCATCGCCGCCCAGGAGTGCGCGCCGGCGGCGGTCGACGTCTGCGCGACGTCGCCGACCACCGTCATCGAACGGGTCGGCACCCGCCGCAGCAGCGTCCGCCACGCCATCGGCGACAGCTCCTGGGCCTCGTCGACCACGACGTGCCCGTAGGCCCAGGTGCGGTCGGCGGCGGCGCGCTCCGCCGTGGTCAGCGAGGGGCCACCGCCCGCGAACCGGTCGGCGAGCACGTCGGCCGAGACGTACGGGGCGGCGCCGGTGGTCTGGAGCACCTGCCGCGCGTACTCGACCTCGGCGGCCCGCCGTTCCGCGTCGGCACGGGCCTGCGCGCGCGCCGCCTGGTCGTCCTCGCCGAGCAGCTCGGCGGCCTCGTCGAGCAGCGGCACGTCCGCCGGAGTCCACGCCGCCCCGTGCGGACGGGCGAGCAGGTCACGCTCGTGCGCCGACAGCTCGGGCGCCGCCTCCGCGAGCCGGTGCGGCTTGGCGAACAGGTCGCCGACGAGCCCCTCCGGCGTCAGCGGCAGCCACGCGAGGTTGAGCGCGACGCGGATCGCGCGCGTGGTGCGCAGCTCCTCGATCACCTCGGCACGGTCCTCGGGCGAGACGCCCATGCCGAGCTGCGCCAGGTACTGGTCGGCGAGGCGGCCCAGCATGTCGCGCACGAACGTCGCGCGCGCCAGGTTGTGCGGCCGGTGCTGGCGCCGGGCCCGCGCGATCGCCGCCGTGACGTCACCGGGCCGCACCACGACGAGGCGCCCGTCGACCCGCGCCTCGACCTCCTGCGCGGGGACGCGCTCGCGCGCCCGCACCGCACGCGCGACCACCTGTGCCCACAGCGCGCGGCCCTTGATCGCCGCGACCTCGTCGGGCTCGGACCCGCGGGCGACCACGCCGGGGTAGAGCTCGCCGAGCGTCGTGGTGACCACGCCGTTCTCACCGAGCGACGGCAGCACCTGGTCGATGTACCGCAGGAAGGTCCGGGAGGGCCCGACGAGCAGCACCCCGGAGCGGTCGAGCACGCGCCGGTGCGCGTAGAGGAGGTACGCCGCGCGGTGGAGCGCGACGGCGGTCTTGCCGGTCCCGGGGCCGCCCTGCACGACGAGCGTCCCGGCGAGCTCCGAGCGCACCACGGCGTCCTGCTCGGCCTGGATCGTCGCGACGATGTCGCCCATACGCCCGGTGCGCCGGGCGGCGAGCGAGGCCAGCAGCGCGCCCTCGCCGGACAGGTGCGAGGTGACGGACTCGTCGCCCAGCAGGTCCAGGTCGAGCACCTCGTCCTCGAAGCCGGTCACCTGGCGTCGCGACGTGACGAGGTGGCGGCGGCGCGTCACCCCGTCCGGGTGCGCGGCGGTCGCGCGGTAGAAGGCCTGGGCCGCCGGGGCGCGCCAATCGGTGAGCAACGGCGTCTGCTCGGCGTCGGTCAGGCCGATGCGGCCGACGTAGCGCCGCTCGCCGTCCTGCAGGTCGAGCCGCCCGAACGCGAGGCGCTCCTCGACGGCCTCGAGCTGGGCGACGCGGTCCTCGTACAGCGTGGCGAACGCGTCGCGCTCGCTGCGGTTCTGCGGCGAGCCGGAGGGGCCGGCGCGCCGGACGTCGGCGAGGCGCCGGCGCGTCTGCGCGCGCAGCGTGTCGAGCCGGGCGTAGAGCTCGTCGACCACCTTCTGCTCGTCGGCGAGCTCCTCCGACCGTCCAACCACCTGGTGCACCCCGTTCGTCCGGTGCCGCCGGGCGCGCTGGGTGGGTCCGGACGCGCGCAGCGGGCCGTCCATTATCCGCCGCCGGTCGGCGGTGCGGAACCGGACGTCCGATCGACGGTCCGCGTCTGGCGGATGTGCGGCGCCGTCCGCCTCCCCGCGGACGCCGGCCGCGGGAAGAGACCGCTTCCTGGCACGGTTGGTCAAGAGGAGAAGACGAAGGGCAGAGGAGTCGCATGCTGGATCCCGGAGAGATCTACGAGGTGGACGGCGACGCCGCCGCGCGGTTGGAGGAGCGCGTGGCCGGCGGGCCCGGTCCGGTGCTGGTCCACGCGGTGCGCGGGTTCATCGACGCCGGCCACGCCGGGGAGGTCTCGGCAGAGCACATCACCGACGAGTTCGGCGTCGAGCGCCTGGTGACGTTCGACGTCGACCAGCTGCTCGACTACCGCTCGCGGCGCCCGGCGATGACGTTCGACGCGACGACGTGGACGGACTACGACGAGCCCGAGCTGGTGATCGACGTGGTGGACGACGCGGCCGGCACCCCGTTCCTGCTGCTGCACGGCACCGAGCCGGACGTGCAGTGGGAGCGGTACGTCGCCGCGGTCCGCGGGCTCGTCGAGCGCTTCGGCGTGCCGCTGACCGTGGGCATCCACGGCGTGCCGATGGGCGTGCCGCACACGCGGCCGATGTCGCTGACCGCGCACGGCACGCGGCCGGAGCTCGTCGCCGACCACCCGTCGTGGTTCGGCACGGTGCGGGTGCCCGCGTCCGCGCAGACGCTCCTCGAGCTCCGCCTGGGCCAGAACGGCCACGACGCGATCGGCTTCGCCGTGCACGTGCCGCACTACCTGGCGCAGTCCACGTACCCGCAGGCGGCGATCGCGGCGCTGCACCAGCTGGAGCGTGCGACCGGCCTGGAGCTGCGGGTCGGCGCGCTCGAGGGCGCGGCACAGGAGGCGACGCGCCAGATCGAGGAGCAGGTGGCCGGGTCGCAGGAGGTCGCGTCCCTGGTGCACGCCCTCGAGGAGCAGTACGACGCCTTCGCGCGGGGCATCGGCCGCACCGGGCTGCTCGCGGCGACGGACCTGCCGACGGCCGACGAGCTCGGCGAGCAGTTCGAGCGCTACCTCGCCGAGCAGGGCGACGAGGGCTGAGCCGCACGGCGAAATCCGGCAACACCTTTATCGGATCGTTGCCTTTCTTTATCGGATCGTTGTGCGCAAGGGTCGTTCTGGCCTTGGCAAACCGTGGCGGCGCGCTGGCCACCATGCGATCATGCCTGCGTTGCAGTGACGTGCGGATGCTCGACCGGCGCTTTGGCTAGCCACACCGGTGCAGGACGTGGGGCATTGCGGCAGCGGGGCAGGCAAACGTGCCTGGTCCGTCACCGGGCAGAAGGAAGCAAGACATGGCACAGGGTGCTGTCAAGTGGTTCAACGCCGAGAAGGGCTATGGGTTCATCGCCCAGGACGGCGGCGGCGCCGACGTCTTCGTGCACTACTCGGCCATCGACTCGCAGGGTTACCGGTCTCTGGACGAGGGCCAGCGCGTCGAGTTCGAGATCACGCAGGGCGCCAAGGGCCCGCAGGCCGAGCACGTCAAGCCGCTCTGATCGACGACGGTGGCCGCACTGGCCACCGTGACGACTGTGAGGGACCGTCTCCGCGGACGCGGGGGCGGTCCCTCGTCGTCTCTGCTCGTCCTGGCGGCCGCTCTGCGCTCCCACTTCTGAGCGCCGGGTCGGCTCAGGTGGGTGTGTCGCGGCGCACCGCGGCGTGCCCGACGAAGTCGACGAACTCCTCGTCGACCACGAGGCGTGCCGGCACGGGGAGCGTCCGCAGCGCGCGGGCGAGGGCGGGCGACGCGAGGATCTCCGGGTCGCGGCCGGCGGCGACCACCACGTTGCCGTAGCGGCGACCGCGCAGCACGCCCGGCTCCGCGATGACGGCGACGTGCGGGAACACGTCGGCGACTGTCGCGGCCTCGCCGCGCGCGAGCGTGAGCGGTGGGCGGTCGGCGCAGTTGGCCAGGTACACCCCGCCGGGGCGCAGCACCCGTGCGACCTGGGCGGTGAACTCCCGCGTCATCAGGTGGGCGGGCACGCCGTCGCCGGCGAACGCGTCGCGGACGACGACGTCGGCGCTCGCATCCGGCAGGCGCTCGAGCTCGGCGCGGGCCTCGCCGGCGCGGATGCGCAGCGCGGGGGAGCGCGGCAGGTCGAACCAGCGCCGGACCAGCTCGGCGAGCACCGGGTCCAGCTCGACGGCGAGCTGCCGGGAACCGGGGCGGGCGGCGTGCAGGGCCCGCGCCAGTGCGCAGCCGGCGCCGCCGAGGTGCACGGCGACGACGGGGCCGGCGGGCAGGCGATCGACGACGGCCGCCATCTGCTGCATGTACTCGAACTCGAGCCGGCTCGGGTCGGCGAGGTCGAGGTGCGAGCTGGGCACGCCGTTGACCAGCAGCGTCACGCCGTCGGGGTCGTCGCGCTCGCGGGTGAGCTCCGCGGTGCCGGTGGCGATGGGCACCGGGCCGTGCGGCCACGCGGGCGATGTCGGTGGCCGGTGCGACGCTGAGGTCTGGCGCATCGAGACCAGGGTAGTGACGGCGCCACTCCCGGGCTTGACGTGATCGAACAAGTGTTCGATGATGGTGACGGAGGTGAAGCATGACGACGATCTCGAGGCTCCTGGCGCGGGCCGATGCCGAGCTGCTGGCGGCGCAGTTCTCGGCGGAGCCGTGGGAGCGGTTCACGCATGCGCACCTCGCGGCCGTGCGAGCGGCGGCAGCCGTCGTCGGGGCGCGGGGGCGGCCGACCGGGCGCGGCGTTCCGGCGGCGGTGTGGGAGCAGCTGTCACTCGTCGCACCGGACCTCGCACGGTGGTCGGCGCTGTTCGCCGACGCCGCCCGGCTGCGTGCCGCGCTCGAGGCAGGACGGTTCGAGGCGGTCGGCGCGGCGCGGGCCGAGCAGGCCCTCTGCGACGCGGAGGACTTCGTCGACGCGGCACGGGCGGTGGTCGTGGCCGTCGAGCCGGCCTTCCGTGGGGAGACCGGCGGTACGCCCGGACCTCGCATGCTCGCGGTGAGGGCGTCGTGAGCCGGGGTCCGCGCTCGCCGGAGGCGCGGCGCAACTGGGGCGACGACGAGGACGGCTGCTCGATCCTCCACGTCGACATGGACGCCTTCTTCGCCTCGGTGGAGCTGGCGCGCCGCCCGCAGCTGCGCGGGCTCCCGGTGATCGTCGGCGGGGCGCAGCGAGGCGTGGTGCTGGCGGCGACGTACGAGGCGCGGGCGTTCGGCGTCCACTCGGCGATGCCGATGGCCCAGGCGTTGCGGCTCGCGCCGCAGGCGGTCGTGGTTCCGCCGGACCACCACCTGTACCACGAGGTCTCCGAGGGCGTCATGGGGATCCTGCGGGACGTCACGGCGCTCGTGGAGCAGGTGAGCGTCGACGAGGCCTTCCTCGACGTCGCGGGGGCGCGGCGGCGCGTGGGGTCACCGACGGTGATCGCGGAGATGATCCGGCGCCAGGTGCGGGAGCGGTACGGCATCACGTGCTCGGTCGGCATCGCCGCGACCAAGTTCGTCGCCAAGCTGGCCTCCGGACACGCCAAGCCGGACGGCGTGCTGCTCATCCCGCGCGCCGCGACGGTGGACTTCCTCCGCGTGCTGCCGGTCGGCGCGCTGTGGGGGGTGGGCGAGCGGACGGAGTCGGCGCTGGCGCGGTGGGGCATCACCACGGTCGCGCAGCTCGCCGACAGCGACCTTGACACGGTGCAGCGTGCGGTGGGCAAGGTCGCGGGGGCGCACCTGTTCGACCTGGCGTGGGGCCGCGACCCCCGTCCCGTCCATCCGGGGCGGGAGGAGAAGTCGATCGGCGCGGAGGAGACCTTCGCGCAGGACGTCGCCGACCCTGGCGTGGTGCAGGCGAAGGCGCTCGAGCTCGCTGACCGGTGCGCCGAGCGCCTCCGCAAGCACGGCCTTGTGGCCCGGACCGTGGCGATCAAGGTGCGGTCCAGCGACTTCCGCACGCTGACGCGCGCCCGCACGCTGGCCACGCCGACGGACGTCGGGCGGGAGATCTTCCTCGCGGCGCGGGAGCTCCTCGCGGGGGTCGACCTCGGCGGGCTTCCGGTCCGTCTCATCGGCGTCCGAGCCGAGGGTCTCTCCGTGGCCACCGAGACCGTCCGCCAGCCGACCCTCGAGGAGGCGATGGACGACGGTGGCGGCGACCGGCGCGAGGCGGAGAAGGCGATGGACCAGGTGCGGAACCGGTTCGGATCGCGCGCCATCGGCCCGGCGTCCGCGGGGCCGGTGAGGCGGGATCGGTCGACTACCACCTTCGTTCCGGCCGATCTATCCTGACGGCGTCAGAGCAATCCCCCGGGGTGGACGGAGGGCGCGCATGCCTCTCTCCGAGTACGAGCAGCGCGTGCTCGAGCAGATGGAGCGCCAGCTCGCGTCGGACGACCCACGTCTGGCGAACACCCTGACCCAGCGTGGCCGGCGCCGCAGCGTCCGCTACATCGTGGCCGGCACGGGCGCGGCCCTCGGCCTTCTCCTGCTCGTCGTCGGCGCAGCCACCGACCGTCCGGCGCTCGGCGTGATCGGATTCGTGCTGATGTTCGCCGCCGCCGCCTACGTCTTCGCCGCCCCGCGCGGCTCGAAGCCATCGGGAACGTCGACACCGGAGCACCCCGCCGCCAAGTCACCGCGCCAGCGCGGCGGCTCGCGCCGGGGGTTCATGTCCCGGCTGGAGGACCGCTGGGACCGCCGCCGCGGCGAGAGCGGCCGCTGACCTCACGCTCGACGGTGTGCTTGACCGTGCCGAGCCAGTGATGGAGTTCGGCTGAGGTCGGCGCGACCGGCCGCGGCGCGTAGCGCTCCTGCTCGACGGCCGACGCCAGGCGCGTCAGCGCCTCGACCGCCGTGCGGTCGAGCGGCTTGCCCGTCTGCTGCACGAACTTCTCCTGCACCGCGAGCACGGCGGCACGCGGCGTCGTCGCGTCGGTCCAGCCGAGCGGCGCGCGGCGGTTCAGGGCGCGCCGCGCCTGGTGCCAGGCGTGCTCGCACGTCAGCTCGACGGGGCGGCGCAGGCGTCGCATCACCAGCGCGGCGATCCCGCCGCCCGCCGCCAGCACGCCGACGACGATCGCGAACGGCACCCAGGAGCCACTGCCGCCGGCGCCGCCGGGGCCCGTCGCGCCGGGGGTGGGGGCCAACCCGGGGACGTCCCGCCCGGCCTCGGGGTCCCGGATGTCGTTGGGGCCGGCCGTCTCGGAACCGGTGACGTTGGCGAGCGGGTCGCTCCACACCGGCGGCAGGCCGGTCTGGGTGGCCGGTGTCGGCTCGAACCGCACCCAGCCGAAGCGCTCGAAGTACAGCTCCGGCCAGGCGTGGGTCTGCCGCCCGGTGACGGTGTACTCGTTGCCGCCCTCGACGCTGCGCGAGTCGCCGGGGAGGAACCCGACGGCGACGCGGGTCGGGATGCCGAGCGCGCGCGCCATGACGGCCATCGCGGTGGCGAACTGGACGCAGTAGCCGCGCCGGTCCTGCAGGAAGTCCCATACCGCGTCGCCCGACCGCGGCGGCGGCACCTGGGTGTCGTACGTGAAGTTCGACGGGGAGCGCAGGTAGCCCTGGAGCGCCATCGCCTGCTCGTACGGCGACGTCGCGTCCTGCACCAGCTGCGCAGCGAACGCCTGGATCTCGGCCATGTGGTCGGTCTGCGGCAGCGCCAGGTAGTCGGCGTCGCCCGGCGGGTCCCCGACCGGGTCGGTGCGCAGGTCGTCGCCCGTCAGGGACGGAGCGAGCACCTGCATCGTGTACTGCATGCCCGCATTCGTCGGCCGGCGGCCGACGATCTCGTCCCTCTCCGCGTCGTAGCCCCACGGGCCGTCCACCGCGACCGTGCGCAGGAACGCGCTGATGGGCAGCTGGTTCTGCTGGAGGTCGCCGATCGTCACCTGGACCTGCACCACCTGCGGGTCCAGGGGATCCGGAACCTCGCCGGCGCGCCCGCCGGGGCCGATGAGCTGGGACTGCTCCCAGTTGCTCGGCGTCGGCGCCGAGGAGTCGCGGTGCCACGTGCGCCCGTCGAAGTCGGTGAGCGTGAAGGCGCGCAGCGGGCCGACCGCGCGCGAGTCGGGCACGACGGCGGTGGGCGTCGGCGTGGGCGAGGCGGTCGCCTGCTCGCTCCCGGGCGTCGCGGCCTCGTCGTCCACGGCCGCCGGGACCGCACCGGCCCCCGAGGCGGAGGCGGAGGCCGACGGGTCGGGCGGCCGGCTGACGACGTACGTCAGGACGGTCTGCTGCGACCGCCGCCCCAGGCTCTCGCGCAGGTCGAGGTCCCCGGACAGCTGCACCGGCCCGAACGCGCCGGGGCCGAGGTCGGGCAGGCTGATCGACGCCCACGCCGGCAGCGCGGAGACCACGGGACCCAGCCCGATCGCCACCACGAGCGCCGCCGCGGCGCCGCCGAGCACCGCCCCGGACTGCCGCATGCGCGCGGTGTCGCCCACGGCGGGCACCACGGACAGGGCGAGCAGCAGGAGGTACGGCAGGCCGGTGAGGAAGACCGCCCAACCGCTCGCCGGGAAGCCGAGGAACACCGCCGGCATCCAGAACGTCACCAGCGGCAGCGCGGCGAGCGCGGGCACGTCCGCGCCGAGGGCGAGCGCGTCGACGAGGAGGAACACCCCGGCGGCCGCCACCACCACGATCAGCTCGGTGGACCGGTCCGGCGTCATCGGCACCAGCGAGTCCTGGATCAGCCGCAACCCGTCGTGGAACAGCCCGATGGTCCGCCCGATGGCCGCGGGGCCCGGCACGGCCGGGGCGCCGGCGCGCGAGCCGCCGTACTGGACCAGGATCCCGGCGACCGCGGCGACGGCG
>CAZBIO010000331.1:0-6878 GCA_964491965.1 uncultured Cellulomonas sp.
CGGTACTCGTCGGCGCTCATCGCGGCCTCGTCGGGGTGACGTCGATCCGGTCCTCGTCGTCGTTCGCGGGCAGCTCACCGAGCAGGGGCGTCAGCTTGCGCCGGGCGTCCGCGAGGTACCGCTTGACCGACCCTTCGGCGAGTCCCATGCGGGCCGCGCACTCCGCGACCGAGAGGTCCTCGCCGAACCGCAGCACCGCGACGGCGCGCTCGGCGGGCGACAGCCGCAGCAGCGCCAGCCGGACGTCCACCGCGGCGGTCACCGCTTCCTCCGGCGACGCCGCCGCGGGCTCGTCGGACGGCGAGCCGAACAGGTGCCGCACCCGCGCCCAGCGCGCCCGCTTGCGCACTCCGTCGAGGTACGCCGAGAGGATGGCGCGGCGCACGTAGCGCTCGGCGTCGTCGGGCGTGAAGCCCTGCCGTGTCCGGGAGAACGTGCGCACCAGCCCCTCCTGCACCAGGTCGGCGGCGGCGTCCCGGTCGCCGGACAGGAGGTAGGCGTAGCCGAACAGCGCCCCGGCGCGCTCGCGGGCGAGCACGGCCAGGGCGTCGTCGGTCGGCGCTTCCATGTCACCTCCGGGACACCGTCACCAGCCCTAGACGCCGAGCGTGCCGGATCGGTTGGGGTCGCGGGCCCGATTCGACGAACGAGGGCGAGGCTTGGAGCCGTCGACCCCAGCTGTGCGGGACGTTGCGGCCGCCGGGAGGCCTTCGAGGGCCGGCCTGGGTCGGTCAGGTGTCGCGGCTGCGGGCCTGGTGTTCCCAGTGCTGCTGGAGTGCGTCTCGGGCCTGCTGCTCGTCCATCGCCGCAACCTGCTCACCCGTCAGGTGGAGCTGGGTGAGCAGGGACATGACGAGCCAGGCCGGCAAGCCGGTTGCGGGGTCTGCCGTGGCCGGAACGCGGCTCGTTGGGACTTAGGTCATGTGTCCTCGTTAGACTGCCCACTTCCGCGGGCGAAGCCGCCGGCGGTCGCGCGGTCCTGAACCGCCGCTCGATCTCCCAGGAGGGCTCATGCTCCAGCTCGACGCCACGAGCGTCGTCATCGTCGCGGTGGTCGCGGCGCTCGCCGTCGCGGCTCTCGTGTTCGCGGCCGTGCTCGCGCGTCAGGTGCTGGCGTCCGACGAGGGAACGCCCCGGATGCAGGACATCGCCCGCGCCGTCCAGGAGGGTGCCTCCGCGTACCTGCGCCGGCAGTTCCGCACCCTCGGGCTCTTCGCCGTGGTCGTCGTCGCGCTGCTGTTCCTGCTCCCCGGCGACGCCGGGGTCAAGACCGGGCGGGCGCTGTTCTTCGTCGCCGGAGCGGCCTTCTCCGCGGCGATCGGGTTCCTCGGCATGTGGCTCGCCACCCGCGCCAACCTCCGCGTCGCGGCCGCCGCCTCGCTGCCGGACGGCCGCGCGCTCGGCGCGCGCATCGCGTTCCGCACCGGCGGCGTGGTCGGCATGGCCGTCGTCGGGCTCGGCCTGCTCGGCGCGACGGTCGTCGTGCTGGTCTTCCGCGGCGACGCCCCGGCGGTGCTCGAGGGCTTCGGGTTCGGCGCCGCCCTGCTCGCCATGTTCATGCGCGTCGGTGGCGGCATCTTCACCAAGGCGGCGGACGTCGGCGCGGACCTCGTCGGCAAGGTGGAGCAGGGCATCCCGGAGGACGACCCGCGCAACGCGGCGACGATCGCCGACAACGTGGGCGACAACGTCGGCGACTGCGCCGGCATGGCGGCGGACCTCTTCGAGTCGTACGCGGTGACGCTCGTCGCGGCGCTCATCCTCGGCCGGGCGGCGTTCGGCGAGCAGGGGATGGTGTTCCCGCTCGTCGTCACCGGCATCGGCGCGCTCGTCGCCGCGCTGGGCGTCGCGATCACCCGCGTGCGAGGCACCGAGAACGGGCTGACGGCGATCAACCGCGGGTTCTACATCTCCGCGCTGGTCGGCGTCGCCCTTGCCGCGGTCGCGGCGATCGTCTACCTGCCTTCGTCGTTCGCGGACCTCACCGGTGGCACCGCCGGACTGGAGACCCACGGCGGCGACCCGCGCCTCATCGCGATCGCCGCCGTGGCGATCGGCGTCGTGCTCGCGGGCGTGATCCTGTGGGTGACCGGCTACTTCACCAAGACGACGAGCAAGCCGACGCTCCACGTCGCGCGCACCACGCTGACCGGCGCGGCCACCGTGGTCCTGTCCGGCATCGGCGTCGGGTTCGAGTCCGCCGTGTACACGGCCGGCATCATCGCCGCCGCCATCTGCGGCGTGTTCCTCATCGCCGGCGGCTCGGTGCCGCTCGCGCTGTTCCTCATCGCGCTCGCCGGCTGCGGCCTGCTGACCACGGTCGGCGTCATCGTCGCGATGGACACCTTCGGCCCGGTGAGCGACAACGCGCAGGGCATCGCCGAGATGTCGAAGGACGTCACGCCCGAGGGCGCGCAGATCCTCACCGACCTCGACGCCGTGGGGAACACGACGAAGGCGATCACCAAGGGGATCGCCATCGCGACCGCCGTGCTCGCGGCCACCGCGCTGTTCGGGTCGTACGCCGACGCGGTGCGCACGGCCGTCGGCTCGATCACCGGCTCGGCGAACGACATCGTCGCCGCAATGCTGGACTACGACGTCATCTCGCCGGTGACGCTCGTCGGGATCATCCTCGGCGGCGCCACCGTGTTCCTGTTCTCCGGCCTGGCGATCGACGCGGTGACGCGCGCCGCGGGGGCCATCGTCTTCGAGGTGCGGCGCCAGTTCCGCGAGCGGCCCGGGATCCTCGACGGCTCGCAGCGGCCGGAGTACGGCCGCGTGGTGGACATCTGCACGCGCGACTCGCTGCACGAGCTCGCGACGCCCGGCCTGCTCGCCGCGTCCGCGCCGATCGCCGTCGGCTTCGGCCTGGGCATCGGGCCGCTCGCCGGGTTCCTCGGCGGGGCGATCGCGGCCGGCGTGCTGATGGCGGTGTTCCTCGCCAACTCCGGCGGCACGTGGGACAACGCGAAGAAGATCGTCGAGGACGGTCACTTCGGCGGGAAGGGCTCGCCCGCCCACGCCGCGGCGGTGATCGGCGACACCGTCGGCGACCCGTTCAAGGACACCGCCGGCCCGGCGATCAACCCGCTGATCAAGGTGATGAACCTCGTCGCGCTGCTCATCGCGCCCGCCGTCGTGGCGGTGTCGGTGGGGGACGGCGCGAGCACGCCGCTGCGGCTGACCGTCGCCATCGTGGCGGGGCTCGTCGCGTTCGCGGCCATCCTCACGTCGCGCCTGCGCGCGGCGAAGGTGGACCGCGAGGGCCGGCTCGAGGCGGAGGCGGCGATCACCGGCGCCGAGTCGTACGACGCCGTGCTGGGCGACGAGGAGGCGCGGGCCGCGCGGCCCCGGGCGGTCAGCTGAGACTGCTCACTGGGACCGCTCAGCGCGCGGTCAGCTGGTAGTTCAGGAGCCCGGGTGAGTAGGTGACCGTCACCTTCCAGTGCTCCGTGGTCGCGGTGAACGACGACGGCTCGCGGAACCGGTACGCCCCGTGGCTGGTCGTCTCTCGTTGCATCGCGCGTTGTGTCGCGTCGGCGAGGTTCTCCATCGCCTGCATCACCGCGTTCTGAGCCGCCTCGACCGCCGTCATGGCCTCGACCCGCTCCTGGAGCCGGTCCGGTTCGCCGGCGAGCTCGTCGGCCCTCGCATGGGCCTCGGTGAGGGCGGCGGTTGCGTCGGTCACCGCCTGCTGGAGGCGGGCCGTCTCGTCGGTCGCGGCGGCGCGAGCCTCCGCGCCAGCGGCGATGTCGTCGACGACGAGGGCGTCGCCCATGGTCACCTGGGCGCCCGCGGCGCGCAGGGCATCGGCCGCGAACGACACGGCATCGACGCTCGTCGTCGCCACGAGGACGAGCCCGTCACCGGTCGCCCCCGAGAGGTCGGCCGACTCGACCTGTGCATCGCCGCCGATCACGGGCACCTCGTCGGACGGGTAGCCGGGAAGGGTCGCGGGCACCGACGGGTTGAGCAGCCGGACCAGCCACGGGCCCGCGGTCGTCCGGCGCAGGCCATCCGCCCCGGGCACGACGAGCTGCACGGCGTAGCTCCCGGCGGCGAGCGGTGCCGCGGGATCGCCGCAGCTCACCAGGTCCGCGGCGATGCCGGTGGCCCGGAACACCTGCTGCCAGCCGGCGTCTTCGTCGGAGACGATGCCCGACGGCCCGACGAGCACGCCCGTCGTCACCGCCTCCACGGAGCCGATTGCGACGACGTCGCCACCCTGGCTCAGCGCGACGGTCGCTCCCGTCACGGGGTCGGCCGCGGAGTCGCCCTCGACGAGCGTCGTCACCAGGCGGCGTCCCGACAGCACGCCCAGCGAGCCCACGCCGGAGGTCTCCGGCCGGAGATCGGGCCCTCCCGGGACGACCTCGACGCCGCCCGCCGCCGTCGGGACCACCGACGTGTCGGGTGAGACGAGCCAGAGACCGTCGTCGGCGACCGGAAGCGCCCCCGCGTCCGTGCCGCACAGGTTGGCCGCCGTGCTGGCGGCGGGTGGCTCGGCGTCGGTCCCCCCGCGCCCGACGCCGTGCACTCCCGCGATCGCAACGGCACCCGCCGCCGCGACGCCCACCGCCGAGGTGACGCCGGCGCGGGTGCGCCGCCGCCGCCGGATCCGCGCGGACAGGGCCGGCAGGTCGAAGCCCGCCGGGTCCTCGCCGAGCACGGCGTCGACGCCGGGCCCGTCCACCGCGTCGCGCAGCCGCTGGCCCAGGTTCACCGCCATCGCTTCCTCCCCGACACCAGGTGGACGTCCTCCGTGTGCGCGCCGTCCTCGAGCGGTCCGAGCAGCGCCTCGAGCTGGTCGGTCGCGTCCGCGAGGTACCGCTTGACCGACCCCTCCGCCAGGTCGAGCCGCGCCGCGATCTGCGGCACCGTGAGGTCGTCGTAGAACCGCAGCACCACGCAGGCGCGCAGCCGCGGCGACAGCGTCGCGAGCGCGGCGGTGACGTCGACGCGGTCGCCGGCCGCTTCGGCGCCGGGTCCCGCGTGCGTGTCGTCCGTCGCCAGCAGGTGCGCGACGGCCCGCCAGCGCAGCGACCGCCGCGTCGAGTCGAGGAACACCGTGAGGATGGCGCGGCGCACGTACGCCTCGGCCGCGACCTCGTCGCGCAGCGGGCGGCCGGAGCCGAAGCAGCGCAGCAGCGCGTCCTGCACCAGGTCCTCGGCGGTCGCGCGGTCGCCGGCGAGGAGGGTCGCGTAGCGGACGAGCGCGCCGCCGCGGTGCCGGACGAGATCGTCGAGCACGTCCTCCCAGCGCCGCATCCCCGCCCCCGTTCCCGGACCATCCTCACCGTCCAGGACGTCCGCCGGGGCCGAATCGTTGGGTGGGGGCGGTTCTGGCGCTCGCGGTGGGGTCGTCGCGCGGCCGCGGTGCGCTCGTCGTGCGCTCGCGGTGGAGGTCGTCGCGCGCTCGTCGTGCCCGCGATCCCGGGCGATTCTCCGGCGCGGGACGCGGCTTGCCCGCGATGATGGGCGACGCATCCCGCTACGGACCGAAGGGGTTCCGATGCCATCGACAGCCGCACCGTCGCGCGCGCAGGCCTGGCCGATCGCCGCCGCCATGCTGCCCTTCCCGCCCTCGCACGACGCTCCCGCTCAGCGGTGGGCGGCGCAGCTGGCGGAGGTGGCGTACGAGGGCTTCGCCGATGTCGACATCACCGACTCGTGGGTGCGGCCGGGGGACATGACGCCGGCCCGGCTCGCGGACCTGCGCGGGGCGTTCGACGCCGCCGGGGTCCGGCCGCTGACGCTGTCCGCGATCCGCCGCAGCGTCATCGACCCGGTCCACGGCGACGAGAACCTCGCCTACTCGCACCGCACCCTCGACGCCGCCGCTGCGCTCGGCGTGACCATCGTGTCGGTGGGGCTCCACCGCCCGCTCCTGCCGGCGCAGCAGGGCATCCTCTGGTTCTGGCTCCAGCCCGGCCCGGTGGATGCGACGGACGACGAGACCTGGGGGCGCGCGGTGTCGCGCCTGCGGGAGCTCGGTGAGCACGCCGCGTCGCTGGGCCTGCGGCTGTCGCTCGAGATGTACGAGGACACGCTGCTCGGCACGCCGGAGTCGGCGGTGCGGCTGGTGCACGACATCGGCCTGGACTCCGTGGGCCTCAACCCCGACCTCGGCAACCTGTTCCGGCTGCACCGGCCGGTCGAGCCGTTCGCGCAGTGGGTCGAGACGTGCCTGCCGGTCACCAACTTCTGGCACATCAAGAGCTACTTCCGCGACGAGGACCCGGCCACGGGCGGCGTCGTCGGGATCCCCGCGCCGATGGAGATCGGCACGGTCAACTACCGCGAGGCGATCCGCCGGGCGGTCGAGATCGGGTTCGACGGGCCGTTCTGCGTGGAGCACTACGGCGGGGACGGGCTGTCGGTGGCCGCGATGAACGCCCGCTACATCCGCCGGATGCTCGCGGTGGCGACGGGCGAGGTCGCGGCGTCGGTGCTGGGCGGTGCCCGATGAGTGCGACGATCGCGGTGCTCGGCCTGGGGGCGATGGGCCTGGGCATGGCGCAGTGCCTGGTGCAGGACTTCCCCGTGCGCGGCTTCGACGTGGCGCCCGCGCGCGTCGAGCTCGCGGCGGCCGACGGCGTGGTGCCGACGACGAGCGCGGCGGAGGCGGTCGAGGGCGCGACGGTGGCGGTGGTCTCCGTCCGCGACGGCGCGCAGCTGCGCGAGGTGGCGCTGGGTAGCGGTGGGGCCGGTGGAGCCGGCGGAGCGATGGCGCCGGGCTCGGTGCTCGTCGTCACCTCCACGGTCGGGGCGGCGGCGGTCCGCGAGGTCGCGGCGGTGCTCGAGCCGCGCGGCGTGCTCGTGGTCGACGCGCCGGTGTCCGGCGGCCCGGTGCGGGCCGCCGCCGGTGACCTGCG
>CAZBIO010000332.1:0-9146 GCA_964491965.1 uncultured Cellulomonas sp.
CCGGCCGGCCGCTCAGCAGGTCCGGGTGCTCGGCGCCCCCCAGCGCGGCGACGGCCCGCCGCGCGGCGTGTGCCAGCGCGCGTTCGAGCTCCTGGGCCTGGTCCGGCGTGGCGCCCTTCTGCGGGGAGAAGCCCGCGGCCGCACCCTGGAGCCCCAGCAGCGGCACGTCGACGTCGCTGGCGACCACCACGTCGACGTCCGCCCAGGCCGCGCGCAGCTCGGCGAGTCCGGCGAAGTCCTCGGCGACCGCCCCGGCCAGGCCGCCGCCGCCACCGGACAGCACGCCCCGCTCGTCGGGCAGCCCCAGCCCGGCGAGCATCCCCGCTCCGGCGTCCGTCGTCGCCGACCCGCCGAGCCCGACGACGATGCGGCGGGCCCCCGTCCCGCGGGCGTGCGCCAGCAGGTCGCCCACCCCGATCGAGCTGGTGCGCGTCGGGTCGCGCCGGTCGGCCGGCACCAGCGGAAGGCCCACCGCCTGCGCGGCCTCGACGTACGCGGTGGGACCGTCCGGGCCGTCGACGACGAGGACGGCCGCCGGCACCGGGTCCCCGTACGGCGACCGCACCGTCACCGACAGCAGCCGCCCGCCGAGGCTCGCCTCGAGCGTCGCGACGAAGCCAGGGCCGCCGTCGGCGAGCCCGCACACGGTGACCTCGTCGTGCGGGGCGCCGGAACGCCACCCGGCGGCGAGCGCGTCCGCCGCGGCCTGGGGCGTGAGGGCAGATCCGAACCCGTCCGGGGCCATGAGCACGCGCACGGTCCGATCGTTCCATGCCCGTGTGCGAGGATCTGACCCGTGAGCCTGGTGACTCCCGACCGTCACGCCTTCACCGAACCCGCGGCCTCCGCGCTCCTCCTCCTGGGGCAGGGCTTCGACCTGCGCTCGGAGCGCGGCGTCGAGTGCGCCGGGGCACTGCCCCCCGCAAGCGACCCCGACCTCGTCGAACGCGCCCGCGCGGCGCGCGCCACGCTCGGCGACCGGGCCTTCGTCCTGGGGCACCACTATCAGCGCGACGAGGTCATCGCCTTCGCCGACGTCACCGGCGACTCGTTCAAGCTCGCGCGCGAGGCCGCCGCGCGGCCGGAGGCCGAGTTCATCGTCTTCTGCGGCGTGCACTTCATGGCCGAGTCCGCCGACATCCTGACGGCCGACCACCAGCAGGTGGTGCTCCCCGACCTGGCCGCGGGCTGCTCGATGGCGGACATGGCGGCGATCGACCAGGTGGAGGACGCCTGGGACGTGCTCGTCGACGCCGGTGTCGCGGAGGACACCGTCCCGGTGACGTACATGAACTCGACCGCCGCGATCAAGGCGTTCACCGGCCGGCACGGCGGGACGGTGTGCACGTCGTCGAACGCCCACGTGGCGCTGCGCTGGGCGTTCGAGCGCACCGGCGGCGTGGACGGCAACGGCAAGGTGCTCTTCCTGCCGGACCAGCACCTGGGGCGCAACACCGCCGTGCTCCAGCTGGGCATCGGGCTCGACGAGTGCGTCGTCTACGCCCCGCGCAAGCCCAACGGCGGCCTGACCGTCGCGCAGCTGCGCGACGCGCGGATGATCCTGTGGCGCGGCCACTGCTCGGTGCACGGCCGGTTCTCGCCGGCGAACGTCGAGGAGATCCGCGCCGCGGACCCCGGCGTCTGTGTGATCGTGCACCCCGAGGGCCGGCACGTGGTGGTGACGGCCGCGGACGTCGTCGGCTCGACGGAGCGGATCGTCAAGGTCCTCGACGAGGCGCCGGCGGGCTCGCACTGGGCGATCGGCACCGAGCTCAACCTGGTCCGGCGCCTGGCGAACGCCCACCCGGACAAGACGATCCACTACCTCGACTCGACCGTGTGCTTCTGCTCGACGATGAACCGCATCGACCTGCCGCACCTGACGTGGGCGCTGGAGTCGCTCGCCGCCGGCCGCCTGGTCAACCGGATCGTCGTCGACGCCGACGTTGCGCACTGGGCCCGCGTCGCCCTCGACCAGATGCTCGCGCTGCCGGGCTACTGACGTGGGTACGGGCAGCCCCCTGCGGATCGGCCTGTTCGTCTTCGACGACGCCGAGGAGCTCGACGTCGTCGGGCCCTACGACGTGCTGGCCCACTGGGCGGCCAACTCGGACCTCCGGCCCCAGCTCCTGACGTTCTCGGCCGACGGCGCCGGCATCCGCTGCGCCAAGGGCCTCAACCTGGTGCCCGACCGCGCGGCGGCCGACGTCGGTCCCCTGCACGTCCTCGTCTACCCGGGGGGTCAGGGCACCGCCGGCTGCTCGCCGACGCGCAGCACCTCGCCTGGGTGCGGCAGATGCGCGCGGCCACGCCGATCCTCGCCAGCGTCTGCACAGGCGCGCTCGTGTTCGCGGCCGCCGGCCTGCTCGCCGGGCGGCCCGCGACGACCCACTGGTCCGCGTTCGACGAGCTGGCCGCACTGGAGCCCAGCGTCCTGGCAGACACCGAGGCGCGGTTCGTCGACGACGGCGACACCATCACGTCCGCGGGGGTCTCCGCGGGCATCGACATGGCGTTGCACCTGGTGGCGCGGCTGGAGTCGGTCGAGGCGGCGCGCCGGGTGCGTCGCGGCATCCAGTACGACCCGCAGCCGCCCGTCTGACCGCCGGTACCCTTGCGGGGTGATCGGACGCAATAAGGACTCCGCCTCCGGCTCCCGGCCGGCGCCCGCCCCGGAACCGGCCGACGAGGCCAACGGCGGCAAGGGCCGTCCGACCCCCAAGCGCAAGGTCGCCGAGGCGGCGAACAAGCGCCCGCTCGTCGTCGACGACCGCAAGGCGGCCGCCCGCGCGGCGCGCGACAAGTCCAAGTCGCAGCGGGACGTCGAGTACAAGGCGATGCTCACGGGCGACGAGCGGCACATGCCCGCCCGCGACGCCGGGCCGATCAAGCGCTTCGTCCGCGACCACGTCGACTCGCGCCTCAACCTCGGCTCGTACTTCCTGCCGATCGCCGTGGCGTTCCTGTTCCTGTCGCTGCTGACCACGCAGGTGGCGCCCGTCGTCTTCGTCATCTTCGTCGCGCTGCTGTATGCCTACGTCCTGGCGGTCGTGGTCGACAGCGTGATCCTGTGGTTCCGGCTCAAGCGCGCGCTCGTCGCGAAGTTCGGGCTCGGCGCGGAGCGCGGCAACCTGATGTACGGCGTGCTGCGGGCCACGCAGCTGCCGCGCACGCGGCTGCCCCGCCCGCAGGTGCGCCGCGGCGGCAAGCCGGTCGTCCCCAAGGCGCCGAAGGCCCCGAAGGCGCCCAAGGCCTGACCGCCAGCCCCGTCCGGGGGCCGGGCGTTACGCGGCGGGGATCGTCACCGCCGGCCCCACCGGATCGCCCTCCTGGAGCAGCTGCGCCGTGCGCACGCGCTGCGAGGCGAGCGACCGCCAGTGGTCGCCGAGCCACTCCTCCGCGTCGTAGCGCGCCTCGAACACCGGGCTCGCCGGGCGGTCCAGCTCCGCGCCGGACTCGTCCGACATCCGCCACTGCCACCGCGGTCGCATGTCAGGCCGCTCCCCTCGCCGCGCGCTCCTCGACCGCCAGCGCGCGCGTGACGCCGCGCGCGAAGAACGGCCCGGAGTAGATCAGGCCGGTGTACGCCTGGACCAGCGTCGCACCGACGGCCAGGTACTCGCGTGCGTCCGCGCCCGACGAGATGCCGCCGACGCCGATGATGACCGGCTCCGGGCCGAGCCGCTCGCGCAGCCGCGCCACCACGTCGAGCCCGCGCTGGAGCAGCGGCGGGCCGGACACGCCGCCGGGCCCCTCGTCGTGCGCGATCGTCGTGTTGACAGCGACCACCCCGTCGCGGCCGAGCTCGGCGGCGAGGACGGCCACCGCGTCGATGTCGTCGTCGGACAGGTCGGGGGCGATCTTCACCAGGAGCGGCACGGCCGGGCGGCCGGCGCGCGCGGTGGCCCGATCGGCCGCGGCCCGCACCGCCCCGAGCACCGGCCGCAGCGCCTCCACGGCCTGCAGGTCGCGCAGGCCGGGCGTGTTGGGCGAGGAGACGTTGACCACCAGGTAGTCGGCGTAGGGGGCGAGGAGGCCGGCGCTCGTCGCGTAATCGTCGGCGGCCGCCTCCCGCGGCGTGATGCGGGACTTGCCGATGTTGACGCCGACCACGGCGGCCCGGCCGCGCTCCGTGGCCCGCAGCCGGCGCAGCCGTGCGGCGACGGCCGCGGCGCCCGCGTTGTTGAACCCCATCCGGTTGCGCAACGCGCGCTGCTCGACGAGCCGCCACAGCCGCGGGCGCTCGTTGCCGGGCTGCGCATGGGCGGTCACGGTGCCGACCTCGACGTAGCCGAAGCCCATCATCGCCATGCCCAGCACGCCGTGGGCGTCCTTGTCGAACCCCGCCGCCAGGCCCAGGCGCGACGGCCAGCGCCGCCCCCACACCGTCGCCGCGGCGTCGTGCGGCGCGCCGAGCACGCGGGCGACGATGTCGCGCAGTACGGGGATGGCGGCGACGGTGCGGATCAGCACGAAGGTGGCGGCGTGCGCCCGCTCCGGGTCCGTGCGGCGCAGGACGAGGTCGAAGAGCAGGCGATACACGCGGTCAACCTACCGGCCGGCCGCCGCGTCGGGCGTCGCCTCCCGCCCGGTGCGCCGCAGCCAGGCGACGCCGAGGAACGGCAGCACCAGCGGTACCAGCAGGTACTCCAGCCCGAACCAGGACCACACGGTCGCCCGCTGGAAGCGCTCGGGGTCGACGAGCGACAGCGTGCCGACGACGAGCACGCCGGCCATCTCCACCACCACCGCGGGCCATGCGAGCCAGCGCCGGTTGGTCGCCAGGGCGAACGTCGCGACGGCGTAGACGATCCCCGACGCGAGGGCGAGCGAGTACGCCAGCGGGGCCTGGTCGAACTTCACCGCGACCTCGTATCCCCCGCGCGCGCAGGCGGCGAGGGCGAGGATCCCGTAGACGAGCACCAGCCCGCGCCCCGGCCCGGTGTTGGTCGGCCTCACGCCAGTCCTCATACCTCCCCCCACACCTGCAGCAGCCGGTACTGCAGGAACGCCACGGTCAGCGCCGCCACCAGCAGCACCACCGAGCTCCACCGGCTGCGCTCGGCGAAGGCCCACAGGGCGGCGAGCGGCAGCAGCGCCAGCTGGGTGATCGCGTAGAGCCAGAACTTGGCGCCGCCAGTCCCGCCGCCCGCCGGGTGCACGGCGACGACCACCGCCTGCGCGACGAGGTAGGCCTCGACCACGGCGGCGCCGAACAGCTGGCGGAGGACCACCGGCCGGTCGCGCAGTGTGCGCCAGCCCGCCCAGGCCGCGAGGACCAGGCACAGCGCGACGCCGACCAGCACCAGGGGCGTGCTCATCCGCGCTCCTTCGTCGGGCCGGGGGCGCGCGGGGCCGCGCCGAGGGGTGCCGTCACGGCGGCCCACCGTACCGGGGTCCCGCCGGGTGCGGGGCTACGATCGACGGCGTGATCGCGCTGACCAGCAAGGACCCCGCCAAGCTCCCCGTGGACGCCCTCGTGGTGGCCACCGCATCCACCGACGGGACGGCCGCGCTGCTCGGCGCGGACTGGCTCCCGGGCGACCTGCGCACCGCCCTGGTGCGGGACGCCGCGGCGCTGGGGGTCACGGGCAAGACCGACGAGGTGCGCCGCGTCCCGGCCACCGGGCTCAAGGCCAAGGTGCTGGTGCTCGTCGGGATCGGCACGGCGGCGCTCACCGCGGAAACGGTCCGCCGCGCGGCCGGGACGGCCACACGTGAGCTGGCCGGCGTCGGCTCGGTGGCCCTGGCGCTGCCCACGCCCGACGCGGAGCTCGCGGTCGCCGCCACGGAGGGCGCGCTGTTCGGCGCCTACTCCTACGGCCGCTACCGCACCGGCGACCACCAGGCGCCGGTGGCGTCGATCGAGGTCGTCACGCCGAAGGCGAAGGACGCCGCGGCCGGTGTCGCCCGCGCCGAGGTGCTCGCCGCGGCGATCCACGCGACGCGCGACCTGGTCAACACCGCTCCGAACCACCTGTACCCGGAGGCGTTCGTCGAGGCGGCCAAGGCCGCGGCGAAGGGCGTCAAGGGCGTCAAGCTCACGGTGCTCGACGAGAAGGCGCTCGCGGCCGGCGGCTACGGCGGCATCGTCGGCGTCGGCCAGGGCTCCCCGCGCCCGCCGCGACTCGTCAAGGTCGCCTACTCCCCCGCCCGCGCCAAGGGCCACGTCGCGCTCGTCGGCAAGGGCATCACGTTCGACTCCGGCGGCATCTCCATCAAGCCATCCACCGCGATGGAGACGATGAAGAGCGACATGGCCGGCGCCGCGGCCGTGCTCCACACCGTGCTCGCCGCCGCGCAGCTCGGCGTGCGCGTCGCCGTGACCGGTTGGCTGTGCCTCGCGGAGAACATGCCGTCCGGCAGCGCGCAGCGCCCGTCGGACGTGGTGACCATCCGCGGCGGGAAGACCGTCGAGGTGCTCAACACCGACGCCGAGGGCCGGATGGTCATGGCGGACGGCCTCGTCGCCGCGACCGAGGAGAAGCCGGACGTCGTCATCGACATCGCCACGCTGACCGGCGCGCAGATCGTCGCGCTGGGCGACCGCGTCGCCGGTGTCATGGGGTCCGACGAGATCCGGGGCGAGGTCGTCGCCGCGGCGCAGGCCTGCGGCGAGCTGGCCTGGCCCATGCCGCTGCCCGACGAGCTCAAGGCCGGGCTCGCCTCGAAGGTCGCCGACATCGCCAACGTCTCCGGCGACCGCGCGGGCGGCATGCTCACCGCGGCCGTCTTCCTGCGCGAGTTCGCCGGGTCCACGCCGTGGGCGCACGTCGACATCGCCGGGCCGTCGTTCAACGACCGCGCCGAGCACGACTACACGCCCAAGGGCGGCACCGGGTTCGGGGTGCGGACCCTGGTGGCGTTCGTCGAGGGGCGCGCCACCCGCTGACGGTCAGGCGGGCTCGTCGGTGGCGCGCTTGTGCGCCAGCCGCTGGCGGGCGTTCCAGTCGCGCACGCGCTGCGGGTAGCCCGTCCGCTGCACGTCGTACACCGGGATGCCGAGCTCGCGCGCCAGCTGCGCCGCCGACTGAGGGTCCGGGACGCGGCGGCGCGTCCACTCCCCGTCGGTCGCCACGAGCATCACGGTCGTCGGCGTCACGGTGGTCGCCGGCTCGACGTACGCCTCGACGCCGACGCGTGTCGTGACGAAGTCGCGCAGGTGCGCGACGGTGGCGGCGCGGGCCTCCCGCGCCGACGGCTCTCCCCCTGCGGCCCGCTTGCGCCGACGAAACAACGCCATGGCGACGAGAGTAACCGGCGGGCAAATCCTGGGATGAATGTTGCGGAGATCACGTGTTCCGCGAGGCGGGCGCGTTCGTCCCGGCCCGCCAGGAATGACAAGATGGACGCCGGACCTTGATCCCTTGTCTCCCAACCCCAAGGAGTAGGCAGTGGCCGACACCCCCGCGTTCGACATCGTCGTCCTAGGCGGAGGCAGCGGGGGTTACGCCACCGCGCTGCGCGCCGCGGAGTTGGGCCGGACGGTCGCACTGGTCGAGGCGGACAAGGTCGGCGGCACGTGCCTGCACCGCGGCTGCATCCCGACGAAGGCCCTCCTGCACGCCGCCGAGCTGGCCGACGACGCTCGCGAGTCCGCGCACTACGGCGTCCACGCCACCCTCGACCGCATCGAGATGGCCGAGGTGAACCAGTACAAGGACTCGGTGATCGGCCGGCTCTACAAGGGCCTCCAGGGCCTGGTCACCTCCCGCAAGGTCGAGCTGGTCAACGGCTGGGGCACGCTGACGGGCCCCAACACCGTCCAGGTGGGCGACCGCACCCTCACCGGCGAGCACATCGTGCTGGCGAGCGGCTCCTACGCCCGCTCGCTCCCGGGCCTGGAGATCGGCGGCCGGGTCATCACGTCCGACCAGGCGCTGCAGCTCGACTGGATCCCGAAGAGCGTGATCGTGCTCGGCGGCGGCGTCATCGGGTCCGAGTTCGCGTCGGTGTGGAAGTCGTTCGGCGCCGACGTGACGATCATCGAGGCCCTGCCGCACCTGCTCCCCAACGAGGACGAGGCGATCTCGAAGGCGTTCGAGCGCGCCACCCGCAAGCGCGGCATCGCGTTCTCCGTCGGCGTCCGCTTCGCGGGCGTCACCCAGACCGACGACGGCGTGCACGTCTCGCTCGAGGACGGCCGGACGTTCGACGCCGACCTGCTCCTCGTCGCGGTCGGCCGTGGCCCGGCGACCAGCGGCCTCGGCTACGAGGCGCAGGGCATCACCATGGACCGCGGCTTCGTCATCACGGACGAGCGCCTCCGCACCGGGGTGGCGAACATCCGCGCGGTCGGCGACATCGTCCCCGGCCTCCAGCTGGCCCACCGCGGGTTCGCGCAGGGCATCTTCGTCGCCGAGGACATCGCCGGGCTGAACCCCGCCCCGATCGTCGAGTCCGGCATCCCCCGCGTGACGTACTCGAGCCCCGAGGTCGCGTCCGTCGGCCTCAACGAGGCGAAGGCCCGCGAGCTGTACCCGGAGGTCGAGACCATCGAGTACAACCTCGGCGGCAACGGCAAGAGCCAGATCCTCGGCACGCAGGGCTTCGTCAAGCTGGTCCGCGAGAAGGACGGCCCCGTGGTCGGCGTGCACATGATCGGCGCGCGCGTGGGCGAGCTCATCGGCGAAGCACAGCTCATCGTCAACTGGGAGGCCTACCCGGACGACGTCGCGAACCTGGTGCACGCCCACCCGACGCAGGACGAGGCGCTGGGCGAGGCGTTCCTCGCACTGGCCGGCAAGCCGCTGCACGCGCACAACTGAGCCCGAGAAGGAGACGAGAGAAGTCATGTCCCACAACGTGCAGCTCCCCGCGCTCGGCGAGTCCGTCACCGAGGGAACGGTGACGCGCTGGCTGAAGGCCGTCGGCGACACGGTCGCCGTCGACGAGCCGCTGCTGGAGATCTCCACCGACAAGGTGGACACCGAGATCCCGTCGCCGTTCGCCGGGGTCCTCGAGCAGATCCTCGTCGGCGAGGACGAGACGGTCGAGGTCGGCGCCACGCTCGCGGTGATCGGCGACGGCACCGGCGCCGGGTCCGACGAGCCCGCGGCGCCCGCCGCGCAGGCCGAGGAGCCCGCGGCCGAGGCGGCACCGTCCGAGCCCGCCGCGCAGGATGAGGCGCCCGCGGGCGAGGCGCC
>CAZBIO010000333.1:0-6541 GCA_964491965.1 uncultured Cellulomonas sp.
GCGGGGGGCCGGCACCCGCCCGGGCCCGGCCCCGCGGCGCGTCCGGGTCCCAGCCCGGCGAAAGGTCCGGCCGGTGGAACACCCGGCCGCCCCCGCGCGGTTGTCAACGGTATGGATCTGTACGACATCCCGTTCCGCCGCATGGACGGCGAGACCACCACGATGGCGGACCACCGCGACGACGTGGTCCTCGTGGTCAACGTCGCCTCGCGCTGCGGGTACACGCCCCAGTACGCCCCCCTCGAGGCCCTGCAGGAGAAGTACGCCGACCGCGGCTTCACCGTGCTCGGCTTCCCGTCCAACCAGTTCCTCCAGGAGCTGGCGACGGACGAGGCGATCGCCGAGTTCTGCTCGACGAGCTACGGGGTGACCTTCCCCGTGCTGAGCAAGATCCACGTCAACGGCCGCCACACCCACCCGCTGTTCGCCGAGCTGAAGAAGACGCCCGACGCGCACGGCAAGGCCGGCCGCGTGGCCTGGAACTTCGAGAAGTTCCTCGTCGTGCCGGGCGGCGAGGTGCACCGGTTCCGCACCAAGACCGAGCCCGACGACCCCGCGATCGTCGACCTCATCGAGCAGCACCTCCCGCGCTGACGCGAGCCCGACGCTCCGCCGCCGCGTCGATACCTGCACGCCGCGTCGACAGGAGCAACCATCGCCGCGGCGCGGGACTATCGACACGGGCGGGGCGCGAGGCCGGCCGTCAGGGGACCAACGCGCGGACCACGGCGTCGGCGAGCAGCCGGCCGCGCCGGGTGAGCACCACCCGCCGGTCCTCCCGGCGCAGCGCCGGCCCGGGAGACACCAGCCCGTCGGCCACCAGCCCCGCCACCGCGCGGCGCCCCTCGTCGGACAGCGCCGCCACCGGCAGGCCCGACGAGAGCCGCACCTCGAGCAGCACCCGCTCCAGCGCCCGCGCGTCCTCGTCGAGCACCTCACGCGCGGCCGCCGGCGACAGCCCGGACTCCAGGCGCGCCGCGTACGCGCGCGGGTGCTTGACGTTCCACCACCGCACGCCGCCGACATGGCTGTGCGCGCCCGGCCCGATCCCCCACCAGTCGTCGCCGCGCCAGTAGGCGAGGTTGTGGCGGCAGGCGTCGGCGGGCGTGGCCGCCCAGTTCGAGACCTCGTACCAGCCGAGGCCCGCGGCCGCGAAGAGGTCGTCGGCCAGCTCGTACTTCGCCGCCTGGTCGTCGTCGTCGGGCGCCGCCAACTCGCCCCGGCGCACCCGGGCCCCCATCCGCGTCCCGGGCTCGACGACGAGCGCGTACGCGGACACGTGCTCCACGCCGGCGGCCAGCGCGGCCTCCACCGACGTGCGCCAGTCGTCGAGCGACTCCCCCGGCGTGCCGTAGATCAGGTCGAGCGAGGTGCGCATCCCCGCTTCTCGAGCCCAGCGGACCACCTGCGGGACCCGCGCCGGGTCGTGCGTGCGGTCGAGCGTCGCCAGGACGTGCGGGACGGCCGACTGCATCCCGAAGGAGACGCGCGTGAACCCCGCCGCCGCGAGCGCCGCCAGCGACTCGGGCGTCACCGAGTCGGGGTTCGCCTCGGTGGTCACCTCGGCGTCATCGGCCAGGCCCCAGGCGTCGCGGACCGCGGCGAGCATCGCCGCCAGGTCCCCGGCCGGCAGCACCGTGGGCGTCCCGCCGCCGACGAAGACGGTCGACGCCTGCCGCGGCGGCAGCCCCGCCCGGTCCAGCACACGCGCGGCGAGGGCGACCTCGCGCGCGGCGGTCACGGCGTAGGACGCCTGGCTCGCGCCGCCGCCGAGCTCCGTCGCGGTGTACGTGTTGAAGTCGCAGTAGCCGCAGCGCACGGTGCAGAACGGCACGTGCAGGTAGACGCCGAACGCGCGGTCCCGCGCGCCGGCGGCGGCGGACGCGGGCAGCGCGCCGTCGTCGGGCGCGGTCTCGCCGTCGGGGAGCTGGGGCACGGCGCCATGGTGCCACCCGACAGCCCATTGCTTCGAGCGCGCTCGAAGTCCTAGCGTCAAAGCCATGACCATCGCGGCCGCGGAGCAGACCTGGTCCATCGAGGAGGTCGCCGAGCTGACCGGCCTGTCCCGGCACACCCTCCGGTACTACGAGCGCATCGGGCTCCTGGAGCCCGTCCCGCGCGCGACGAGCGGCCATCGCCGCTACACGGAGGCCGACCTCGGCTGGGTGCGCTTCGTGACGATGCTGCGGCAGACGGGCATGTCGATCGCCGACTCTCTGCGATTCGTCGAGCTGACGCGCGAGGGCGACCACACGATCCCCGAGCGCGTGCGGATTCTGCGGGCCCACCGCGACGCGCTCGTCGCCCAGCTCGCGGTGCTCCAGCGCCACCTCGGCGCCATCAACACCAAGATCGACATCTACGAGGGGCTGCTGTCCCCGGACCACTGGCCCCCGGCCGATTGACCTCGCGCGCGCTCGAACCCCTAGCGTCCCCGCTCGTCGGACCGTGAAGGCCCGACGACGAGGGCCCGCGGCGCGGGCACGAAAGGGGAGACCATGCGGACCACACCGCTGGGCACGACGGGCACGCAGGTGAGCGCGCTGGCGCTCGGGATCATGCAGCTGGGCACGCGCGTGGACGACGAGGGGTCGTTCGCGGTGCTCGACCGGTACGCGCAGGCCGGCGGCACCTTCGTCGACACCGCCGACTGCTACGCGTGGTGGTGGGCCAAGGGCACGGACGGCGGACAGAGCGAGGACGTTCTGGGCAGGTGGATGGCAATGCGTGGCAACCGCGACGAGACGTTCGTCGCCACCAAGGGCTCGGGGCGCATCCAGGACCTGGCCCTCGGCTGGCCCGCCGGAGCGGCGCAGGCGGACTGGGACTACGCCCACGAGCACTACGTCGGCGCCGGCGCGACGACGCTGCGCGAGAGCCTCGAAGGCAGCCTGCGGCGGCTGCGCACCGACCACGTCGACCTCTACTACGTCCACGTCGACGACCGTGCCACCCCGCTCGAGGAGACCCTGGCGGCGCTCGCCGGCTTCGTCGCCGAGGGGAAGGTCCGGTACCTCGGCTGGTCGAACGTGCGCACCTGGCGGCTCGAGCGGATCCGTGCGCTGTGCGCGGCGAATGGCTGGCCGTCGCCGGTGGCCGTCCAGCAGGAGTACTCCTACCTGCCGCTCGACGCCGGCGTCGACAGCACCGGCATCACCGGCGGCGAGCAGCTCGACTACCTCGCCGAACACCCCGACATGACGCTCGTCGCGTACTCCCCCGTGCTCAAGGGGATCTACGACGCGCCGCCGGAGAGCCTCGCCGAGCCCTGGATCGGCGAGCGCTACACCAGCCCCCGCGCACGGACCCGCTTGGCGGCGGTCCGCGAGGTGGCCGACGAGCTCGGCGCCCTGCCGAGCCAGGTGGTGCTCGCGTGGCTGTTCGGACACTCGCCCCGCGTGGTGCCCATCGCCGGGACGGCGAACGTCGGGCGCCTCGACCGGGCCGTCGCCGCGCTGGACGTCGAGCTGTCCGACGAGCAGCGCAAGCGCCTCGACGCCGCGTAGGCAGGGCGGCGGCACCGGGGCTCGTCGTGCGCGCGCCAGGGGCCCCCCGCTACTTCTTCGCCTTGTCCTTGTCCGACGACGAGGCCTCGGAGGACAGCGCCGCGATGAAGGCTTCCTGCGGGACCTCCACCCGCCCGATCGTCTTCATGCGCTTCTTGCCCTCCTTCTGCTTCTCGAGCAGCTTGCGCTTGCGCGTGATGTCGCCGCCGTAGCACTTGGCGAGCACGTCCTTGCGGACGGCGCGGATGGTCTCGCGCGCGATGACCCGGGTGCCGATCGCCGCCTGCACCGGCACCTCGAACTGCTGGCGCGGGATGAGCTCCTTGAGCTTCCCCGTCATGGCGACGCCGTACGCGTAGGCCTTGTCCTTGTGGACGATCGCGCTGAACGCGTCCACCTGCTCGCCCTGGAGCAGCAGGTCCACCTTGACCAGGTCGGCGGCCTGCTGGCCGTCCGGCTCGTAGTCGAGGCTGGCGTACCCGCGCGTCCGGGACTTCAGCGCATCGAAGAAGTCGAAGACGATCTCCGCCAGCGGCAGCCGGTACCGCAGCTCGACGCGGTCCTCCGAGAGGTAGTCCATCCCCAGCATGTCGCCGCGCCGCGCCTGGCACAGCTCCATGACGGTCCCGACGAACTCGCTCGGCGTGAGGATCGTCGCGCGGACCACCGGCTCGCGGACCTCGGCGATCTTGCCGGCGGGGAACTCGCTGGGATTGGTGACCCGGACCTCGGTGCGGTCCTCCATCGTCACGTCGTACTCGACGTTCGGGGCGGTGGAGATCAGGTCGAGGTCGAACTCGCGCTCCAGCCGCTCGCGGACGATCTCCAGGTGCAGCAGGCCGAGGAAGCCGACGCGGAAGCCGAAGCCGAGCGCCACCGACGTCTCCGGCTCGTAGTTGAGCGCGGCGTCGTTGAGCTTGAGCTTGTCGAGGGCGTCGCGCAGGTCCGGGTAGTCGGAGCCGTCGATCGGGTAGAGGCCGGAGAACACCATGGGCTTCGGGTCCGCGTACCCGGCCAGCGGCTGCCGGGCGGGCTTGGCGGCGTTGGTGATCGTGTCGCCCACCTTGGAGTGGCGCACGTCCTTGACGCCCGTGATCAGGTACCCCACCTCGCCGACGCCCAGCCCCTGGGTCGGCACCAGCTCGGGGCTGATAACGCCGATCTCCAGCAGCTCGTGGGTCGCCTGGGTGGACATCATCGCGATGCGCTCGCGCGGGTCCAGGTGGCCGTCGACCACCCGGACGTACGTGACCACGCCGCGGTAGGTGTCGTACACGGCGTCGAAGATCGCGGCGCGGGCGGCGGCGCCCGCGTCCCCGGTCGGGTGCGGCACCTGGGCGACGATCCGGTCCAGCAACTCCCCGACGCCCTCGCCCGTCTTGCCGGACACGCGCAGGCACTCGTCCGGCTCGACGCCGATCAGGTGGGCAAGCTCGTCGGCGTACTTCTCCGGCTGCGCCGCCGGCAGGTCGATCTTGTTGAGCACCGGGATGATCGCCAGGTCGTTCTCGAGCGCGAGGTACAGGTTGGCGAGCGTCTGCGCCTCGATCCCCTGCGCCGCGTCGACCAGCAGCACCGCCCCCTCGCACGCCGCCAGCGACCGCGACACCTCGTAGGTGAAGTCGACGTGGCCCGGAGTGTCGATCATGTTGAGCGCGTAGGGCGTGCCGGCCACCTCCCACGGCATGCGCACGGCCTGCGACTTGATGGTGATGCCGCGCTCGCGCTCGATGTCCATCCGGTCGAGGTACTGCGCCCGCATCGCGCGCTCGTCGACCACGCCGGTCAGCTGCAGCATCCGGTCCGCGAGCGTCGACTTGCCGTGGTCGATGTGCGCGATGATGCAGAAGTTGCGCAGCAGCTCCGGCGGGGTCGCCGCAGGTCGGATGCGCTGCGCGGCGCTCGCGCTGGGGATCGGGGACACGGGTCGGCGTACTCCGGAGAGGGTGGGACGACGGCGGCCCCTATCGTCCCATGCCGCGGCGGCTGGAGTTGCGGGCGGGCCGCAGCGGGCGCAGCCTCGCAAGCGAGGCCAGCCGCGGGGCACGGCCGGTCCGCCGCATCCCGCCCGACGAGGAGGTCGCCATGTCGTCGTCCGTCGCCCGCATCACCCACATCAGCGCGCGATCCGAGAAGGGCTTCGAGGACGCGATCAAGGTCGGCATCGACCGCGCGACCGCCACGCTCCGCAACGTCTCCGGGGCCTGGGTCAAGGAGGAGAAGGTCGAGGTCACCGACGGCGTCATCACCAGCTACCAGGTGGTCCTCGAGGTGACGTTCGTCCTCGACTGAGGTCTGCCCGCCGTTCGCCCGCGGCGCGTGGGTGGTCCCTGCGAGCATGACCGCGTGACGGACATCGGGCACCTCGACCTGCTCGCCCGCTTCCAGGACGAGTTCCTCGCCACCATCCCCCTGGTGGACCCACGCGCCCCGGTGGCCGCGTGCGCGCCCTGGCGCGCCCGCCAGCTCGTCGTCCACCTCGCGAGGGTCCACCACTGGGCCGCCGGACGTGCCCGACGAAGGAGGGAAGGCCCGCTCGGCCGTGGCCCGCACGACGTGGTCGAGCTCTACGGCCGATGCGCTGCCGAGCTGCGGACCACGTTCGCGGAGCTCGACCCGCAGGCGCGGGCGGCGACGCTCGTCGGGCCGGGACCGGTGGCGTTCTGGCACCGGCGGCAGCTGCACGAAACGCTCATCCACCTCTGGGACCTGCGCACCGCCGGCGGCCTCGACCTCGACGCGCCGGCCGCCGTCTGGGCGGACACGGTCGACGAGGTCGCCACGATGTTCCAGCCCCGGCAGGTCCGGCTCGGCCGCACCCCGCCGCTCGCACGCGGGGTCCGGCTGGTCGCGGACGACGAGCCCGCGCAGGGGCTGCTCGGCGCCCAGCAGCCCGACGCGCCGCCGAGCGGTGCCGACGTCACCGTCACCGGTCCCGCGAAGTCGCTGGCGCTCCTCGTGTGGGGCCGCGTGGGGCCCGACGAGGCCGGCGTGGCGATCACGGGCGTCCGCTCGGCGCTCGACGACGCCCTGGT
>CAZBIO010000334.1:0-11058 GCA_964491965.1 uncultured Cellulomonas sp.
CGTCCAAGCCTTGGAGAAGGACCTCCGCGACTGGGTCACGGCGTGGAACGCCAACCCGAAGCCATTCATCTGGACCAAGACCGCCGACCAGATCCTCGAATCCCTCGGCAGACTATTGAAACGAACTACTGACGGGGGACATTAGGTGCCCAACGGCCTACACCTCAGGTGCAGTCGACCGTGCTTCGGGAGCCGCGAACTCGAGCGCGCCACGCGCCATCACGGGCATGAGCAGAGAGTCGCCGAAGACGCGAAGCGTCAAATCGGCAATCGCGTGGCGAACGTATGGGAGCAGCGCCATCACGCCGACGTGGTTGGCGTACTCGACGATCAGCGGCTGCGTCAGCTCGCCTTCTCCGAAACCGTTGACTGTGTACTCGGCGGCCACCTCGACGTCGACGGCTCCGGCCGGCAACTCGATCGATGTACGCAAGCGCAGCCTGAACCGAGGCGGTTCGTCGTTGCTCTGGACGGTGAGTGCGTACGTGGGCCTGACGGCGCTCGCTTCGTCTGCATCCTGAGGCGTTGTCACGTCGTCGTGACGACGGGCGCTGAGCTCAAGAAAGTTGATCCGTTCGAGCTGTGCGCACTCAACGAGCCGTCGAAGCTGCTCGCTGGGCTCTTTCATCGGAAGACCAGCACACGTTGCGCCGGCTCCGGGTGCTCCCAGAGCACCCGGGGCAGCGGCGCAGCAGGTGTGGTCGCGATGAGCGTGCTTTCGTCGAGCATTGCGACCAGGGTCGCGGTGTCGGGAGACTGCGGGCAGCAGTCGTCCGTGACGGTCTCGGTGATCCGGGCCCCGACAGCCAGGGCGTAGCGACGGATCGTTGACAAGGTGGGGTTGGCGTCGTAGCGCTCGAAGCCCGCAACTGTGGGCTGGGAGACTCCCATCCGGTCGGCAACTTCAGCCTGCGTGAGGTCGTGCTTCTTGCGCAGAGCCACCAGGTCGCGCAGGAGGACGGCGTGGTTGTCGATGAGGGAGTCAGCGCGCGCCTCGATCGATGCGAGGTCGTCGTTCATAGGATTAAACCTATAGGCGGTTGCCTTCGGAAGCAAACCGATTCACCCGGTTGAGATGCCCCAGCGACTCGCGAGCCCGTCGTTGTACCTGACGATCGCTTCGTGAATCTCCAGGTCCTGAGCTTGGCGTGTGGCCTTCGGGTCGTCCTCGACGATCGCCTTCTCGTGCGCGTGCAGACCGATCGCCACGACCCCAAGGGACAGAGGCTCAGCATGGTAGAGCCTCGCTTCGATCGTGATGTGGCGCGACAGGGCTTCGCCCTGCCGCTGCTCCTGGAGTGCAAGGTCCGCCCAGCGGATCTCGAAGAGCCACTCGGCGTCCGGGTCTTCGACTGGCTTGACCTGGTCGACCGGGACCAGCTCGCCGCGGCTGGCCGCCTCGAGACGCTTCGTGAACTCCCGGCGCGTGAAGGCCTTGTTATACATGTTCCAGCGTCGCGCGGGGGAGTCCACTGCGGCCATCAGTGCATCGACGGCGGCGGCGATTCCGTCGCGCCCTGGCAGCGCGACCGGACCTTTGCCGTACCAGTAGAAGTCGACGCCGACCCCTAGGGAGCAGTTCGACGTCGCCACGCACTCACTGTAGGAGACCAGGCCCACACGACCGGGGACCTTCACTCTTCCGCGTGCGGTGGCTCCGCCCGCGGACCGGAAACGAAGGCGGTGTGGTTTGGGGTCGACGCCCAGCCGTCAGGTGTAGGCAAGCTGTTAGGCCGCGTAGTTCTGAAGGATGGCGGTGCCGCCGTTCGTCGCCTCAGGTTGCAGCACGTGGTTGTCGATGACGTCACCGTGAGGCGAGCGCTCTGCGACCGGTGGGACAGGGCTTGGGGGCGACGTCGCGCAGGGTCGCGCGCCCGGCGCAAGTACACCGAACAGCGCAAGGCGTGGCTTCGCCGGCACAGGCGCATGTGGTTGGCGGCGCTCGGCGTGGCCGCGGTTATGTGGTTCATCTTCTGGGTACTGATGCGCTGGTACCCGGGCGATCAGTCGTGGGCGACATGGGCCTTCGCCGGGGCGCTCGTCGGTGCGCTGTTCACGCTGCGTCAAAGCCCCCCGGTTGCCATCGCCTCATGGCAGGCCGGTGCGTTCGGCGAGGAAGAGACCGCCAAGCAGCTTCGGGCACTGGAGCGCGACGGCTGGGTTGTCTTGCACGACCTGGCCAACGGAACCGCGAACTTCGACCACGTTGTCCTTGGGCCGAGCGGGGTCTTCTGCCTGAACTCCAAGTGGTCGAGCTACCGCCTCGAGGAGACAGCCTCAGGTCGGCTCATCGGGCGCCACGAGTACGACGAGGACCTGACCATCGACGTCGATATGACGCTGAGACGGGCACGTGGGGAGGCTGCGGCCCTGTCCAGACAGATTGAGAAGCGCTGCGGTCAACGAGTGTGGGTCAAGCCCGTCGTCGTCTGGTGGGGCCAGGTGGCCAAGGGCGGGAAGTACATCGACGGCGTCGGAGTCGTCGAGGGGAAGCATCTGGTCGAGCGGCTGCGCGCCCAGAGCGGAAGCCCGGTCCGCGACTTCGAGCGTGTGGCCCAGGCGCTTCGACCCGGACGGCATACGCGCGGCAGCGAGCGCTACCTGACCCGGCGGTGATGAGGTAGTTGTCGGCGGCGCGTTCACGCCTCAGCATTTGACCGGGCAGGCGGATCGCCGGATCAGTCGAGGGCCTTCATCATCATTGCGTAGTGGGCGTGGTGCCCGGCTTTGTCGAAAACCGCCTCGAAGATGTTGAGGAACGCCTGCGTGCCGACGTCGGTCGGTGAGTAATCGAACTCCTCAACGATGGAGTGAGATCCCTCGTTAACCCACATGAACAGCGATCGGCAGACTGCTTGGTCGCTTCCGGAGAACCTGGCGATGATCGCTTCTTCGTTGATGTCGCCCATGACGTGGAAGTAGTTCTCGATGATGCGGCGCATGACGTTCTGTAGTGCGACGGGCGACTGCGGGGGATTCGCCTTGGCGGCGCGGACCTCGTCCCACAGGCCGCGGTAGGCGGTCTTGATTGGGTTCTCGGCGTGCGGGACCAGCTCGCAGGACTGACCGATGCGCTTTTTGAGGACGAAATACGCCCGGCCGCCGCCCGACTCTCCGGTTCGCACATAGGTGACTTCCTTGTGGAAGTAGATGTTGTGCGTGAGAACGATCAGTTGGCGAACTCGACCCTCGTCTGCGCGGATGTTGGCGATGAGCCGTTTCGTGAGGCTGGAGACGACGAAAAGGATGTCGCTGTCCAGGCTCGAGATCGGGTCGTCGATCACGGCCACGAGATCGCGGGGCTCGTTGGGATCGTCCGGGGCCCCCAGGAGCTGGTGGAAGAAGTACAGGAACGTGATGAAGGTCCGCTCGCCCTCGCTCAGTGACTCGGCGGCGGAAGCGCCACCCGGGCGAATCAGCGAGTAGCCGTCGGCCAGGTCGGGTGACGCGGCCAGTCGGAAGCTCTCGAAGCCGACGGAGGTCAAGGTTTGGTTGATGTCCTCGATGATCGGCTTGCTCGACCTGATCTCGCGTTGGAGCGTGCGCAGCCGGGCCTCGGTGGTCGCGATCGTGCCTGACGTCTCGGCGATCTTCTCTTCCAGTGATGACTTGGCCGTGACCAGCCCGGGCGTCGCCGTCTCGAAGATCGCGACCTCGGCGGCATTGGTGTCGCGGACGAAATAGCGCCAGCACTTGTCGATGAGCGCTTGGCTCGCGGCTGCCCGGTTGCGCAGCCCGGCGTTGTGCTCCCGGATGAGCACGTTCGCGGCCTCGATGATCGTGTTGACCGTCGCGATGTCGTCGATGATCGGTTCGAGCTTGACCGTCGTCGACGGATTCTGCTGCTTCGTCTGGAGCTCGCGGGAGTTGGCCGCGAGGGTCGCCTCCAGGCCGGTGCGGGCAGCGGTGAACGCGGCGGCGTCAAGCTGCGCGACGGCGCGCCGCGCGATGGCGTCGAGGGTCTCTCGGAGGCTCCGCGCCTCCGCGTCGTGCCGCTCGACGGACGCCGCGAGCGAAGCCACCTGTTCGGTGAATCGCGAGTCGAAGTAGTCGCGTAGCTGCTCGGCAAGGCCATGGGGCGCCTGTTGCTGGCAGAAGGGGCAACGTCCGTCGGCGTGGTCGAAGTAGGCGCGGCCCTCAGCGACCCAGTCGCTGTTCTGCAGCTCCTCGATGAGCGCTGCGAGGGCGACGCTCCCACTCCCGACGATCGGCGTGCCGAGCAGGTCAACCCCGTCGACAGCCTCCGGCTTCGGCCCGATCAGGGTTGGTAGTTCGTCGATCTCCGTGGCCGCAGCGTCGAATACGGTGACCGCCTCGCGGACGAGTTCCTGCAAGTTGATGTCGGCCGAGGGGTACTTGCCGGCGATTTCGAGAACCTTCTGGAGGAACTTCGCCTTGCTGTTCTTCGTCCCCTCGAACATCGGAGCCAGCTCGGCGGGCATCTCCTCGCGCCTGCGCCAGGCAGTCTCGGTGAGCCGGGTCCGGGCCGCCTTGATCTCGCCGAGCTTGCCCGTTCCATCCGCCTCGTCGCCGAGCGTCCCATACAGGCCGAGCAAGCTCTTTCGCAGCGTCGCGATGGTCCCGTCCGGGCCGCTGAGCTCGTCGATCTGCTGGCGGACCTCCTGGCTGCCGCTGCCCAGGAGGAAGACGCCGGGCAGCCTCCCGGCCCCCGCGATGGTCGTGTCGACGTAGTCGCGGTTGTAGACCCGGACGCCGAGCGGAAGGCCCGCCGGATCCCAGGCGATCGTCCCACCACGTCGAGTCGGATCGGCCAGCGCTCTGCTGATCGTGGTCTTGCCAGAGCCGTTGGCACCGAAGAGGAAACTCACCTGGGCCAGCGGTCCGATCGTGAACGGCCGGCTGCCGAAGCACGGCGCGGCCGCAATCTCAAGCGACGCAATCATGCGAATTCCCCCCGGACGCGATGTCTCTGCCACGCTATCGACAGGAGGCGGCCGCCGTGAGCGTTTCGCAGTGCAAAGGCACGCCCGCGCCACCGAGCGCAGTCTCAGGAAGCCGTCATGACCTTGCTGCGGGCCCGGTGGCGCCTCGCCGTGCGACACCAGCTCGATCCAGGTGCCCAGCGATCGTCTCGCGGCGCAGCCCGTACCGCCGCGCGAGGACGTACGTCGAGTCGCCGGCCAGGTAGGCCTCGACAAGTTCGCGGGCCTGCTCGGCGGTCAGTTGACGGGCCCGCCTCGTCGCTCGTCTCGGGGTTTGCATCTCATCAGGTGTGGTCACCCGAGATGCGGCCCGAATCGCCTCTGACCTGCGCCTCTGCCAGCCCCCGTGGTCTGAGTAGCATCGCAGGACTTCCACGTTTGAGCAGGTCAGAGGCCGTTTCTCCGGGTGGAGAGGCGGCCTTCTTGCTTGTCGGTGGCCAGAAAGTGCCCTTGTGATCGGAGGCTTTGGGCGCAGAGGACGGGCCTGACCTCGGTGTGTGCGTTGCCGCCGGAGCGCGGGGGTCGACTCCGGGGTGCCGTGTATGGGGCTTGAGTCGGCAGGTGCGCAGGTCAGCGATGTGAGACTTGGGTCCCGTTTCACCGAGCGGCTGGCCTGGTGTCAGAGGCACCCATCAGAATGGGCCCACCATGTCCGCGACGACGAGGGCGCTGCAGCTGCGCCGGCTTCTCGACGACGATGCGGCGTTGCGGCTGCTGCGAGCCGACCACGCCGTTGTCGTCGCGGCGCTTCTCGCAGAGCACCTCGGTGGTGACGAGCGTCGGCTGGGGGCGGACGAGCTCTACGAGCGGCTCGATGCCGACCTCGAACAGCTGCGCGCGGTCGGCTTCGAGCTGAAAGGCAGTGCGCGCGGCTACGTCGCACAGTGGCGTACCAGCGGGTTCGTCGTGCGAAGGCCGAGCGAGGACTCGCGCGGCGAGACCCTGGAGCTGAGCAGTCAGGCGTTGCTCGCGCTGCGATTTCTCGACGACGTCGCGATGCCCAAGCAGTCGGCGACCGAGTCGCGGCTCGACAGTCTCGCCCGGCAACTGCGGCAGCTGGCGATCGATACCGACCCGCAGTCGCAGCGCCGCCTGTTGCGACTCGAGCAGGAGCGCGAGCGACTGGACCGGGAGATCGAGGCGATCAGTGCGGGGCGGGACGCGCCGCTTGCGGGGGAGCGAGCCGCCGAGCGGGTCCGGGACCTGATCGCGCAGGCTGCGGCGGTGCCCGACGACTTCGCCCGGGTCCGTGCGGAGTTCGAGGCGCTCAACGCGGTGCTGCGGGAGAAGATCGTCGAGTCGGACTCGTCGCAGAAGACGGTCCTCGACGACATCTTCCGTGGGGTCGACCTGATCGCCGAGAGCGATGCCGGCCGGACGTTCCGAGCCTTCACCGCCCTCGTCGTCGATCCCGCGGTCGGCGGCGCGTTCGAGGACGACGTCGACCAGGTGCTCGAACGCGACTTCGCCCGCGAGTTGACCGCCGGCCAGCGTCGGCTGCTGCGGCAGTTCATCGCGACGCTGAAGGAGCGGACGGCGGAGCTGCAGGACGTCGCGACGGTCTTCGCCCGCGGGCTGCGCCGTTACGTCCAGTCGCAGGACTACCAACGGGACCGCGTGCTCCGCGGGCTGATCCAGGAGGCGCTGCAGCACGCGCTGCCGGCTGCGGAGGTCGTCAAGCCCTACCAGCGGGTGGGTGTCGACCTCGCCCTCACGGGCGTCGCCCTGACCAGTGTGGGAGCCCTTCGGCTCCACGACCCGGCCGAGTTCGACGCGACGGCGCAGGTGACGATGAACGAGACGGGCGTCGCCGACCTCGCGGCGCTGCGTGAGCTCGCCCGGCTGACCGAAATCGACTACGACGAGCTCGTCGGCAATGTCAACGCCGTGCTGGCGTCCCGCGCCGAGGCGTCGGTCGGCGATGTCCTGTCCCGGTTCCCCGCGACGCAGGGGCTCGCGAGCGTCGTTGGGTTGCTCTCGCTCGCGGCGCTGAACGGGGTGGTCGACGACACCGTCGAGGAACTCGCCTGGACGGGCGCCGACGGTGTCGCGCGCGGTGCAAGGGTCATTCGCCATCGTTTCGTGGGAAGGGTCGCATGACCAGCGAAGACGTCCTGGACACGAGCCCTGCGGCGCTCTGGGACGGGGACACGGGTGCGCTCCTCGAACGTTCGCGGCGGGCGCTCGTCGACCTTGTCAAGGGCCCCTACCTGTCCCGCGCACGGCGTCGCGAGCTCTGGGAGGCGCTGCTGGCCGACGAGGCCTCGATCCGTTCGCGACTCCACGATCTCTTCCTCGATGTCGTCATCGACCGTGAGAACGAGATCGCCTTCGTGCGGCCCGTCGATCTCGACTCCGCACCCGAGGTCGTCAGGACCCGCTCGCTGACGTTCATGGACACCGCCATGCTGCTCGTCTTGCGGCAGACGCTGCTGGCGGAAGAGGGACGGGGCCGTGCGATCGTCGGCCAGGACGAACTGTTCGATTCCCTCGCGGTGTACCGCAAGTGTGGTCGGGACGAGGCCGACTTCCGGAAGCGGGTCAACGCGTCGTGGGCGAACATGCACACGCTCGGGCTCCTGCACACGACCGAGGAAGGGCGCGCTGAAATCTCCCCGATCGTTCGGTTCCTCATCGATGCCGAACGTGTCGCAGCGATCCAAGGGGCATACGACCAGGCGGTCGCGGGGGACCGGCCCGATGACGCAGGTGTCGACGAGGACGGGGACCTCGCATGAGCCTGTTCGACGCCGCCGACGTCCAGCCTGCCGAGGGGCTCGTCTATCGCGGGCAGTGGCGGCTGTGCCGGATCGAGGTGGTCAATTGGGGCACCTTCGACGGCTTCCACGGCGTCGACGTCGCCCGCAAGGGACACCTGGTCACGGGTGCCTCGGGCTCCGGTAAGTCGTCCCTGCTCGACGCCATCGCTGCGGTGCTGACGCCCAAGGGTGCGATCACGTTCAACGCGGCGGCACAGGAGTCCGTCGGCCGGGCGTCCGACCGCACCTGGATCACCTACGTGCGCGGCGCGTGGAGCAAGGAGGCCGACGAGCTCGAGGACCGCGCAGTCGCCGCGTACCTGCGCCCCGGTGCCACGTGGAGCGGCATCCTGCTGCGGTTCGAGAACGGCCGGGACGCCCCGGTGTCCCTCGTCCGGTTGTTTCACCTGCGCGGCACGAGCTCGGACGCGGCCGACCTCAAGGAGCTGAACTTCATCACCCGCACGTCCGACGGGCTGATGGCGTTCGCTCCCTACGCCAGCGGCGGGATCGACGTGCGCCGCCTCGAGGCCGACCACCACCCCGTCGTCGCGACGACCACAGGCAAGCACGCCGGGTACTTCCAGCGGCTGCAGCGCCTGCTCGGCATCGACAAGGAGACCGCGCTCCAGTTGCTCCACAAGACGCAGGCCGCGAAGAACCTCGGCACCCTCGACACTCTCTTCCGTCGCTTCATGCTCGACGAGCCGGCCACCTTCAGACGGGCCGACGCCGCTGTCGACCAGTTCGGCGAGCTGCGGGACGCCTATCACCACGTCGTCGACCTCCGGCGGCAGCGCGATGCTCTGCTCGGTGTCTCGTCGGCGGCCGACGGCTATGAGCGCGCGCACGACGTGGCGCAGCACCTCGCTTCTGTCGTCGAGGCCGTCGGGCCGTTCGCGAGGTCGTTGCAGCTGGCGTTGTCGCGCGAGGCGCTCGTCGACGCGACGGCGGAGGCGGCCAGGGCTGCCAGTCGCGTCGAGCGCGCGCAGGCGCTGCTCGCGGACGCCGAGGAACGCCACGCGGCTGCACTTGCCCGAGTCGGTGAGCTCGGCGGTGGCGACCTGGCCACGCATCGCGCGCGCATCGGCGACGCGGAGCGTCTTCGTCAGGATGTCGAGCAGCGCCGGGATCGGCTGGCCGGCCGTCTGGCCGCCGTGGCGATCCCGATGGCGTCGAGCGAGTCGGAGTATACCGACCTGGTCGCCGCTGCACATGCGTCTCTGGCCGAGCCGGTCCCCGCGGCCCTCGACCACGAGCTGCTCGACCGGTTGTCCCGGGCGCGGCGGGCCGTCGACGACCTGACGACCAGCCTGCAGCTGCTCGACCTGCACAAGAGCAAGATCGACAAGGGACTGCTCAGGGTTCGCGAGGAGCTCTGCCGAGAGCTCGACATACCCGTGGGGCTGCTGCCGTTCGCCGGCGAGCTCATCTCCGTGCGCGAAGAGTTCGCACACTGGACAGGTGCGATCGAGCGGGTGCTCGCCCCGATGTCGACGGCGCTGCTGGTTCGTGACGAGGAGCTCGTCGCCGTGCGGCAGGCCGTCGACCGCCGCCACCTCGGCGTGAACCTGACGATCGACGCGGTGCCCGGGGTCAGTGCCGCACCGCTCGCCGTGCCCGACTCGCGGTCGCTCGTGTACCGGGTCGATGTCGCGCCGGGGATCTTCGCCGACTACTTGAACAGGCGCCTCAGCGAGGAGTTCGACCACGCCTGCGTCGATGCGCCCGACGAGCTCGACGCGGTGGGTCGGGGCGTCACCGTCAACGGGCTCGTGAAGCGCCCGGGGCGGCGGTACGCGAAGGCGGACAAGTACGACGTCCGCGACACCGCCCGGTGGGTGCTCGGTGGCGACCTCGGCCCGAAGCGAGACGAGCTGGAGCGCCGACTCAAGGCGGCGCGTGACGAGTTCGAAGACCTCGCGAGGCATGCAAACGTCGCGTCGGCCGCGCGCGATGCGGCGCTGAGGCGGCGTCAGCTGCTCGAGGAGCTCATCGCTTCGCCCTGGAGCGACATCGACGTCGAGGGTGCGGCGGGTCGCGTGGCGTTCCTCGAGCAGACGCTGCGCCAGCTCGTCGCCCCGGACAGCGAGCTCGGCCACGCGAGCGAGGTGGAGGCTGAGGCCCGGGAGACACGGGACCGGTTTCGCACCGAGGCGGATGATGCCGGCCAGAAGCGGGCGCTGGCGGACGCCGCCCGGGAGCAGCTCCAGGCGTCGGTCGACGAGCTGGGGCGCGAGTCGGTGCCAGACGTCGCCGAGGAGGCGAGTCACGTGCTCGATGAGCGCTTCCGCGCCCAGCAGCGTGTCATCCGCTTCGACCAGGTGGACGCGGTCGCCATCCGGGTGCAGGCCCAGCTGCACGCTGAGCTCGACCGAGCGCAGAAGGAGGTCCAGGACGCGATCGGCGTCTTCGCCGAACGCGCCGCGGGATACAAGAGGGACTGGCCGGAACCCGCAGTGGACCTCACCGCCCAGATCGAGGACCGGGGCGGGTACCGCGCGATCCTCGACGGCATCCGGTCACGAGGACTGCCGGAGCACGAGGCGAACTTCCGTCGGCTGCTCGACTCCCGCTCGCGGGAGAGCGTCACGTTCCTGCGCGACGAGTTGCTCGGGGTGCTGCGACAGATCCAGAGCCGGATCGTGCCGGTCAATGACTCGCTGGGTCGTTCCCAGTTCGACCGTGGGCGGTACCTCAACATACGGGTGAAGCTTCGGCGCACCCAGGAGGTGACCGAGTTCCTCGACCAGCTCAGGGCGATCGTCGACGGCAACTGGGCCGACGAGGACCTTGCGGCCGCCGAGCGCCGTTTCACCGTCCTGGCGACGATCATGCGCCGCCTCGGTTCGAGCGACCGCGTCGACCGGGAGTGGCGCAACCGCGTGCTCGACACCCGCGAGCACGTGTCGTTCGTCGCCGAGGAGGTCGACGAGAACGGCAAGGTGCACAACGTGCACGACTCGAGCGCCGGCCTGTCAGGTGGGCAGCGCCAAAAGCTCGTCGTGTTCTGCCTGGCGGCGGCTCTGCGCTACCAGCTCGCCGAGCCGGACGCACCCTTCCCCCAGTACGGCACCGTGGTTCTCGACGAGGCGTTCGACAAGGCCGACACCGAGTACACCCGGATGGCAATGGACATCTTCGTCGCCTTCGGCTTCCAGATGATCCTGGCGACCCCCGGCAAGCTGCTCCAGACGCTGGAGCCCTACATCGGCGCGGTCACCGTGGTGACGAACCCGGAGCGCAAGGCGTCCCGGCTCGCGAACGTCGAGTACTGATGCCCGCGCTGGTTCGCGTCGCCGACGTCAGGGCCCGCGCCCGGACGCTCTGGGAGCGTGAAGGGCGCCGTTGGGCGG
>CAZBIO010000335.1:0-6481 GCA_964491965.1 uncultured Cellulomonas sp.
TGTCGGGGGCGATCGCGGAGCTCGACGCCGACCCGGCGGTCGAGGTGATCGTCGTCGCGCGCGGCGGCGGCTCGTTCGAGGACCTGCTGCCGTTCAGCAACGAGGCCCTGGTGCGCGCCGCCGCGGCGTGCCGCACGCCGCGGGTCAGCGCGATCGGCCACCACCTGGACACCCCGCTCCTCGACCTCGTCGCCGACTGGCGCGCCTCGACCCCGACCGACGCCGCCAAGCGTGTGGTGCCGGACGTCACCGCGGAGCGCGCCGCGCTCGCGCAGGCCCGAAACCGTGCGCGCACCACGCTGCTGCACCGCCTGGCCCGGGAGCAGGCGGGGCTGTCGTCGATCCGCTCGCGGCCCGTCTTCGCCCGCCCCGCCACGCTCGTCGAGCCGCACGAGGCGCGCCTGCATGCCTTCGTCGAACGCGGCCGGCACGCGGTCGGCGGGCGGGTGGCCGCGGCGCAGGCGCAGGTCACCGGCCTCGCCGCACAGGTGCGCGCCCTCTCCCCCGCCGCCACCCTCGACCGCGGATATGCGGTGGTGCAGCGGCCGGACGGGCACGTGGTGCGCGCGCCCGACGAGGTCGCGCCCGACGAGCTGATCGCCGTCCGCGTGGCGCGCGGGCGGTTCGGCGCGCGCGTGACGGAAGGCGCCACCAACACGGCCTGACCGGGAGCGGGTGGCCGAGAACGTGGGACCCGTGACCAACACCGCGCAACGGACCGCACGACAGGGCGCGCCACCACGACCTCGAGACCCGACCGTCCGAGCCGCATGACAGGGCGGGCCGCCAGAACCGTCTGACCAACCGTACGGACCACGCACGGAGCGGTGCCTCGCGACCCCCGGCACCGCGCCCGGGACGTCCGCGGGCCAGGGTGTCGGCGGGGGCTGGTTCACTAGTCCCGTGGCCACGCAGCGACGCTCCGAGGATCCGAACGCCGACGTCGCAGGCCTCGGCTACGAGCAGGCGCGTGACGAGCTGGTCGCGGTGGTGGCCCGGCTCGAGGCCGGCGTCGGCTCGCTCGAGGAGTCGCTCGCGCTGTGGGAACGCGGCGAGGCGCTCGCCGCGCGGTGCCAGCAGTGGCTGGACGGGGCGCGGGCCCGGCTGACGTCGGCACAGCCAGCGGCCGGTCGCGGCGGCGACCACAGGTCCGGCGACGAGCGCGACGACGAACCCGCGGTCGGCACTGGGCCTGCGGCCGGTGGCGAACCCGGAGCCGGCAGGAAGCCCGCGGCCGACGACGAGCCAGCGGGCGAGGATGCCGACGACGAGCCGGCCGACGAGGAGGACGAGGCGTGAGCGACCCGCGGGCACTGGTGATCGGTGAGGCGCTGGTCGACGTCGTCGTCCACGCCGACGGCCAGCGCGAGGAGCACCCCGGCGGCAGCCCCGCCAACGTCGCGCTCGGGCTGGGGCGGCTCGGGCGCCCGGTCGACCTGCTGACGTGGCTGGCGCCCGACGCCTACGGCGGCCGGGTCCGGTCGCACCTGGCGGCCTCGGGGGTGCGCGTGCTGACGGGGAACCGTTCCGCGCTGAGCACCCCGGTCGCGCTCGCGCACCTCGACGAGCAGGGGCAGGCGACCTACGAGTTCGAGCTGACGTGGGACCTGCCGACGCAGTGGGACGGCGACGGCGACGCGCCGCTCGTGGTCCACACGGGCTCGATCGCCACCACGCTGCGACCCGGCGGCGCCGCCGTGCTGCGGGAGGTGGTCGCCCGCCGCCCCGGCTCGACGATCACGTACGACCCCAACGCCCGCCCCGCGATCATGGGCACGCCGCAGGAGGCCCGCGCGATCATCGACCAGTTCGTCCGCGTCGCCGACGTCATCAAGGCGAGCGACAGCGACCTGGCGTGGCTCCACCCCGGGCAGAAGCCCGACGACGTCGCGGTGCGGTGGGCGCGCGCGGGGACGGCGATCGTCGTGGTCACCCACGGCGACGAGGGGGCCTTCGCCGCGACGGAGTCCGGGCTCCAGCTGCGGATCCCGGCCCAGCCCGTGGACGTGGTCGACACCGTGGGAGCCGGCGACTCGTTCATGTCCGGCCTCATCGACGGGCTGTGGAGCGCGGGCCTCCTGGGTGGCGCCCGGCGCGCGGCCCTCAAGGCGATCGATGAGGAGACGCTCGATGCGGTGCTGCGCCGCTGCATCCGCATCGCCGCCATCACCGTGTCCCGCGCCGGAGCGAACCCGCCGCGTCGCGCGGAGCTCGGGGCCGCCGCGAGCTGAGCCCAGGCGTCGAGCGATCTCCGGCGCCGCCCGTGACCAGCGCCCTTGGCGGCCCGGTCGCGGGCCCCTATGCTGCGGCGAGCCCGCCGGTGCGCGGTCGCGCGTCGGACGCGAGAGCGCACCGCACCCCCGCTCGACGAAGAACGCGGTGCGCTGATGACGGTGACGCTCTACGGCCCGGCATGGGTCGGGATCCTGCTCGCGATGGTCGCCATCGGCGCGCTGGCCCATTACCTCCTGCGTGGCCGCCCGATGCGCACGCGCCGGCGTGGCCTGGCCGTCCTCGGTGCGGCGGCCCTCGCGTCGTCCATCACGTTCAACCTCGCGTACATGTCCGACCCGGCGGTCTACTTCCCGGTCTGGCAGAACCTGCCGCTGCACCTGTGCACCATCGTGTCCTGGGTCCTCGTGCCGACGGTGCTGAGCCGTTTCCGCCCGCTCCAGGCGTTCTGCTTCTTCCCCGGCTCCGTCGCCGGGTTCCTGACGTTCTTCTCGGCCGCACCGATGTACTTCGGCCATCCGCTGCTGTCGGCCAAGACGTTCTTCTTCGTCGCGCACGGCCTGAACTTCGTCGTGCCCGCGCTCATGGCCTCCCTGCGGATCTACCGGCCCACCGCCAAGGACGCGGTGCTGTCGGTCGGCTACGCCGCGGCGGTGGGCCTGCTGGTGCTGCCCGTCACCCTGCTGCTGCGTGCACTGGTGGACCCCGGCGCCAACTACATGTACGTGTTCGACCCCGAGGGCGCGGAGATCCTCATGCTGTTCCACCGGCTGATCCCCGTCCCGCTGGTCTACCTGCTGCCGCTGCTCGTCGCGGTCACCCCCGTGCTGCTGCTGCAGGTGGCGGCGCACCGGGCCGGCTCGTTCGTCGCGCGCCGCCTCACCGGGCGCGACGAGTACGTGCGCCAGGAGTGGGTCCCCGTCGAGCCGTGACGAGCGGCCGCCGCGGCATGGCAGCATGCGGCCCATGACCGCGCCCGACCGGCCCCGCACCCCCGCCCAGGCCTGGGCCGCCCTGGCGGCGGGCAACGAGCGGTTCGTCGCCGGCCGCATGGCGCACCCGTCGCAGGACGCGGCGCATCGCGCCGAGCTGCGCGAGGACCAGCACCCGTTCGCGGTGGTGTTCGGCTGCTCCGACAGCCGGGTCGCCGCCGAGATCGTGTTCGACGAGGGCCTCGGCGACCTCTTCGTCGTGCGCACCGCCGGGCACGTGCTCGACTCGACGGTCATCGGATCGATCGAGTACGGCGTCGAGGTGCTGGACGCGCCGCTCGTCGTGGTCCTGGGGCACGACGGCTGCGGCGCCGTCGCCGCGGCCGCCCGCGCGCTCGCGGAGGGCGCGCCCCCGGCCGGCTTCGTCCGCGCCGTCGTCGACCGGGTGATCCCCAGCATCGTCGGGCTGACCTCGACCGAGCGCCCGCTCTCGTCGTACGACGCCGACGACCTGGGCCACGAGCACGTGCGCGCGACCGCCCGGATGCTCCCGGCGTACTCCGCGCCCCTCGCGCGCCGGATCGAGGACGGTCGGTGCGCGGTGGTCGCCGCCGAGTACGCGCTCGCCGACGGCCGGGTCCGCGTGACCGAGGTCCTCGGTCGCGTGACCGAGGTCCTTGGTCGCGTACGGGAGGATGGGGGTCATGAGCGCTGACGCCACCGAGTACCGCATCGAGCACGACACGATGGGCGAGGTGCGGGTCCCCGCGTCAGCCCTCTACCGCGCACAGACGCAGCGGGCCGTCGAGAACTTCCCGATCTCCGGCAGCCGGCTTGAGCGGTCGCACGTCGAGGCGCTCGCCCGGATCTGGAAGGCGGCGGCCCGCGCCAACGCCGAGCTCGGCGTCCTCCCGGCGGACGTCGCCGACGCGATCGTCGCCGCGGCCGACGAGGTGGCCGGCGGGGCGTACGACGAGCACTTCCCCATCGACGTGTACCAGACCGGGTCCGGCACCAGCTCCAACATGAACGCCAACGAGGTGATCGCCACCCTGGCGACCCGCGCGCTGGGCCGCGACGTGCACCCGAACGACCACGTCAACGCCTCGCAGTCGAGCAACGACGTGTTCCCCACGTCGGTGCACGTCGCCGCGACCGCCGCCGTGGTGCGCGACCTGGTCCCGGCGCTCGACCACCTGGCGGGCGCGCTGGAGGCGAAGGCCGGCGAGTTCGCCGACGTGGTCAAGTCGGGGCGCACGCACCTGATGGACGCCACCCCCGTCACGCTGGGCCAGGAGTTCGGCGGCTACGCCGCCGCCGTCCGCTACGGGATCGAGCGGCTCGAGGCCGCCCTGCCGCGCGCCGCCGAGGTGCCGCTGGGCGGCACGGCCGTCGGCACCGGCATCAACACCCCCGCCGGGTTCCCCCGGCGCGTCATCGCGCTGCTGCGCGAGGACACCGGTCTGCCGCTGACCGAGGCGCGCAACCACTTCGAGGCGCAGGGCGCCCGGGACGGGCTGGTCGAGCTGTCCGGCGTGCTGCGGACCATCGCCGTCAGCCTGACGAAGGTCTGCAACGACTTGCGGTGGATGGGCTCCGGGCCCAACACCGGCCTCGGGGAGATCGCGATCCCCGACCTCCAGCCGGGCTCCTCGATCATGCCGGGGAAGGTGAACCCGGTGATCCCGGAGGCGACGCTGAGGGTCGCCGCGCGGGTGGGCGGCAACGACGCGACGGTCGCGGGGGCCGGTGCGAGCGGTGCATTCGAGCTCAACGTGCAGATCCCGGTCATCGCGGCGGCGGTCCTCGAGTCCACCCGCCTGCTGACCAACGCGAGCCGGCTGCTCGCCGACAAGACGGTCGCCGGCATCACCGCCAACGTCGAGCGCGCCCGCGCGCTGGCGGAGTCGTCGCCCTCGATCGTCACGCCGCTCAACCGCGTGATCGGCTACGAGGCCGCCGCCAAGGTGGCCAAGCACGCCGTCAAGCACGGGCTGACGGTGCGGCAGGCGGTCGTGGACCTCGGCTTCGTCGAGCGCGGCGAGGTGACCGAGGCGCAGCTCGACGCCGCGCTCGACGTCCTGGCGATGACGCGCCCGCCGCAAGCCTGACGGGGCGGGGAAGCCGCCCCTGCGGGGTAGCCCGCCGCACGACGAGCGTCCCGCTACCCCTCGGCGTCCGGAGTGGTGCCGCACGACGAGCGTCCCGCTACGCCTCGGCGACCGGAGTGGCGTGCGCCACCGTTGCCTGCCCGGCCTCCCCGGTCTGCCCGGCCTCGCCCGGCGCCGGCGGCGCGTCGTGGTGGATCAGGTGCGACCGCATCGCCAGCGTGGCGAGCAACGCGAGGAAGAACACCAGGGCGGCGAGCAGCACCGACTGCGACACGGCCGCGGCAAACCCCTGGTGCACCGCCTCCAGGGCGAGCCCTCGCACTTGGTCCGCGACGTCCGCCGGAACCCCGGGGGGCAGCGGGAAGTCGGCCGGGTTGTTCGCGCCGGCGCCGGAGAAGTCGGCCGCGGAAACCTGCGAGAAGCCGTCGAGGAATGGCTTCCGGAACTGCTCGGGCAGCTGCGCCGCGGCGGTGCGGGCCGAGTCCATGATCGTGTGGGCCAGGCGGGAGGTCAGCAGCGCGACCATCGCGGCCGAGCCGATGACGGACCCGACCTGCCGGTTCGTGTTGAACACCCCGGCGCCAGCGCCGGCCGTGCGGTGGTCCAGGGCGGACGCCGCGAGGTTGCCCAGGGGTGAGAACACCGACCCGGTGCCCAGGCCGAACACCGACATCGGGATCAGCAGCCGCCACGGCGAGGCGTCGGCGTCGATCCACGCGGCGAGCCAGAACACAGACACCGTGAACATCAGGAAGCCGAACGCGACGATCCACTTCGGCGGGACGCGGTCCGACAGCCGCCCGGCGACCGGCGCCATGAAGCCGGAGATCAACGAACCGGGCAGGCTGATCAGCGCCGCGCGGATCGGGGACAGCCCCAGGATCGACTGCAGGAAGATCGTCAGCGGGAAGAAGATGCCCACCATCGCGAAGCCGAGCGCCCCACCGGACACGTTGGCCAGGAAGAACGTGCGGTTGCGGAACAGGCGCATCGGCAGCAGTGCGTCCTCCCCGCGCCGCACCTGGACCCACCCGAAGGCCAGGAGCACGACGAGGCCGACGGCGACGACGCCCCACACCGTGATCGGCCCGCTGATGGTCCCCCAGTCGTACGTGGACCCCTCCTGGATCCCGAAGACCAGCAGGAACATCCCGACGACGGACAGCACCATGCCGAGCGCGTCGAACGAGCGCGAGTGCGTCTCCA
>CAZBIO010000336.1:0-14402 GCA_964491965.1 uncultured Cellulomonas sp.
CGTCCAAGCCTTGGAGAAGGACCTCCGCGACTGGGTCACGGCGTGGAACGCCAACCCGAAGCCATTCATCTGGACCAAGACCGCCGACCAGATCCTCGAATCCCTCGGCAGACTATTGAAACGAACTACTGACGGGGGACACTAGGGTGAGTCCGTGACCGTCCGCCGGATCATGGGGCTCGAGACCGAGTACGGCGTGCTGCAGCCGGGCCGGCCGCTGGCCAACCCGATGCTGCTGTCCAGCCACGTCGTCGCCGTGCACGCGGCGGCGCGGGAGGGCGCGCGCGCCAAGGCCCGGTGGGACTACGACGACGAGGACCCGCTGCACGACGCGCGTGGCTTCCGGCTCCAGCGCGCCTCCGCCCACCCGTCGCTGCTGACCGACGACCCCGGCCACGCCGCGCCCTCCGGCGACGGCACCCAGATGGTCCCGCGCAGCCCGATCGAGGAGTACGAGGACCCGGGCGCCGCCAACGTGGTGCTGACCAACGGCGCTCGCCTCTACGTCGACCACGCGCACCCCGAGTACTCCACCCCGGAGGTGACCAACCCGCTCGACGCCGTGCGCTGGGACCTGGCCGGCCAGCAGGTGATGCTCGCGTCGGTGCGCGCGCTGGCGTCCACTGCGGCGCTCCCGGACGTCGCGCTGTACAAGAACAACGTCGACGGAAAGGGCGCCACCTACGGCACGCACGAGAACTACCTGGTCGACCGCGCGGTGCCCTTCGTCGAGCTCGCCCAGCGGCTCATGCCGTTCCTGGTCACCCGGCAGGTGTACACGGGCGCCGGCCGCGTGGGCCTGGGGCAGCACGGCGAGGAGCCGGGGTTCCAGCTGTCGCAGCGCGCGGACTACATCGAGGCCGAGATCGGCCTGGAGACCACGCTGCGCCGCCCGATCGTCAACACGCGCGACGAGCCGCACGCCGACCCGAGCCGCTGGCGGCGGCTCCACGTGATCATCGGCGACGCGACGATGCTCGAGGCCGCGACCTACGTCCGCCTCGGCACCACGTCGCTCGTCCTGTGGCTCGTCGAGCGCGGGCTGGACGACGCCGCGGTGCGCGCCCGGCTCGCCGACGTCGACGCGCTGCGCCTGGCCGATCCCGTGTCGGCCGTGCACCAGGTGAGCCACGACCTGACGCTGACGGACAAGCTCGAGCTGGCCGACGGGCGGCGCATGACGGCGCTCGAGGTGCAGCGCACCTACCTGGACGCGGTCGGGTCCGCGCTGGACGCGCCGGGCGGGGCGCCCGACGAGCAGACGGCCGACGTCCTGGCGCGCTGGGACTCGCTGCTGACCCGCCTGGCCGACGAGCCCGCCTCCTGCGCACGCGAGGTCGAGTGGCTGGCCAAGCTGCGGCTCCTCGAGGGGATGCGGCGGCGCGACCACCTCGCGTGGGACCATCCGCGGCTGGCCGCCGTCGACCTGCAGTGGTCGGATGTGCGGCCCGAGCGAGGGCTGTACTTCCGGCTCGCCGCCGCCAGGGCCGTCGAGCGGCTGGTGCCCGACGAGGCCGCCGCCGAGGCGGTGCACCGCCCGCCCGACGACACGCGCGCGTTCTTCCGGGGCGAGGCGGTGCGCCGCTACCCGAGCGAGGTCTCCGCGGCGAGCTGGGACTCGGTGGTGTTCGACGTGCCCGGCGCGCAGTCGCTCCAGCGTGTCCCGATGCGCGACCCGTCCCGGGGGACGCGGGCCCACGTGGGCGCGCTGCTCGACGCGAGCCCGGACGCCGCGAGCCTGCTCAAGGCGCTGGAGGGCTGACTCGGCGCTCGCTCCCTCATCGCGGCGACGAAGCGGACGGCCTCGCAGACCTGGTCGTGGGCCGGGCGCTGCCACCTGGGCCTGTGGACAACCGCCCCGGCGGTGGCGACCGACGCCAGGAGGTCTGACAGTCGTAGGGCCTAGGGTTGCCCTACGAGCAGACCAGGAGGAGGTCGACATGGCCGGCACCGAGCACGTCCAGCGTCGCCACGACGACGAGCCCGCCGACGAGCCCACCCCCGAGCCCGTCGCGCCCACCGCGCAGAGCCGGGACACCGAGGTCGACGCGCTACTCGAGGAGATCGACGACGTGCTCGAGCAGAACGCCGAACAGTTCGTCCGCGGCTTCGTGCAGAAGGGCGGTCAGTGATCGCCAATGAGCCGCACCGAGAGCCCGGGACAGCTTCCCGGCGCGTTCACGACGCCGGGAACTGCCTCGTTCGTCGACTTCCTGTCCTCGTACGCACCGGAGCTGCTGCCGGGTCACCGGTCGCTGCCGGGCGGTGAGGTCGTCGCGCCGCATGCGACGACGATCGTCGCCGCCGTGTACGAGGGCGGGATGGTCATGGCGGGCGATCGGCGGGCAACGATGGGTTCGCTCATCGCCAGCCGCCGCATCGAGAAGGTGTTCCCGGCCGACGAGTACTCGGCCGTCGGCATCGCCGGCACCGCCGGGCTGGCGGTCGAGCTCGTCCGGCTCTTCCAGCTCGAGCTGGAGCACTACGAGAAGATCGAGGGCTCGCTGCTCTCCCTCGACGGCAAGGCCAACCGGCTCGCGACGATCGTCCGCGGCCAGCTGAGCCTGGCACTGCAGGGCCTGGCCGTCGTGCCGCTGTTCGGCGGCTACGACCTGGACCGCCGGATCGGTCGGATCTTCTCCTACGACGTCACCGGCGGCCGCTACGAGGAGCACGACCACCACGCGGTGGGTTCCGGCTCCGTCTTCGCGCGCGGCTCCCTGAAGAAGCGCTGGCGTCCCGGGCTCGACGAGGCAGGCGCGGTCGCCGTCGCGGTCGAGGCCCTCATGGACGCCGCGGACGACGACTCGGCGACCGGCGGCCCCGACACCGAGCGGGCGATCTGGCCCGTGGTCGCCACGGTGGGCGCCGCTGGGTATCGGCGGGTGGCCGACGAGGCCCTGGCGGACGCGGCCGAGGCCGTGCTCGCGGCGCGGCGCGAGACCCGGGGGGCGTGACGGACATGAGCATGCCGTTCTACGTCTCACCCGAGCAGCTGATGAAGGACCGGGCGGACTACGCGCGCAAAGGCATCGCCCGCGGCCGCTCGGTCGTCGTCCTGCAGTACGACGACGGTGTGGCGTTCGCGACGGAGAACCCCTCGCGGGCGCTGCACAAGGTGTCCGAGATCTACGACCGCATCGCCTTCGCGGCGGTGGGCAAGTACAACGAGTTCGAGAACCTGCGCGTCGCCGGCGTGCGCTACGCCGACCTGCGCGGCTACTCGTACGACCGGGTGGACGTGACGGCCCGCGGCCTGGCCAACGCGTACGCCCAGACGCTGGGCACGGTGTTCACCACCGAGTCCAAGCCGCTGGAGGTGGAGCTCGTCGTCGTCGAGGTCGGGACGGAGCCCTCCGGCGACCAGATCTACCGGCTCAGCTACGACGGCTCCGTGGCCGACGAGCGCGGCTGGGTGGTGATGGGCGGGCAGGCGGAGCGCCTCGGCGCCGTGCTCGCCGAGCGGTGGCGGGAGGGCATGGAGCTGCGCGAGGCGCTCGGCCTGGCGACGCGCACCCTGGGGACCCCGTCGGAGGACGGCGGCGCGCAGCGCACGCTCGACGCGGCGTCGCTGGAGGTCGCGGTGCTCGACCGCACCCGACCGCGCCGCGCGTTCCGACGGCTCACCGGTGCGACGCTGGAGGATCTGCTCGCGGCGGGCGCCTCGGGCGACGTCGTCGGGACCGCCTGACGTGACGGAGGGAGGTGCCATGGACCGGCGCATCTTCGGGCTGGAGACCGAGTACGGCGTGACGTGCGCGGCCGTCGACGGCCGTGGGCTGTCCGCCGACGAGGTGGCGCGGTACCTGTTCCGCAAGGTGGTGGCCTGGGGCCGCTCGTCGAACGTGTTCCTGCGCAACGGCTCCCGGCTCTACCTCGACGTGGGCTCCCACCCCGAGTACGCGACGGCCGAGTGCGACGACTGGCGGCAGCTGGTCACCCACGACCGTGCCGGCGAGCGGATCCTCGAGGGCCTGGTCGCCGACGCCCAGCAGCGGCTGGAGCACGAGGGCCTGCCCGGCACCATCCACCTGTTCAAAAACAACACCGACTCGGCGGGCAACTCCTACGGCTGCCACGAGAACTACCTGGTGCGCCGGCAGGGCGACTTCGGGCGGGTCTCCGACGTCCTCGTCCCGTTCCTCATCACACGGCAGGTGCTGACGGGCGCGGGGAAGGTGCTCGTCACGCCGCGCGGTGCCGTGTACTGCCTGTCGCAGCGGGCCGACCACATCTGGGAGGCGGTCTCGTCGGCCACCACCCGGTCCCGGCCGATCATCAACACGCGGGACGAGCCGCACGCCGACGCGGAGCTGTACCGGCGGCTGCACGTCATCGTGGGCGACTCCTCGATGGCCGAGCCGACCACCATGCTCAAGGTGGCGTCCACGGACCTGCTGCTCCGCCTGGTCGAGGCCGGCGTGCCCGTGCGGGACATGACGCTGGAGAACCCCATCCGGGCGATCCGTGAGATCAGCCACGACATGACCGGCCTGCACCCGATCACCCTGGCGAACGGCCGGACGCTGACGGCCCTCGACGTGCAGGAGGAGTACCTGGCGCGCGTCAGCGACTTCGTCGGCAGCGAGCTCGGTCCCAGCACCGAGGTCAAGCAGGTGCTGGACCTGTGGGAGCGCGCGCTGCGCGCGCTGCGCAGCGGCGACCTGTCGCTCGTCGACCGCGAGCTGGACTGGGCGATCAAGTACCGGATGATCGAGCGGTACCGCGCCAAGCACGGCCTGGAGCTGTCCGACGTGCGGATCCAGCGCCTCGACCTGGCGTACCACGACATCTCGCGCACCGAGGGGCTCTACAACCTCATGGCGGCGCGCGGGCTCGTCGAACGCGTCACCACGGACCTCGACGTGTTCGAGGCGACCAGCCACCCGCCGCAGACCACGCGGGCGCGGCTGCGCGGCGAGTTCGTCCGCGCCGCGCAGGAGGCCCGCCGCGACTACACGGTGGACTGGGTGCACCTGAAGCTCAACGACCAGGCGCAGCGGACGGTGCTGTGCAAGGACCCGTTCCGCAGCGTCGACGAGCGGGTCGACCGCCTGATCGAGTCGATGTGAGGACGCGCGCCCCCCTCGCCGCGTGGCTCGCGGCGGTGCTGCTCTGCGTCGGCGCGCTCGCGGCGTGCGCCGAACCCGAGCCGGAGGACCCGGACGTCGCCGTGACGGGGGACCCGGGCGGTGCGCCGACGCTGATCTACGTCACGCCGCTGACGATCCAGCGCCCGTACCGTCACACGATCTGGCCGGGCACCGGTCCCGAGCTGGTCGAGGGCGGCCCCGTGCTGCTGCGGTACTGGGTGGAGGACGCCACCGACGGGACCATGGTGACCGAGAACTACTCGTCGAGCCCGGTGCCGCAGGTGATGACCACGGCGGACCTGGGCGAGGAGCTGTTCCGGACGTTGTCCGGCCAGCGCGTCGGCGCGCGCCTGCTGCAGGCGACGCCGCCGGGCGAGGGGGCCGACGAGGACTTCCCGGCGCTGACGGTGGTCGACGTGCTGCCGACGCGCGCCGAGGGGCCGGCCGTCGAGCCGCGCTCGGGGCTCCCGGCGGTGACGCTCGGTGCCGACGGGTCGCCGACGATCTCCGCGACGGGCACCGAGCCACCGGACGACCTGGTCACGCAGCCGCTGCTGCGCGGCTCGGGCCGCCAGGTGGAGAGCGGCGACGTCGTCACGGTGCAGTACACGGGGTTCACGTGGACCACCGGCGAGGTGTTCGACTCGACGTGGGAGCGTGGACAGCCCGCCTCGTTCTCGCTCTCCGACGTCCCCGCGTTCGACGAGGGTCTGGCGGAGCAGACCACCGGCTCGCAGGTGATGCTCGTCGTGCCGCCCACGTACGACCTCGGCGCGACGCAGAGCGAGAGCCTCGCCGGGCAGACGCTCGTCTTCGTCGTCGACATCCTCGCCTCGGCGCCCGAGGGGGTCGTCCGGTGAGCGGGCGGACCGGCGGTGCGCTCGGGTTGCTGCGGGAGAATCGGGCGCCGTGAGCCTCGCGCTGCGTGTCATCCCGTGCCTCGACGTCGACGCCGGCCGGGTGGTCAAGGGCGTCAACTTCGAGAACTTGCGGGACGCCGGGGATCCCGTCGAGCTCGCCGCCCGCTACGACGCCGAGGGTGCCGACGAGCTGACGTTCCTCGACGTGTCTGCGTCGTCGTCGAACCGCGAGACGACGTACGACGTGGTGCGGCGGACCGCCGAGCAGGTGTTCGTGCCGCTGACGGTCGGCGGCGGGGTGCGCTCGGCCGAGGACGTCGACCGCCTGCTGCGGGCCGGTGCCGACAAGGTGGGCGTCAACACCGCGGCGATCGCGCGGCCCGAGCTGATCGGCGAAATTGCCCAGCGGTTCGGGTCGCAGGTGCTGGTGCTGTCGGTGGACGCGCGGCGTGTCACGGGGGAGGCCCGCACGGACTCGGGGTACGAGGTGACCACGCACGGGGGGCGCCGCGGCACGGGCATCGACGCCGTCGCGTGGGCCGTGCGGGCGACCGAGCTGGGCGCCGGCGAGGTGCTCCTCAACTCGATGGACGCCGACGGCACGACCGCCGGCTTCGACCTCGAGATGATCCGCGACGTGCGCCGCGAGGTGCGGGTCCCCCTGATCGCCTCCGGGGGAGCGGGGACGGTGGAGCACTTCGTCGAGGCGGCCCGCGCCGGCGCGGACGCGGTGCTCGCCGCGAGCGTGTTCCACTTCCGCACGCTGACCATCGCCGAGGTGAAGGCCGCGCTGCGCGCGGCCGGCATCACCGTCCGCTGACGGGTCGCCGTCACCGTCCGCTGACCCGCGGGCGTCACCGTCTACTGACCCCGTCGCCGTCACCGTCCGCTGACCCGCGGGGCCGCGCGCCGCACGCCCGCTGCACCAGACCTGGACAGGGAGCCGCGCGCCGGGTCGACAGCGCCACGCCGCGTCGATAGGTGCACCTATCGACGACGCGGCGACCTATCGACATGGGCGGCGATGTGGGGGCGGGTGGCGGCGAGGGTGAGGGCTGCCGGAGGCGGCCGGATCGCGGCGCCGAGGCGCCCACAGCCGGGACTGTGGGCTCGGACCCACGGGTTGGCGTGATCGGCGCCCCGATCCGAGGCCAGATGCGCGAGGGTCCGCGCCGTGTCCTTTCGCCCAGGGTCCTCGATCCCCGCGCCAGTGCTCACACCGCCGCGCATCCACCTCGCCCGGGATGTCACCCCCGCCCTGGCGGCAGGCCAGGTGCGTCACGGAGCGTGGGAGCGAGTCGACCGAGGTGTCTACGTCCCGACGGCACTGAGTCTGTCCACCCGTCAGCACGCACTTGCTCGCATCGCCGGCATCGACGAGTACCTGCGCAGGCCGCACTGGTTCAGCCACGAGTCCGCCGCGCTCCTCTGGGGCCTCCCGCTGTGGCGCTGCCCAGCAGTGGTCCATGTTCGCCAGGAGGGGCACGCCTCCGCGCAGCGGAGCAGGTCGGTCGTCCGGCACCGGGGCATTGTGGACGCGACGCGCCTGACCGTCGTCGGCCGCCTCCCCGTCACCGACCTGGTCCAGACGATGGTCGACTGCGCCCGCTCGCTGCCGCCGCTGGCGGGACTCGTCGTCGCCGATGCCGCCCTGCGGGCCGGCGCGGATCGCACGGAGGCGCTCGCGATGCTCGACGAGCTGCGGGGACGTAACGGTGCGGCGCGCGCCCGCGCGGTCGTCGAGCTGGCGGACGACGGCGCCGAGTCCCCGGGAGAGACGGCGACCCGATTCGTGCTGCTCAGGGAGGGTCTGCCGCGGCCCGAGACCCAGATCGAGGTGGCGACATCGGACGGCACCTTCTGGGCGGACATCGGCTGGGAGAAGTGGCGATCGCTCGTGGAGTACGACGGGCGCTCGAAGTACGTCGACGTCGAGGACCTCGTCCGGGAGAAGCGGCGCGAGGACCTGGTGAGAGAGGTCGGCTACCGGATGCAGCGCGTGCTGAAGGAGGACCTCCGCGCCGACGCGGCACTCGTCGCGAAGGTGACACGCATGCTGCCGCCTGGCATCCCGCGGACGCCCCGGCCCCTGCTCCGTGGGTGACCCCCGCCCCGTGCTCCGTGGGTGACGGAGCCGGGTCCCCCGCGTCGATAGTTGCCCGCCACGGCGATGGGAGCAGCTATCGACGGGGCGCGGACCTATCGACGCGGGCGGTGGGAGGAGGGCGGGGGCATCGACGCGGGCGGGCTTCGACGCGGGGGAGAGGCGGCCGGGCCACGGCGGCGGGCGGCTGCGTGTCGGGAGGGCGTGAGACGATTCAGACCTCCCCACCCGCCCGACCGAAGGGTTCTCCCGCGTGTCCTCTCAGCGCCCCGCAGCGCTCGCAGGGTCGGTCACACGCCGGGGCGGGGCGCTCGTCTGGCGCGGGATGCGCGCCCACCCGTGGGTCTACGTGGCGGCGGTCGGGTCGTCCGCCGGGTTCGGGGCGGCGACCGTCGCGGTGAGCCGGGCGCTCGGATGGGCCACCGACGCGGTCGTCGTGCCAGCGCTCGCGGGGGATCCCGCGGCGCGCGCCGACATCGGCCAGGCGGGGCTCGTCGTCGCCGCGGCGGCCGTCGCGCTCGCCCTCTTCGTCTGCGGGCGGCGCGTCTACGCCGGCGCCGGAACGGCCGATGTCCAGGCCGACCACCGGCGGGGCGTGACCCGCCGCCTCCTCGAGCTGCCGATGTCGTGGCACCGCCGGCACGCCGCGGGGCGGCTGCTCGCGACGGCCAGCTCCGACACCGAGGCGGCGACCGCCGTGTTCAACTCGGTGCCGTTCGCGCTCGGCGTGGTGGTGATGCTGCTCGTCGCCGCGGTTGCGCTGTTCGCCACCGACGCGTGGCTGGCGGTCGCCGCGTTGCTCGTCGTGCCCTCGACGCTCGCCGCGAACGTGGCGTTCCAGCGGCGGATGTCGCCGGCGGTCGCCAGCGCGCAGCGGATGCGCGCCGAGGTCGCCGAGGTGGCGCACGAGAGCTTCGAGGCCGCGGTGCTGGTCAAGGCGCTGGGCACCGCCGACCGCGAGGAGCGCCGGTTCGCCGGCCGCGCCGAGCAGCTGCGCGCCGCGAACGTCCGCGCCGGGACGGTGCGCGGCATCTTCGACCCCGCGATCGACCTGTTGCCGAACCTCGGGACGCTGCTGGTGCTGGTCGTCGGCACCTACCGGCTGCGCGTCGGCGCGGTGGAGACCGGGGACGTGGTCGGCGCCGGGTTCCTGCTGAGCATGCTCGCGGTCCCGGTTCGCTCGTTCGGGTGGTTCCTCGGCGACCTGCCGCGCAGCCTCGTCGGCTGGGAGCGCATCGCCGCGGTGCTGGACTCGACGGGCGACCTCCCGGCCGGGGACCGGCCGTGGCGCGGGACGGGGACGGCCGCCGCCGTGAGGTTCGACGGGGTGAGCGTGGCGGTCCCGACCGCCACGGGCAGCGTGCACCTGCTGTCGGACGTCGACCTCGACGTCCCGGCGGGGCGCACGGTGGCGATCGTCGGCCCGACCGGCGCCGGCAAGACGACGCTCGTCGGGCTCGTGGCGCGCGTCGCGGACCCGAGCGCGGGCCGGGTGCTCGTCGGCGGCGCCGACCTGCGCGAGCTGGCTGCGGCCGATCGCGCCCGCGTCGTCGCGCTGGTCCCGCAGTCCGCGTTCGTCTTCGAGGACACGGTGCGCGCCAACGTCACGCTCGCCGAGGCCGACGACCCCGCAGCGCCGTCCGACGACGAGGTGTCGGCGGCGCTGCGCGCGGCGCACGTCGACGGCGTGGTGGCGGGGCTGCCCGGCGGCCTGGACGCCCAGCTCGGCGAGCGGGGCGCGAACCTCTCCGGCGGGCAGCGGCAGCGACTGGTCCTCGCGCGGGCGCTGGTGCGGCGGCCGCAGGTGCTGGTGCTCGACGACGCGACGAGCGCGGTGGACCCGCGGGTAGAGCGGGCGATCCTGTCGGGGCTGCGCGCCGACGCCGACGGTCGGGGCCCGACCGTTCTGCTCGTCGCCTACCGCATGGCGTCCGTCCTCCTGGCGGACGAGGTGGTGCACCTCGCGGGCGGGCGTGTGGTGGACCGCGGGTCGCACGACGAGCTCATGGCGCGCGACCCCGGCTACGCGGAGCTCGCCACGGCGTACGAGCGCGACGCTCGGCGCCGTGCCGCGGACGGCGCCGTGGGCGACAGCGCGGGGGAGGCCCGATGAGCATGGCCCCCGCCCGCATGGCGGCGACGAGCGACATCGGTGTCCTGGCGACCTTGCGCCGCGGCGTGGCGGTGTCGCCGGAGCTGCTGGCGGGCATGCCGCTGTCCCTGGCCCTCGCGGTGGTCGCCGCCGCCGGCAAGGTGGCGGTGCCGATCGTCGTCCAGCAGGCCGTCGACTCGGGCATCCTCGCGACCGGGGGACCGGACGCGGGGCGCGTGGTGACGCTCTCGCTGCTGGCGCTCGTCGGGCTCCTGGTCGGCGCGGCCTGCTCGGCCTACGCGAACATCCGGCTGTTCCGCTCGAGCGAGCGCGGCCTCGCCACGCTGCGGACGCGGGCCTTCCGGCACGTTCACGACCTGTCGGTGCTGACGCAGGGCACGGAGCGGCGCGGCGCGCTCGTGTCGCGCGTCACCAGCGACGTCGACACGGTGTCGCTGTTCGTCCAGTGGGGCGGCGTCACGCTGCTGGTCTCCGTGCTCCAGGTGAGCGTGGCGACCGTGGTGATGGCGGTCTACTCGTGGCAGCTCACGCTGCTGGTCTGGGTGTGCTTCGTGCCCCTCCTCGTCGTGGTGCCGCGCCTCCAGCGCGGCGTCAACCGGCGCTACGCCGCCGTGCGCGAGCGGGTCGGCGCGATGCTCGGGACCATCTCCGAGTCGGTGGTCGGCGCCGAGACCGTGCGCGCGTATGCGATCGAGCCGCGCACCCAGCGCCGGATCGACGCCGCGGTCGAGGCGACCCGCCGCGCGATGATCCGCGCGCAGACACTCGTCGCGACGGCGTTCTCGCTCGGGGTGCTCGTCGCCAACGGCGTACTGGCGGTGGTGATCGTCGTCGGCACCCACCTCGGCATCGCGGGTCACGTCACCACCGGCCGCCTCGTGGCCTTCCTCTTCCTGGTCCAGCTGTTCACCGGCCCGGTGCAGATGGCCACCGAGCAGCTCAACGAGCTGCAGAACGCCGTCGCGGGCTGGCGCCGGGTGCTCGGCGTGCTCGAGACGCCGATCGACGTCCCGGACCCGGCGCCGGGGGCCGCGGTCGCCAGCCCGCGCGGTGCCGCCCGGCTCGAGCTGTCGGGCGTGACGTTCGGCTACCCCGACGCGCCGCCCGCGCTGCGCGACGTCGACCTCGTGGTGCCGGCCGGCGCGTCGGTGGCGGTGGTCGGCGCGACCGGATCGGGCAAGACGACGCTGGCCCGGCTGGCGGCGCGCTTCGTCGACCCGCGCGCCGGGCGGGTGCTGCTCGACGGCGTCGACCTGCGCGACATCGACCCGCGCGTGCTGCGCGAGCGGGTGGTGCTGGTGCCGCAGGAAGGCTTCCTCTTCGACGGGACCGTGGCAGAGAACCTCGCGTACGGGCTGCGGGACGGCGGGCGGAACGGGCACGAGGACGGGCACGAGGGCGGGCACGACGAGGGGCACGACGAAGGAGACGGCGACCCGCGGATCGCCGCCGCGGTAGCAGAGCTCGGGCTGACCGGCTGGGTCGCCGAGCTCCCGGCCGGACTCGACAGCCCCGTCGGGCAGCGCGGCGAGCAGCTGTCGGCGGGGGAGCGCCAGCTCGTCGCACTCGTGCGCGCGCGGCTGGCGGACGGCGACCTGCTGCTGCTCGACGAGGCCACCAGCGCCGTCGACCCGGCGACCGAGGTCCGGATCGCCCGCGCGCTCGCCGGGCTCGTCGGCGGCCGCACCACGGTGACCATCGCGCACCGTCTGTCCACCGCGGAGGCAGCCGACTTCGTCGTCGTCCTCGACGCGGGCGAGGTGGTCGAGGTGGGGCGGCACGACGAGCTCGTCGGCCGCGGCGGGGTGTACGCCCGGCTGCACGCCGCCTGGCTGGCCCAGACCCGCTGACGGGGTGAGGCACATGGGAGGATCGACATCGTGCGCGAACAGCGAACGGAATCCGGACTCGACCCTGCGATCGCCGCGCGCCTCAAGCGCGACGCCGCCGGCCTGGTCGCCGCGGTCGTCCAGCAGCACGACACGCGCGAGGTGCTCATGGTCGGCTGGATGGACGACGAGGCGCTCCATCGCACGCTGACCACCGGCCGCGCGACGTACTGGAGCCGGTCGCGCCAGGAATACTGGCGCAAGGGCGACACGTCCGGAAACGTGCAGTGGGTGCGCTCCGTGAGCATCGACTGCGACGGCGACGCGCTGCTCGTCGAGGTGGACCAAGTGGGCCCGGCGTGCCACACCGGCGCGCGCACGTGCTTCGTCGCGGGCGGGCCACTGCCGGCCGTCGTAGGAGCGGGCGAATGAGCGCCCCGGCGACCGTCCCGTTCGACGCCCCTTGGGGAGCCACCTGGCCGCCGCTCGAGGGCTTCCGGATCATGGCGCCCGGGCGCCGGGTGATCCCGGTGGTGCGCCGCCTGCTCGCCGACGGCACCACGCCCGTCGGCCTGTACCGCGCGCTCGCCGATGGCCGGCCCGGCACGTTCATCCTCGAGTCGGCCGCGTCGGACGGCACCTGGGGCCGCTTCTCGTTCGTCGGAGTCCGCTCGCGCGCGACCCTCACGGCGCGCGACAGCGCCCCGGTGTGGACCGGCGACGTCCCGGTGGGGGTCCCGACGAGCGGCCCGCTGCTCGACGTGCTCGGCCGCACGCTGGAGGTGCTGCGGACGCCGGCGGTGCCCGGGCTGCCGCCGCTGACCGGCGGGCTGGTCGGCGTCCTCGGGTGGGACATCGTGCGCCAGTGGGAGCCCACGCTGCCCGCGAACGCGCCCGACGAGCTCGACGTGCCCGTGCTGGCGCTCCTGCTCGTCGGCGACCTCGCGGTGGTGGACCACCACGAGGGCACCGTGTGGCTCATCGCCAACGCGATCAACCTCGACGCGACCGACGAGCGGGTCGACGAGGCCCACGCGGACGCCGTCGCGCGCCTGGACGCGATGGAGGCGGACCTCGCGAAGGCCTCCGACCCCGGGGTCGCCGTGCTCGACCCGGACGCGGCGGAGCCGGAGCTCGAGTTCCGGATGACGCAGGCCGAGTTCGAGGACGACGTTCGCGCGGGGCAGGTGGCGATCCGCGACGGCGAGGTGTTCCAGGTGGTGATCAGCCAGCGCCTCGACCTCGACTGCCCGGCGTCGCCGCTCGACGTCTACCGCGTGCTGCGGACGGTCAACCCGAGCCCGTACATGTACTACCTCCAGCTGCGGGACGCCGACGGGAAGGACTTCGCCGTCGTCGGCTCGAGCCCGGAGACGCTCGTCAAGGTGACCGGCGACAAGGTGGTGACCTTCCCCATCGCGGGCTCGCGCCCGCGAGGCGCCACGCCGGAGGAGGACAAGGACCTCGCCGAGGAGGTGCTCGCCGACCCCAAGGAGCGTGCCGAGCACGTGATGCTCGTCGACCTGTCCCGCAACGACATGGTGAAGGTCTGCGAGCCGACGAGCGTCGAGGTGGTCGAGTTCATGGCCGTGCGCCGGTTCTCGCACATCATGCACATCACGTCGACGGTCGTGGGCACGCTGCGCGCCGGCGCGACGGCGCTCGAGACGCTGGTGGCCACGTTCCCGGCGGGCACCCTGTCCGGCGCGCCGAAGCCGCGGGCGATCGCCCTGATCGACGAGATCGAGCCCGCTCGCCGCGGGATCTACGGCGGCACGGTCGGCTATTTCGACGTCGCGGGGGACATGGACATGGCGATCGCCATCCGCACCGCGCTGCTGCGGGACGGGCGGGCGAGCGTGCAGGCCGGCGGGGGTATCGTCGCCGACTCGGTGCCCGCGCTCGAGTACGCCGAGTCCCGCAACAAGGCGGCGGCCGCGGTGCGCGCGGTGCAGATCGCGGCGCGGCTGCGGTCCGCGGGGTCGTGACCGCCCGGGCGTCGCGGGGCCGCTGGGTGGCGGTCGTCGTCCTGCTCGCGACTGCCGCGGGGGCGAGCTCGCTGCCGGCCTGGGTGCGCGCCACCGGCGTCAGCGCCCTGACCGGGGACGTCCCGGTCACCGTCTCGGGGTCCGCTGCGGCGCCGATGGTGCCGGCGACCGCCCTGGTGCTCGCCGCGTGCGGCGCCGCCGTGGCGCTCGCCGGTCGCATCGGGCGATGGGTGGTGGCGGCGGTGGTGCTGGCCGGGGGCGTGGCCCTCACCGCCGCGGCGACTGCCGTGCTCGCCGACCCGCAGTCCGCAGCGGTGGCGGCCGTCGCGGCGCGGACGGGTGTCGACCACCTGGCGGGTCCGGCGTCGGCCACCGCCGCACCGTGGGTGGCCGCCGTGCTCGGGGTCGTCGTGGT
>CAZBIO010000337.1:0-5013 GCA_964491965.1 uncultured Cellulomonas sp.
CCGGCGGGGTCTGGCGCCGCCTGGTCACCGACCCCCTATCCGGCCAGGTCCTCGACGTGGGACGCACCCGCTACCGACCACCCACCTCACTGATCGACCACGTCACCGCCCGCGACCAGGTCTGCGCCGCACCCGCCTGCAGTGTGCCCGCCCACCACTGCGACATCGACCACACCACCGAATACCACGGTCGACCCGCCAACGGCTCCCCCACCCCCGGCACCACCACCGCCGGCAACCTCGGACCCCTGTCCAACCGCTGCCACCGCCTCAAAACCGACGGCGGCTACCGGCTGACACAGGTCGCACCCGGCATCTTCGAATGGCACACACCCACCGGCCTGGCCTACCGCGTCACCCCCGGCGAGCACGGCCGCACACAGAGACTCACCAACCCCAACACCACCCAACCCAACCCCGGATACCCCGACGAACCACCCTTCTAGCGATCCGCCCGGACGTCGCGTGCAGCAGCTCCTGCGACCCGCGAGGTGTCGTGCCCCTAGGACGTCGCGGCGCGCAGCAGCGTAAGCAGCGCCTCCGCGTAGGCGTCGTCGGGGTTCTCGCTGCCGAACACTTGCTCGGGTCGACCGGGCACCTCGACGAGCACCTGGTACCAGCCGTCGGTCGAGCGAGCGAGGCTGCGGAACGCCGAGCCGAGCAGGTGGCGCAGCTGCTCCTCGCTCGGCAGCCACAGCGCGTCCTCCTGCTGCACGGAGTCGAGCGCCCACTCGGTGGTGCCGTTGAACCCGAGGACCGTCCCCGTCGGGTACTCGTGCGGCTCCACCACCATGTCGCTGATCGTGAAGACCTGGCCCATGAGCGTGTCGGACCGGATCGCGAACCGATCCCCCGCGGCCGGGTGCCAGGTGAGGCCGGCCTGGGCCAGCCGCTCCGCCGCCGAAAGCGAGATCACGGGGCCAGTATCTCGCGCCGCTTCCCTGCCTCCACGACCGGCGGCTACCGGGGCCGAGCGACGTAACGGTACCCGTCCGCGAGGGCGAACCCGAGCCGCTCGTACAGCGCCGCGGCACCGGCGTTCACCGCCTCGACCTGGAGGAATGCCCGCGCCGCGCCGTGCTCGGCCGCCAGCGCCAGGCCGTGCCGCGTCAACGCCCGGCCGATCCCGCCACGCCGCGCCGACGGTTCGACCGCCAGGCAGGACAGCCCGGCCCACTCGTCGGCGAAGGCGACGCGCAGGGTGCCCACCACCGCCCCGTCGGCCGTGGCCGTGAGGTAGACCGCGGGGGCCCCGGTCAGCACGGCGCGGATCGCCGTGGCGTCCGCGGTGCGGTCCTTGACGCCGAGCCAGGCGCGCAGCCAGGCGTCGTCGGGCTCCGCGGACACCCGCATGCCCGCGAACAGGCGCCCGGCACCCTCGACGTCGCGGACCAGGACGTCCGTCAGCGAGCGTGCCGCGTACCCGCGGGCGGCGAGCACCATCGCCAGGCCCTCCGGCGCGCCCGAGCCGACCCGGAACATCGTGGGCAACCCGGCCTCGTCGTACACGGCCTCCACGCGGGCGACCGCCGCCCCGAGGTCGGCCGGGTGGCCCAGCGGCAGCGCGGAGTTCGCCCGCTGCGTGAACCCGCCCGAGACCCCGCAGCGCCAGCCGTCGTCCGTGACGACGACCCGCGCGGGCGGCCACGTCTGCGTCTCGACGAGCGGCCCGGGAGCCTTGGGCGGCGTCCAGGTGTAGACCCGCAGGTGCACCACGACGTGGCCCCAGTCCCGTTCCGGCTCCCGCACGAATCCGAGCCGCTCGTAGAGCCGCTGCGCGGCGGCCATCGCGTCCAGCGTCGAGAGCACCACGCGGCGCATCCCGCCCGCGAGCGCCTCACGCAGCGCGGCGTGCATCAGCAGGGTGGCGACGCCGTGGTGGCGAACCTCGGGCGCCACGGCCAGCATCCGCAGCTCCACCTCGCCGGGCTCCGCGACCTCCGCGTACGACGACCCGTACGGCGCCACCGTGATCGTCCCGACCACCGCCTCGCGCCCGTCGGCCGTGGGCTGCACCGCCACGAGCAGCACGGCCTCGTCGGCCCGCCGTCGCGCGTCGCGGAGCTCGGCGGCGTAGTCGTCCTCGTCGGACAGCAGGCCGTCGGCGAGGTAGGCCTCCGCGGTGAGGGCACCGGCGGCGGCGGCGTCCTCCGGCCGCGCCACGCGGACCACCGGCCCGGATGCCGCAACCGGCCCGGTCACGCCTCGGCTCCCACCGCCGCGGGTCCCCCCTCGAGCAGCGCGACGAACCCGTCCTCGTCGAGGATCGGCCGCCCGAGCTCGCGGGCCTTGGTCTCCTTGGACCCGGCGTTCTCGCCGACGACGACGAAGTCGGTGCTCTTCGACACCGACCCGGCCGCCTTGCCGCCGCGGGAGATGATCGCCTCCTTCGCCTCGTCGCGGCTGAACCGCTCGAGGCTGCCGGTGACCACGACGGTCAGGCCTTCGAGCGTCCGCGGCATCGAGGTGTCGCGCGCATCGCGCATCACCACGCCGGCCGCGCGCCACGACTCGACGATCGCGCGGTGCCAGTCGCCGTCCGGCCCGGTGAACCAGTCGACGATCGACTCGGCGATGATGGGCCCAACGCCCTCGATCTGCGACAGGGTGGCGACCGCCGCCGCCCGCTCGTCGTCCGTCGGCGCAACGGCCGCGGCGGCACCGGCGGCACCCGCACGCGCCCCCACCTCGCCGAGCGTTCCGCCGGTCACCAGGTGCCACAGCGCGTCCATCGACCCGAACTCGGCGGCGAGCGCCCGCGCGGCGATCGGCCCGACATTGCGGATGCTCAGTGACACGAGCACTCGCCACAGGTCCTTGGCCTTCGCGCCGTCGAGCTCGTCGAGCAGCGTGCGCGCCTGCTCGGACGGCTCCCACTCGGGCAGCTCGGTGCCGGAGGCGGCGGCCGCGGCCAGCGCGGCCTTGGTGTGCTTGAGCTGGCGCCGGAACGGCGCCCGGCGGCGCACCACGCCGTCGTCGTCCTCGCGCGGCAGTCCCGTCTCGGGGTCCCGTACGACCACCTCGACCTGCGCCAGCAGCGCGGCGCTCGCCGCGCGGACGCGCTCCCTCTCCTCGTCGGGCGCGTCCGGCCCGTAGCCGACGAGGTCGAACAGCGACGCCTCGGTGGGCACGGGCGGCGTGGCCGGGAACTCGGGGAGCGTCAGCGCCGCGGCGGTCACCTCGCCGAGCGCCTCGATGTCCAGCCCGCCGCGCGAGCCGATGTGCTCGAGCCGGCCGCGGACCTGGGCGGGGCAGGAGAACGCGTTGGGGCAGCGCAGGTCGATGTCGCCCTCGCGCATGGGCCGCAGCGGCGCGCCGCAGACCGGGCAGTCGGCGGGCATGTGCCACTCGACCCGCTCCACGGTGTCGTCGGCCGCCCGCGGCGCGGGGCCGACGATCTCCGGGATGACGTCGCCGGCCTTGCGCAGCACCACCATGTCGCCGATCCGCACGCCCTTGGCCTTGACCACCTCCTGGTTGTGCAGGGTCGCCTGGCGCACCGTGCTGCCGGAGACGAACACCGGCTCCATCACCGCGTAGGGAGTGGCCCGCCCGGTGCGGCCGATGCCGAGCCGGATCTCGAGCAGCCGGGTGTTCACCTCCTCGGGCGGGTACTTGTAGGCGATCGCCCAGCGCGGCGCCCTGCTCGTCGCGCCCAGCTGGCGCTGCGCGGCGAACTCGTCGACCTTGACGACGATCCCGTCGATCTCGTGCTCCACGTCGTGGCGGTGCTCGCCGTAGTGCTCGACCACCGCCCAGACCGCGTCGACGCCCGTCACCACGCTGTTGTGCGCGCTGGTCGGCACGCCCCACTCCCGCAGCAGCGCGTACACCTCCGACTGCCGCTCCACCGGCCGCGCGCGGCCCGCCCCCCAGTCCACCGCGCCGATGCCGTGGGCGTAGACGCGCAGCGGACGCCCGGCCGTCACCCGCGGGTCCTTCTGCCGCAGCGAGCCGGCGGCCGCGTTGCGCGGGTTGGCGAACGGGGCCTTGCCCGCAGCCACCTGCGCCTCGTTGAGCCGCGCGAACTCTGCCACGGGGAAGAACACCTCGCCGCGCACCTCGATCCGCGCGGGGTGACCCGCCGGGTCGCCCGCCAGCCGCCCCGGCACCGTGGCGATGGTCCGGACGTTGAGCGTGACGTCCTCGCCCGTGCGTCCGTCGCCGCGCGTCGCGGCGCGCACCAGGCGGCCGTTCTCGTACAGCAGCGCGATCGCGAGCCCGTCGATCTTCAGCTCGCAGAGCCACTCGACGTCGGCGGTGCCGAGGTCCCGCTCCACGCGCCCGGCCCACGCGAACAGCTCCTCGCGCGAGAAGACGTTGTCCAGCGACATCATCCGCTCGACGTGCCTGACCGCCTGGAAGTCGGTGGAGAACGTCCCGCCGACCACCTGCGTCGGGGAGTCCGGGGTCCGCAGCCCCGGGAAGCGCTCCTCCAGCCCCGCCAGCTCTCGCATGCGCTCGTCGTAGTCCGCGTCCGACGAGACCGGGGCGTCCCGCACGTAGTACGCGAACTGGTCCGCGCGGATGGACTCGGCCAGCTCCTCCCACCGGTGCCGCTCCGGGGCCGGGACCTCGCCGGGCACCACGCCCACCTCGTCGTGCGTCGCCTCGCTCACCGGGACATCATCGCGCCCGGGACCCACAGGGGACCTCCCGACGCCGTCAGGCCAGCGCCCGCTCGACGACCACGCGGGCGGCCTGCACCACGTCGCCCAGCGCGGCACGCGCGGCGTCGGGAGTCCAGGCCCCGCCCGGGCGCCCCGCCACGAGCACCGTGTCCGCGAGGTCCTTCACCGGCAGGCCGACGCGTCGCCACGGCCCGACGAGCGCCTCGGCATCCGCCGCGAGCCCGGCCCACAGCCGGGTCCCGCCCTCGACGGCGGCCGCGACCTTCTCCCACGCCGCGTCGGGCAGCGAGGCCACGTCCAGCCCGGCGGCGTCCGCACCGGCAGCGCGCGCCGCGCCCAGCGCCGCCCATCCCGACCCGACGTGCACGGTCACCCCGGCGGC